>JBBQDV010000052.1:0-15630 GCA_038320005.1 Cyanophyceae cyanobacterium
GTAGAAATTAGCCCTGATGGAAAATTACTCGCTAGTGGCGATTCGGAAGGAACAGTTAATGTCTGGAACTTAGAAACGGGAAATCTCCTTCATAGTTTTAGCGAACATAGCAACTGGGCGCGATCTTTAGTTTTTACCCCAGATAGTAACACTCTCATCAGCAGTAGTTTAGATAACAACAACACAATTAAAGTTTGGGATCTGCAAACAGGGACTCTCAAAAGAAACATTGTCTCAGGTGATTGGATTTATGATCTCGCAATTACCCCCGATGGTCAAACCCTAATTGGCGGATCAAATCAGAAGCATATCAAGATTTGGAATCTCTCATCAGGAGAACTCTTGAGAACCCTGAGTGAACATACTCAACCAGTTTACGCCTTAGCTTTAAATGCCCAAGGTAATACTCTCATAAGTGGCGGGGGCGATGGCGCTATTAAAATCTGGCAAATTTCCCAAAACCAGCAACCCATAGCAGCAGAAGCTTTACCCGATACCCAAACCCTCAGCGGACATCAGGGATCAATTTGGGCGGTGGCGGTCAGCCCCGATAATCAAACCTTAGTCAGTGGTAGTATTGACAAAAGCATTAAAATTTGGGATCTACCAAACGGTAAATTACGTAGAACCTTAACAGATACTGGCACAGTTTGGTCAGTCGCCATTAGCCCCGATGGTAAGACCCTCGCCAGTGGTAATCATGAACAAGAAATTCACCTTTGGGATCTGCAAACTGGAAAGAAAAAACAGACCCTCAATGGTCATGAAGATCGCGTTAACGCCCTCGCTTTTAGTCCCGATGGCAAAACCCTAGTAAGCGGTAGTAATGACACCACTGTGAAGCTATGGGATGTAGCTACGGGAGATTTGCAAGATACTCTCACTGGACATACAGCTTGGGTTAGTAGTGTCGTCTTTAGCCCTGATGGTAATACCCTCGCCACAGGTAGCGGTGATAAAACGATTAAAATCTGGAATCTAGCCACCAAGGAAGTAGAAAACACTCTGACTGGGCATACAGGTCATGTAACTTCCCTGACGATTAGTGCGGAATCCCAAGCCTTTTTTGAAGGTATTGGACCAACTCTAGTTAGCAGCAGTGGTGATGATACTATTAAAGTTTGGAACTTAAAAACAGGTCACTTGAGAAATACTCTTCTCGGACATCAAAGCCGAGTCCAAAGCGTAGCAATGTCCCCAGATGGTAAAACTTTAATCAGTGGAAGTGAGGATAAGACCATTAAATTCTGGAATTTGGATACTGGGGCATTAAAAAATACTCTCATCGCCCATGATGCTTGGGTTGACGCGATCGCGATTAGTCGTGATGGTCAAACCGTAGTTAGTGGGAGTGAAGATAAAACAGTCAAAATCTGGTCGGTTTCTTCCCTGTTAGCAAGTCGTTAAGAAGTAGCTAAAAGCTGTTAATCTATAGTTATCTAGCTGATTAGAGTTGTTTTCTCATCAATCTTAAGTATTATCTTTAGTTGATGCTTTGCGATCTATGCTAAATCAAAATGTCCTTTGAGTACAACATCTATGTTGGTATCCTCGCATTAAATACAATTATCTCAACAATAGTGGCTTGGGCTATAGGACAACGCCGTTCCACCTCAACCGCCCGAATCCCATTTTTGTTGATGATGCTTGCAAGCTCATTCTACTCGTTAGTTGCAGCTTTAGAAGCAGGTTCTGTTGACTTAAAAGACAAAATATTTTGGTCAACTCTTGAACATGTGGGGTCGGGAAGTACGATGATTTTATTTGTCATTTTTGCAGTCCACTTTACCCACAATCAGAGATGGCTAACTTTTCGCAATATAACTCTGTTTTTGCTAATACCTGGCGCAAATATAATTTTAGTAGCGACTAATGCTTGGCATCATTTAGTTTGGACTAATTTTATTCCCCATCCTGATGCTAATAATGTGATTATTTATGAACATGGTAGTGGCTTTTATTGGGTAGTTGGCTGGATTTATCTTTATGCTTTCATTGGCTATTGGTTACTTTTAAAAGCTATCTTTCAGTCTTCTAAACTTCATCGCGGTCAGTCTGTGCTGATATTATTAGGTACTATAACGCCGTTCCTTGGCGGAATGTCCTATATCCTGCGACTGACACCACCTGGCTTAAATATCTCCCCAATCAGTTTCGTTCTAGCAGGAATAATTTACTTCGTCAGCTTCTACCAAGGGCGTTTGTTTGACCTGATACCTATAGCGCGAGATGTATTGATTGAAAATATGAAAGATGGGGTGTTAGTAATTGATAAAATTCATCGGATTGTAGATATTAATAAAGCAGCACAAATATTTTTAAAAACTGACAGTAGATGTATCGGGAAAAGCATTGAGAAAGTTTTCTTAAATTGGGATCAGATTTGGCAAGGTTATTCGGAAGATTCGAGAAAGGAGATACTTCTAAATCGGGAATATCGTTTTCTAGATCTACAAATAATTTCCCTTCGACAACCTCGTAAAAGATATTTAACTGGTTATCTTCTAAGCTTACGAGATATCACTCAAAGCTATCAAGCTAAAACGAAACTGCATGAAGCCAATGAGCAGCTAAAAGCGCAAATATCGAAGATTGAAGCATTACAAACTAAGCTAGAAGAACAGGCAATCAGAGACGGATTAACAAATTTATATAATCGTCGTTACTTTGAAGAAATATTACCGCAAGAATTAGCAAGGGTAATGAGAGAAAATATCCCGATGGCAATTCTTTTATTGGATATTGACCATTTCAAAAACGTTAATGATACTTTTGGACATCAAGTAGGGGATAAGGTATTACAAGCTTTCGCAGAGTTACTAAAATGTTACAGTCGCAAAAGTGATTTTCCTTGTCGCTATGGGGGAGAAGAGTTTGTCCTTGTTTTACCTGGAGTTACTCTAGAATTAGCCTATGAAAGGGCTGAACAGATTCGCCTCGCTTTTGAGGCACTAAATTTCCAAGTGAATCAAAAAACTGTACCAACAACGATTTCAGGAGGTCTGGCGATGTTTCTTGCGAATAGAATTAGTCGGGATACCCTGCTTCAAAATGCAGATATGGCACTTTATCAAGCTAAGGCGCGAGGAAGGAATCAGATTCAAGTGAGTGGAAATTTGATTGAGAAGATTAAGAAACAGTCTCTTCCCCAACATCATCAACGCGACTAACTAAGGCTGAGGCGATAATTAGACAAATTCCACCAAGCGCGATCGCGAGAATACGATCATTGTCTAAAATATTGTACATTACCCATCCTAAGCCCAAGGAAGCAATGATTTGGGGAATAACGATAAAAGCATTAAAAAGTCCCATATACACCCCTGTATTTTCGCTAGGTAGGGCATCAGCAAGAATGGCATAGGGCATGGCTAACATACTCGCCCAGGCAATACCAAAACAAATCATCGGTAAGATTAGCAAGTATTTATCGTGAATAAATAGCATTGAGGTTAAACCGACACCGCCACAAAATAGACAGAAGCCATAAGTCCATTTACGACTGGTAATATCTGCAATGGGAGAGATGAAGAGGGAGAAGAGGAAACAAGCTGCATTATAAACGCCGATACAAATTCCTGCCCATTCGATACCATCGCTATAAGCTGAGGATCTTTCACTGACTGCACCAAAAATATTATGCGCGATCGCGGGAGCTAAATACAAGACCACACAAAACATTCCCAACCAGGTAAAAAATTGCACCCATGCTAACTGTCTCATCGTCTTGGGCATCTTACCCACAATTCCCCACAATTCTTTGAAGGCGTTTAACACCCCACCACTTTCAGCATTATGCTGTCTAAAAGCTTCCATATCTGCGGGAGGATGTTCTTTGGTTGTTACCACTGTCCAAATTACTGTTCCTAGGAAAATCCCTGCCCCTAAATAGAACGATAGCCTTACCGTCATTGGAATCGAACTAATCTCAATCCCCCGATTAACATTAAAAATATGGTTCAATAACCAGGGAAAAATAGAAGCGATAACTGCCCCCAAACCCACAAAAAAGCCTTGCATCGCAAACCCATCAGTCCGCTGTGTCTTCGGGAGTAAATCCGCAACAAAAGCTCGGAAAGGTTCCATACTAATATTAATGGAAGTATCAAGAATCCATAGTAGTCCTGCTGCCATCCAAAGAGTTGAAGAATGGGGCATTAGAATTAAAGCAATTGAAGCAATAATTGCCCCAACCAAAAAATAAGGTCGCCTGCGTCCTAACGAACCCCAAGTTCGGTCACTCATATAACCGATAATCGGTTGGGCGATTAAACCACTGACAGGGGCAGCAAGCCAAAGCAGTGGTAACTGTTCAGCCCTCGCCCCTAAATACTCATAGATAGCACTTGTATTCGCCATCTGCAACGTCCAACCAAACTGGATACCAAAAAAGCCAAAATTCATATTCCACAGTTGCCAGAAGGTCAAAGGGGGCTTTCTCCGCTTTTTCAGGAGTTTTTTAGGTTTGCTTTGAATTTGAGCATTTTTGTCAGTGATGGTCATAATTTGCTGTAATTTAACTGCAATGGATAAGCACGAAAAAACGGGACTAACCGCCTCTGGTCATCCCTAAGTTTTCCCGAAAATGGAGATATATTTGCTATATCCTAATCTTGAAAAAGGTCACAAAATTCTGCTTTTAATTCCCGTTCCATTAAAGCCTGTACTGCTTCTTCTGGGGTAGATTGTCCTTTCAGGAGTCGGTAAACTTGTCTAGCAATCGGAACAGGAATTTGCTCGTTATTTGCTAGTTTAACTAAAACATTCGCAGTGTTCACCCCTTCTGCTGTCCCTTCCAGGTTTTCTAAAATTTCGTCTAGGGTTTTACCTTGGGCTAAACCGTAACCAACTTGATAGTTACGAGAAAGAGGACTATCACAAGTAGCGAGTAAATCCCCTAAGCCAGATAAGCCAAAAAAGGTTTCTGTTTCCGCCCCTAATTGCGTTCCAACTCGAATCATTTCTGGTAAAGCGCGGGTGAGGAGGGCTGCTTTAGCATTTGTCCCTAATTGTAAACCATCACAAACCCCAGACGCGATCGCGACCACGTTTTTTAATGTTCCGCCCAACTCCGTTCCCAAGGGGTCAGTATTAACATAAACTCGAAAAGTCTCAGAAGAGAAAATCATTTGCGCGAAACAAGCAGCCTTTTCATTCTCACTCGCAACTACCGTAGCAGCAGGTAAACCTTTTTTAATTTCCTTAGACAAGTTCGGTCCAGATAAAACCACCACAGGATTATCAGGGAAAGCTTCTTGCCAAATTTGGGAAGGAGTGTGAGTAGTTTCGGGGTCTAATCCCTTTGTTGCGGTAA
Organism: Cyanophyceae cyanobacterium; assembly: GCA_038320005.1. GTDB lineage: Bacteria > Cyanobacteriota > Cyanobacteriia > Cyanobacteriales > SIO1D9 > JBBQDV01. The sequence continues at coordinate 5,315 of JBBQDV010000052.1, forward strand.
TAAAAATCGTCTCTTTCGGGATATCCAAAACTTGTAACTGTTCAATCACCGAACGCACCCCCTTCATCGATACCGCCGAGAGAATGACATCTGCACCATCCGCGGATTCTGCGAGGGTTTCTGGGCTACTTCGCGACCAGATACGCACAAGATGATCATTACGGGAAGCCAGATCTGCTAAAGCTGTTCCCCAAGCCCCTGCACCAATGACAGTGAGGGTTTTCTGGGCAATTTCTTGGTCTGGAGTTGAAAAAGTTATAGGTTGAGTTGTAGTCATATAGCTTCTCTGCTAAAGGATGGTGATTATTTACTAAATTAACGCTGCATTTGTTCCTTTAATAAAGCCTGAGCGCGAGGCTTGTAAATGAGGTAAAATAGGGACTCAATATAACGCAGCATATCCTCCCGATCCTCCTTAGAGGTAAAGTTCCAGAATCCATAAATTCGCGCCAGAGAGAGTAACTTCGTGGTATGAATCTTCCAAGTATAGCTACTGTAAACCCTTTCTATTCCTCGCTCAGAAATCTGTTTCCAATAGTCTGGGTTTTGCTGACACTTCGAGACAAAATCAACAATCTTTTGGGCTGTCTCCTCTAAATTGGTCGGGTTAATATAAAAACCATTGACCTTATCTTCTATAATTTCCAATGGTCCACCAAACTGCGTTCCAAAAGTGGGTAAACCCGAAATCATCGACTCAAGAATAGTCAAACCAAACGCCTCAAACAAAGCAGGTTGGACGAAAATTCCTTGACGTTCAGCAATAATTCGATAGACTTCCCCAGAATCACCTTTTGGTAAACGTAGCCCCAACCAGCGAATCTTCCCTTTGAGGTTATACTCCTCAATCAGGCGATACATTTTCTCCAGTTCTTCTCGTTCCTCATTATCCTCCGTTTCATGGGCGTGAAGTTTTCCCGCAATTAAAATCAGGTTACAGCATTCTTGTAATTGAGGAGAACGACCAAAACACTCCACTAAACCCGTCAAATTCTTAATTCGGTCAAGACGCGCCATCGAGAATAAAGGACGCTTACTCTGATCCTCTAATACACCAAAGGTAAACGCAGGATCATCCGTTGTGAACAAAATCTCTTCAATCCGTTCAGTTTTAGCAGGAGTCCTGTCTTCATTTCGGGTATAAGGAAAATAAACATTTTCATTCACCCCAGGAGGAACAACATTAAACTTAGGTGAAAATAATTCGATCCCATTGACAACATGGTAAAGATCTGGCATCGTAAAGTTATCGTAAGACTCGTACTGTCCCACACTATCTGGTTTACCAACAATTTCTTGATAGGTGCTGCTAACAATACAATTAGCTGCATTCATCGCAATCAAATCCGCAGTAAACTGTAACGAGAAATGATAATTACTTTCTAGATCTTGCCAGTAAAGGTTACTAAAGAGATATTTAGATTTTTCTAAAGCGTGGGCAACATTAAATTGAGTTACTTTTAGGCGACGCGAAAGCAAGAAAGCAACAAGATTACCATCGGAGTAATTACCGACAATTAGGTCTGGTCTTCCTTCAAACTCAGCATTGAGTTCCTTTTGCGCATCAATCGCGAAGGTTTCTAGATAGGGCCAAATTTCAAAGCGTGAAATCCAATTTGCGGTTACATTAGGATTAAACTCACGGAAGGGAACGCGCAAAATCCAAGCATTATCTGTGCCGTAAACTTTCTCTAATCTTTCATTACAACGAGTTTCATCATTGTTGGGAATTAAACGACTGAGGATAATAACTTTTGGTTCAACCTCTAAGCCCTCTAAACCAGCAAGATGAATATCCTCTTGGAGTTGCTTTTCTAGACTTCTCGCTTGGTCAAGGACATAAACAACTTGTCCGCCAGTATCAGGGCGACCTAAAACCCCTTCTTGTCCGAACCAACCATGAATGGAGACAAGGACAATATTAAAGATCATCGGGAGACGAGAAAGGAACGCCTCTAAAACGCGGTCATCAGGAGAATCAATTAAGCCATCAAGAATTTCTAAAGTTTCTTGAACACGACTAGCCGTATGTCCCCATCCAGCTTCAAACCCCATTGATTGTAAATCAAACTGGAACTCTTCGTAGGGTTGTTCTCTCTGAAGGTTACTGGTATAAGTAATAGCTTGTTTAACTTGATCAGAAAGTTGATAACGATCTTTAATGCGTCCGTTAATTAATAATTTTATGCCCTTATACTGATGTAAACTCAGGAAACTATAAAGAGCTTCTAACCACTGCTCAGGGTGTTGAAATAGTTTACTCGAAAGGAAACGATTGAGAAATTCTACCCCCTTACCGATATTCTTAGGATCGCGAATTATTGGCGAATAATCATAGAAGGGTTGAAAATCAATTTCAAACACATCACCTTCTTCAGGATGAAAATGATTAACGAAGCGATCGCGCACATCCAGCAATTCTTGAACACTCATTGGTTCAATTGTCAAGTCATCAAGCAAGCGATAGGTTTCTTGACGAGCAATTTTAGGACGAACAATTAAGCAAATACTCTCTTCTTCTAAGATAATCTCCTGGGTATAGAAGATAAGCTTACTCAAATGGGAAGTTTCACAGTAGCGATCACCTTTTTCTTGCTTGTTACAGAACTTAGTAAAAGCATTAACAATATCATTACGCAATAAGTAACGTTGCTCAGAATCTCGCAACTCACTGATCAACTCTCGTAGATCGCTTTTTTCCTCTGAATTGAGAACTGCTTCAATCAAATAGAACATAAAATACTTTTTAGCGCCTAAAAGTCTAATTTAAAGGAGAATGCTACTGACTTTCTACGTTCTTAGGGTAGATTCATCATAGAAAGAGTTTGTTTGACTCAGTTAATTAATATGCCACCAACCAAAAGCAGGACCAATTAGCCTTACCGTCAGCCAATAGGCGACTAGAAGCCCAATTCCAAACCAAGCCCCTTTTGTTGTCCACTCGACAAATTGCGTTGCTTTAGTTTTACTAATCGGTAACCAAGGCAAAATTGTTGCTTCTTGACCGTATTTTTCTCCTAGTGCTTCTTTGCGACGTTTTGCTTCACCCATAGTATTTCTCCGTTCAATCCGATTTTATTTTAACTTGTTTTTCAGCTAAAATCTTCAGAAATCGAATCAATCACGAATCATTCTTGGTGTCCCATTCTAGCCAATCAGGATCAAGGTAATTAGTACGAGCAAAAGGTTCTAACGCACTGAGGATTTTGCGCCCATAGCTACGATGATTAACACGATTATCTAAAAGAGCAACCATACTCTGAGAGGGACGAATAGGCGCGAGGACATTAGGTTTAGCATACGCGATCGCGCGTTGCAATTCCCGTAAAGCAGTAGGAAGAAGATAGACCCGAAACCAATCTTTGCGAGCCTGCTTATAATAAGCCACGCGGGTCGCCACCAAAGGATTTTCTAAAGAAGGAATCGGTAAAGTTGCAATCACCAATAGCTGAGGAGTCGGTAAATGATCACCATGAGTGCGCCAAAACTCCCAACCACTGACCAAAATACTATTTGCTTCTAAATTAGTTTGTTCTACCTTTACCCGTGAGCCAAACTCTGCTGCCATTCTTGCCCCCACTTGTCCCTTCAAAGGAAGATCTCCCACCAACAGGACAATCGGCTGCTCTGTGCTGCTCCTGAGACTAATGAGAGTCAACATCTGTTGAATCAGGGTAGATTGAAACTGAGGCGTATTCGGCATCGGGATATTGTCAGGACAATAAAGGCTAATTTGCTTATCCCGATGGTTGGCAGCAAATTTCAGACAAGTTAAATCTCCTAAACCCACCTGCTGGCGATAAATTGGCGCAGAAGTTTCCCAATCTAAAAAGCCCCCAATCAGGACAACTGGTTGTTGCTCCCAAATAGGTGATAAAGCCGTTGCCACCTCTACTGGTGCAGAATGAATAGTTATCCTACCTGTTTCCCGTCTAAGCGATGCCCACAGGAGTTGATTCTCATTTTGCCAAGTTTGCCAAAATCTGCTTATTCCTGAGTCTAATAGAGGAGTTTGGCGTAACTTCTCCTCGACCAAGCTCTGGAGTTGTACTAGTAGTTCTTGCTCTGGTGTAGTTAGGAGGTAACAATTATAAGGATTTTGTGGATGTTCAAAAATAGATTTAGTTAACTTAATTCTGATATTGCGAATTGCTTCCGCTTCAGCAGGAAAACTAGCTACTAACTCTTCCCAATCTTGAGAAGTAATTTCTCGCGTTAGTTGCTGGCGGGTCAAATCTTCCAAATTATCAACGCGATCTATAATCGTTGGAATACCTGTGGGAAAACGATTACCCTGATCAAGACGATCCTCTAACCAGTTTGTCGTCGAAGTGAGGAATAAACCTTGAAAATTATCAGGAAACTTCTCTCCTTGAATAATCTTCTTATCCGTATCTAACCACTCCTTCAACCTGGGAATATCAACCTGAAGAAGTCTTTTCTGAACCTCCTCTGGGGCAACAATAATAACCGCTTTTTTCCACATCAAAGCGGGAGTAAGATAACTTAAAATATACTCTTCTTTAAGTGAGCCAGTTTGCATTAAAGCAGAGCGTCCCAAACGAAACCCTCGTGCCACAAGCCTTGCCATCGTTAGGTGATGTTGCCATAGAGGTTCGCCCTGTTCGCGGATAAACTGTCGTAGAGATAAATGAACTTCTGCCTCAATCACGCTTTCAATTAGGAGAAGGTTAACGATCTAATTCTAACTCTATGTTCAGGGTGAGGGGGAGATAAGGTGATGGGGTGAATTCATTAAAGTTTGACGCTTTTCCCAAAACTATACATGACATATATTATCTCTCTCCCCCACTCTCCCACTCCCCCACATCTCCCAACTATCTAGTCTTCTCAGACCAAACGCGGTTAGGGAGTCCCCAGATATAAATAAAGCCTTCCGCAGCCTTGTGGTCAAACTGGTCATTTGCACCGTAGGTTGCCAAATTAGGAGCATAAATAGAGTTTTCTGACTCTCTGCCCACAATAACCGCATTACCCTTAAATAGCTTCACCCGTACCTTTCCGCTAACTCGCGCCTGGGTTTGTTCAATAAAGGCATCAAGAGCTTGTTTGAGGGGGTTATACCATAAACCTTGATAGACAAGTTGGCTATAAGTATCTTCTATCCCACGCTTATATTGGGTCACATCTGCGGTCAAAGTGAGGCTTTCTAGGTCACGGTGGGCGTGAATGAGAACAAGTAATGCTGGAGTTTCATAGATCTCTCTGGACTTAATCCCTACGACCCGATTTTCCATGATGTCAATGCGTCCATAGCCATGTTTACCCACAACTTCATTTAGTCGGGTAATGAGGGCGACAGGGGCAAGATTTTCACCGTTCAAGCTGACGGGACTTCCTTGTTCAAAGCCAATTTCAATATATTCTGGCTCATCTGGAGTATTTTCAATGGCTTGCGTCAGGACAAACACTTCTTCTAAAGGCTCGCTGAGAGGATCTTCTAAAGGACCTGCTTCAATACTGCGTCCCAAAAGATTACGGTCAATACTATAGGGAGTTGCTTTTTTTACAGGAGAAGAGATCCCATATTTTTCGCCATAAGCGATGGTTTCTTCTCGACTCATGTTCCATTCCCTTGCTGGGGCAAGAATTTTTAGATTAGGATTGAGGGCAGTAATACCAAGATCAAAGCGTACTTGGTCATTTCCTTTCCCTGTACAACCGTGAGCGACTCCATCTGCACCATATTTTTCCGCAGCTTCTACCAGCATTTTGGCAATAAGAGGACGAGCGAGGGCGGTAGAGAGAGGATAGCGATTTTCATATAAGGCGTTAGCTTTAATCGCAGGAAAGGCATATTCGGTGATAAAACTTTCTGTTGCATCTTCTACTAAAGAGATAGAAGCTCCTGCTACGAGGGCTTTTTCTTTAATAGGGTCAAGTTCTTCCCCTTGTCCTAAGTCCGCTGCGAGGGTAATAACTTCTTTGACTCCCCATTCTTTTTTGAGGTAGGGAATACAAACGGAGGTATCGACTCCACCAGAATAAGCGAGAACAACTTTATTAGCACGACCCATAGATATTATTCCTTAAAAACACGACTAAGGCGATATTGTATCTGCTTCTTGCAACCTTTGGGAGCTATTTAGATAAACGATAAGAAAGAATTTCACGATTGGATATGATGATGATTCAACAAAACTCTTTTTTGATTACTGAGCTATGTCATCTAAATTGTACGAAGGAAAAGCCAAGATTATATATTCTACCGATGATCCAAAGATATTACTGACTCATTTCAAAGATGATGCAACTGCGTTTAATGCCCAAAAGCGAGGCGAAATTACGGGTAAGGGGGAAATAAACTGTCAAATTTCTGTCGCATTATTTCAAATGCTAGAAGCAAAAGGGATTCCCACTCACTATATTGATCAACCTCAGCCTAATCAGTTGCGTGTTAAGGCGGTCAAAATTATTCCTTTGGAGGTTGTGGTCAGAAATATTGCTGCTGGTAGCTTGTGTCGCCAAACGGGGCTGCCTGAAGGAGAGAAATTGCCGTTTCCTCTGGTTGAATTTTATCTGAAAGATGATCAATTGGGTGATCCGTTGTTGACGCGCGATCGCGTTAAAATTTTAAATCTCGCTACCCCTGAACAAATCCAGCAACTCGAAACCATGGCTTTAGAGATAAACCAACATCTGATCAGCTTCTTTGAGAATTGCCAAATTACCCTTGTTGATTTCAAACTCGAATTTGGTCTAGATGGAACAGGAAAAATTCTCTTAGCTGATGAAATCAGCCCCGATACCTGCCGTTTGTGGGACAATAACCAAACTGACCCTCAAAACCGCATCATGGACAAAGATCGTTTCCGTCGTGATTTAGGAGAAGTGGAATCAGCCTATCAGCAGGTTCTAAAGAGGGTTCTACAAGGGTTTCAAGCTTAAAAAAATCTCAGTTAGCTAGAACCAGATGAAACAATAAGTGGATAAATAGCGACCAGGATGTACAGGCATAGTATGCTACCTCTGGTACAACTAAAAGAAATTCCAGTAGAAGTTTCCTGTACTAGATACAAACAAACTGCGTTTTGAACATTTTAAAGTTAAATAAGGTGCGTGGAAGTGAGAAATTTTAATAAAGTTCGCCTATCATTATTTATTACATTATTGGCATCTTCTGGACTGGGTTTCCTACAACCAGCGAGGGGAGAAAGTGTTGAACATTTAGCCATAAGCTCAGATTCTTCGACCATTGAAGACTCCAATATAGCGACAGCGGTTTCTCCTGAAGGAAGCCAGGCGATTCCTTTAGAAAGATTACCAGGAGAAGAAGCTCAAGAAATTGCTCAACAAGCCCAACCCGATAACATTCAAGAACGAGTCCTTGTCGCTGAAGTACAAGTTCAGGGTGCGGAGGGGGAACTTGAAGATCGAGTTTTCCGAGCCATTAATACCAGTCCAGGACGCACCACCACTCGGGAGCAATTGCAACAAGATGTAAATGCTATCTTTGCTACAGGATTCTTTGCGGATGTTAGAGTTGATCCAGAAGATACACCTTTAGGAGTTCGCATCACCTTTGTTGTTCAGCCTAACCCAGTCTTAAGAAATGTCGTCGTTCAAACCCTTCCCCCTAGTGAAGGAGAGCAAGTTTTACCCCAGGAAGTGATCGATGAAATTTTTGGCGACCAATATGGACAAGTTCTCAACCTGCGGGATTTGCAAGCAGATATTCAAGCCCTCAATCAGTGGTATCAAGACCAAGGTTTTGACCTAGCCCAGGTTGTGGGTTCACCAGAAGTATCTCCTGATGGAACTGTACAGCTTCTTGTCGCAGAAGGTCTGATTGAACAAATACGGGTACGCTACTTTGATGCAGAAGATGAACCTTTAGAAAGCGGAAAGACTCGTGAATTTATCATCACCCGTGAGATTGAGCTAGAAGCAGGGGACATCTTTAACCGTGACTTGGCTCAACAAGATTTACGAAGGGTCTTTGGTTTAGGCTTGTTTGATGATGTCCGTTTATCTTTTGACCCTGGAAGCGACCCCACTCAGGTGATTGTCAATGTTGATGTTGTTGAAAGAAGTACTGGTTCTATCGCAGCTGGTGCTGGGGTTAGTTCTGCTACTGGTCTTTTTGGTACGGCGAGTTATCAACAGCAAAATTTAGGGGGGAATAACCAAACCCTTGGGGCTGAAATTCAACTTGGACAAAGGGAACTCCTTTATAATGTCCGCTTTACAGACCCCTGGATTGGTGGAGATGATAATCGCACTTCCTATACAGTTCAGGGCTTCCGTCGTCGTAATATTTCCCTTATTTTTGAAGGAGCTGATGATGATATTACCATTGATGGCGACCGTCCTCGTATCGTTCGCACAGGGGGAGATGTTACCTTTGCTCGTCCTTTAGCGGATAGTGTGTTTGAAAGAGCAGACTGGGTTGCTTCAGCAGGACTGGAATATCAGCGTGTTTCTATTGAAGATGCAAATGGAAATCAGGTTAGTGCTGCGGATGATGGCGGTAGGTTCAGCTTTAGTGGTGATGGTAGTGATGACTTGGTTTTACTGAAGCTTGGTGCTGTGCAAGATTTACGTGATAATGCGGTGCAACCGACTACTGGTTCGTTGTTGCGATTAAATATTGATCAGTCATTACCTGTTGGAGGCATTTTCTTAAACCGTTTACGGGCAAGTTATAGCAATTTTACCCCTGTCAGTTTGACTAACTTTGGTGATGGTCAGGAAGTTTTAGCCTTCAACGTGCAAGCTGGAACGATTTTTGGCGATTTACCTCCCTATGAAGCTTTTTCGTTAGGGGGTACGAACTCAGTACGGGGTTTTGATGAGGGAGAAGTGGGTTCAGGACGAAGTTTTATTCAAGCAACGGCGGAATATCGTTTTCCTTTATTTGCTTTCCTCGCAGGGGCAGCTTTCGTTGATTATGCTTCGGATTTAGGGACGGCTTCTGATGTTCCTGGAGAACCAGCAAATTTCCTCAATAAGCCAGGTAGTGGTTTGGGTTACGGTTTAGGGGTAAGGATTCAGTCTCCTCTCGGACCAATTCGGGTTGATTATGCTTTGAATAATGAAGGAGATAACCGGATTCACTTTGGTATTGGCGAAAGATTTTAACCAGCTGGTATTATTACTTGTAATGGAGTCATAAATAGAAGCAATTGGCTAGAAAATAAAGATGCTCGCACAAACTTTGGCAAAACCTTTTGTACGCTCTGGAATTGGACTCCATTCTGGTGTCTATACTCAGGTGCGAGTTTTACCTACTAATGAGGGAGAAGGGCGTTATTTTGTGCGAGTAGATTTACCAAATCAGCCTTGTATTCCTGCTCAGGTGGAGTTCGTCTGTGAAACAATGCTGGCAACGGAGTTGGGGGTGGAGGGGGCTAGGGTTCGCACGGTGGAGCATCTCCTCTCTGCTTTGAGTGCTGCGGGGGTAGATCATGCGCGGATTGAGATTGATGGGGGGGAAGTTCCCCTTCTGGATGGTTCAGCAAAAGAATGGTGTGACGCGATCGCGCTTTCTGGTATCATCCCTCTAGGGGTAGATGTGCCAAAAATTTACTCGGTGCAAGAACCAGTATGGGTAAGGGAAGGAGATGCTTTTGTCTGTGCTTTACCCTCCGCCAAAACTTGCTTTACCTACGGAATTGAATTTGAGTTGAGTGCAATCGGTCAACAATGGTATACTTGGCATCCAGACCAAGAGAAGTTTGAAAACGCGATCGCAACCGCAAGAACTTTTGGACTTGCTCATCAAATCGAATCCTTACAAAAAACAGGATTAATTAAAGGGGGAAGCCTTGACAATGCCCTTGTTTGTGGGGAAGCAGGCTGGTTAAATCCGCCCTTACGGTTTGCAAATGAGCCAGTTCGTCATAAAATCTTAGACTTAGTAGGAGATTTGAGTTTACTTGGACAAATTCCCCAAGCTCACTTTCTTGCTTACAAAGCCAGTCATAAATTACACTTGCAACTGGCTCGGAAATTACGCCCTCTAATTGCAAATTTTCAAGAAAACTATGTCCACACTTAGTGAAATTAATAATAAAGATTTAACGGAAAACACCACAGAAGCTAAAACTACTTTGAATGTCGAAGCAATTCATAAACTTCTTCCCCATCGTTATCCCTTCGCCTTAGTTGATCGCATTTTAGAATATATTCCCGAAAAACAAGCAACGGGATTAAAAAACGTTTCTTTTAATGAACCCCATTTCCAAGGACATATTCCAGGTCGTCCGCTTATGCCTGGAGTATTAATTGTCGAAGCAATGGCTCAAGTTGGGGGCATAGTTTTAACCCAAATTCCTGGACTCGAAGGGGCATTT
>JBBQDV010000053.1:0-15597 GCA_038320005.1 Cyanophyceae cyanobacterium
ATTAAAGTAACACCCTGTAAAAAAGTAATCACGGCTGGATGCGCCACTAAAATCGGTAAACTGCTACCATTCAAACCGAAGGTTGCAAACGCTACTGGTAAAATGCGCCCTCCTTCCCCTAAGCCAAGTTGGAGATAGTAAGCAAGATTAACAGCTAAAGCTAAAGGTAGATAACCATAGGCGAGTTCAGTGAAGGAACGGGGTTGAATCTTTTGGCTGAGGCGATAAGTTAAACGGATTAGACCATAAGCAGCAAGAGGTAAAATAACAGGTACACTCAAAGCAGCCACCGCTACCCCTAAATGTAGCCAGAACTGGCTTAAATCTAAGCCCAAATTGAGAAGGGTATTAATTTTCGGCAAATTGTGCAGGAATACCGCATCAAAGAGAAGAAAGAGTAACGCTACTTCATAGGTGCGAGGTTGATGAGTTGTCCATAACTCAATTCCTGGGGGACGAAGATTAAATTCCACAGAACGATGGGGACAAGCTTTTAAACAGGTCATACATAAGACACAATCGCGATTATCTTGTAATTGGGCAGGATGGGAATATAAGGGACAACCTAAAGTTTCTAAACCCTCGCCTTTTTGAGGTCCGCCTTTATAACATTGGTAAGTTGTACATTCTGCCGAACAAGTACCCTGTTGCGCCCGTAGTTCCGTCATCGAGAGTTTGGCAAACATCCCATTCATACCCCCAATCGGACAGAGATAACGACACCAGAACCGCCGTTCAAAGATAGCTGAAAATATCATTGCCCCTGCGGTAATAAGCAGCAATAAGCAAGCGGAGAGATAAGCGGTATTTTCTAAATCCCAAAGTTCTTCCCAAAGGAGGATGAGGGCAAAAAGACCAAATAAGAACCAGCCCCCCCATTTTTCCGCAGCCTGACGAGGCCAACGCTTCAGCTTATAGTTGGGAAATAGCCACTGGGATAGTTTTTGGGTAACTTCCCCATAAATCATAAAGGGACAAACGGAACACCATAGTCTGCCCACAAAAGGAAAGGTAATTAGGATTAAGGGCCACCACCATGCCCAGAAGAAGTTGAGGGCAAAGTTTTCTGAACGGGTTTGCGGTCCGAGGAATAAAATGCCAACGATAAGGGCAAAGGCAGTTAGGGTAAAGCCGTAGTTAATGCGGTCTGGCCACCAAGGACTACGGAGAAAGTTGCGGAAACGAGGATAAGCATTTAATAAGTTGAGGCGAAATTGCTGCTTTTTGCTTTGGGAGGGCCAGATGATTTCTTCGGTTAAGTCACTACAGCCAGAAAGTTGGACGATGGCACGTTGTATGAGGTTATCTAGTTCCCTTAAGTTATTGGGGAAATCATAAGCTTGCAGTCTCCGCAGGGCTTCTGGGGTGATTTGTGGTTTATTAATTCCTCTATCACGGGAGATTAAACTGATATAGTAGTTCACATGGTCAGCAATATCCGCTTTTCTAACTCGCAGGGGAGGGACTTTAATTAAGTGTCCGACTAATTTATTAATTTTGGCAATAGTTTTCTCAGTAATAATTACTAAACGGGCTTGGCATCTTTTCTCTGAGTTAGAAACGTTCTCTGAACGCTTGATGGGTTTATAGGTTTGGGTTTCTAGCAGTTGGGAGATTTGCGGGAGTAATTCTGGGGGTAAGTCTTGAATATTATTAAAAACTAAAGTTCCTTTCCCTAAAGCCTCAATTAGTCCAGGTTTTCCCCCAGCCCTGCCAAATAGTTCTGCACCACTAGCTTGTAGTTTGCCACAATCAACTTTAATTATCGGTTCACGTCGATAGGAAGAACCATAGTGAATAAGGGCAGCTATATTATCTTTTTCTAAACCAGGTTCACCGAATATTAGCACTGATTGGCGGTCTTCAGATGCGGTCTGTACCTGTTCTCTGAGCTTCTTCCCGTAGCGACTTTTGCCAATAATGCCCCGTTTCGCTTTTGTGACTAAATAGGGGCGCAGAATCTCTTGACGTTCTTGTTCAAAATCTAGTTTGGAGGATAAATCAGCGACTTCTTGGGCTAACCGTTGGGAAAAAGCTTGGGTGATTTCAGGATATTGCTGTACTAAGTCTTGGAATTCGGCTGCTGAGATAAACCAAAATTTTGCCTCGCTTAAGGTTACAACGCTTTCTTTTGCTGGTTGTTGGAGGAGAAGTTCTTTGAGGTTAACGACAGAACCTGGAAGTAAACAAAAGTTACGGTCATTTCCTTTCGTTTGGACTTGACCTTGTTCTAATATATATAATCTTTCTAGGGGTTGGTTTGCTTCAATGACGTTTTGGTTTGGGGGGAAGGAGGCTTCTTCTAGGGTGGGCGCGATCGCGCTTAGTACCGGATCAGGTAAAATACTCAAAGCTGTGCGCTCTTTTAACCATGTCAACAATCCAGGAAACGTTTCCAAATTTGTTCTCCTGTTTTACTTTAATGCTACAAGCAGGCTAGGACTGTAATAAATCAAAGCAGTGTCTAGGTAAATTATAACTAAGGAATAAGGGCGGGAAATTCCAAATTACAAGTGTAGAACTTGTAATCACCTCAGACAATGTGAAGATTTGTTTCAAAAATGGCAGTTCATGCGCTAAAGTAAATTAATGATTGTTAAGAAGAGAGGTTAAATTATGCCTTATACACAGGACGAAGACGGTAGAATCAATAACTTTGCGGTTGAACCCAAGATTTATCAAGCTGAACCGCCAACGGGTGATCAAAAGCGCAACTATATTATTTTAGGGGTTGCTGGTTTTTTACTCGTAAGTGGTTTAGTTTTTGTTGCTGCGACTATCAGTTAGAGGGTTCTGTCAAACTGGCAGTTAATTGCGGAAGGATGAGCTAATGTAGCAGACTAACTTAATTCATCCTTCAATTCGCTTTGTCGGACAAATTCAATGGCATTTTGAACATCATTATAGCCTTTGAGGTTATCTTGTTCTTGGAATAACTTTCCTGCTTGTTCTAAGTCTTGAATTGCTTCTTCTCTCTTTTGCAGTTGGAAGTAGGTAATGCCTCGGTTATAGTAGGCTTTAGCAAAGGTTTCTAGTCTTGCAATACTTTGGGTATAGTCCTCAAGGGCTTGGTTATAATCTTCGAGACGTTGATAGGCTAAAGCACGATTGTAATAGGTTTGAGGGTTGCTATCATCTAAAAGAATAGCTTGATTAAAATCCGCGATCGCGCTTTCAATTCCCAATTCATCCCTAGCATTACCCCGACTGACATAAAAACTGGGATTATCAGGATTTAGTTCAATAGCTTGATCACAGTCCGCGATCGCGTTCTCAAAATCTTCTACTAAAAAATAAGCATAGCAACGATTCCCATAAGCGTCAGCAAACTGAGGATTAATTTTAATTGCTTCGGTATAATCCGCGATCGCGCTACGATAGTTACCGAGGGAATGGTGAACATAAGCACGATTATAATAAGCATTCCCACTATTTACATTACGCTGAATCGCGGAACTAAAATCCGAGAATGCGCCATTAAAGTCCTCTGAACTTAACCGTTCAACACCACGATTGTAAAATTCAACCCCACTAAGTTCTTCTTCGTCAGATAGCTCTCTCGATTCTAGGGGTTCTACTGGTTGTTCTTCCGCAAGCATAGGGATATTACCTCCCATGCTAAATAAGATACTAGTACCTACCAAACTATAAGCAATAAATTTCATTTCATGCCTTATTATTAATCTCTTTTTTAACACAACTGCCGTTTTCACTTTTCCAACCAACCCCTATTTTTCCGAAAGATGAGACAATAAGATTGCAAAGCTAAATACAACAGTTAAAGATGTTTAGAGCATTCATCGCCTCATTACTAATTACCGTTAGCCTCCTTTTAAACAGTTGTTCCACTGGCGTTAGTGGATTACAAAGTTATAGTGACGCATACACTGGATATCAATTCCTCTACCCGAATGGCTGGGTTGCTGTCGAAGTAGAAGATGCAAGCGAAGGAGTTGACGTTGTTTTTCGAGATATTATTGAGCGTTCTGAAAACTTGAGTTTAATTGTCAGTAGTGTTCCAGAAGACAAGAAATTAGCAGATTTAGGTAGTCCTTCCGAAGTCGGTTATCGTTTATTAAAAACAGCCAATAAAATAGATCCAGATCGTCAAGTTGAACTAATTCAAGCAGATGCGAGGGAATCTAATGATCAAACTTATTACATTCTAGAATATGTTGTCACTCTGCCCAATAATCAACAACGTCATAACTTAGCTAGTGTAACCGCCCGTCGTGGTCAACTCTTCACCTTCAATATTTCCACCTTGGAATCTCGTTGGCAAAGGGTCAAAAGCACTTTCAACACTATGGTAAAATCCTTTAGCCTCACTTATTAGTTCTCAGCTTAACCTTCTCTAAAAACTGACTTGTCTAATCAAGACATTGTGGCGAGATCACTGCTCAGAAAGTCAAGAAGCGTGCGAGAATAGTAAACTGGCTTGATTATTTTCTATTGAGATTTCATGACTTCTGTATCCAACTGCTTAAAATCCCTGCGAGAACGCTCTGAATGCGCCCTCATTCCTTTCATTACTGCTGGAGACCCCGACCTCGAAACCACAGCTAAAGCCTTACGCATCCTCGATCAATCGGGAGCAGATATTATTGAACTTGGAGTCCCCTATTCAGATCCTCTCGCAGACGGTCCTGTGATTCAAGCAGCAGCCACTCGCGCCCTACAACAAGGGGTGAAGCTAGAAGATGTCTTACGGGTGGTAAAAGAAGCCCAAGGGGAAGTTAAAGCCCCAATTATTCTATTTACCTACTACAACCCCATTTTTTATCGTGGTGTTGAGCCATTTTTACAGCAAATTAAAGATGCAGGGGTCAAAGGTTTAGTTGTTCCTGACTTACCTTTAGAAGAAGCAGAAGTCTTATTAAAACCCGCTTCCGCAATGGGGATAGAAGTCACACTTCTCGTTGCACCAACTAGCCCTAAAGAAAGGATAAACGCGATCGCGCAAAAATCTCAAGGCTTTATTTACCTCGTCAGTGTTACAGGAGTGACGGGAATACGAACCGAAGTTCAAAGCAAAGTCAAAGATTTACTTCCTCAGTTAAGAAATAGCACCCAAAAGCCTATCGGAGTTGGCTTTGGTATTTCCCAACCAGAACAAGCCAAACAGGTTAAGGAATGGGGCGCAGATGCAGTCATTGTCGGGAGTGCTTTTGTCAAGCGTTTAGACCAAGAAGATAAAGAAAAAGCCTTAGCAGATATCGCTGAATTTTGTCGTAGCCTAAAAGCTGCAATTCAATGAAAACCTTATAATTAAAAGAGGAAACAATCATTGAAAAACCTATGGTTCAGGACACAGTTCACGTTATTGGTGGCGGTTTAGCAGGAACAGAAGCAACATGGCAAATTGCCCAAGCAGGGGTTAAAGTAGTCTTGCATGAAATGCGTCCTGTCTGTACCAGTCCTGCTCATCATAGCCAAGAATTAGCGGAACTTGTCTGTAGTAACTCTTTTGGCGCACAAGCCACAGACCGCGCCTCTGGTTTACTCCATGAAGAACTGCGTCGCTTAGGTTCGATTATTATTAGCCAAGCAGATAAACACGCTGTCCCCGCAGGAGGGGCTTTAGCAGTAGATAGGGGCGTATTTAGCCAACAACTAACAGAAACCCTGGAAAATCATCCTTTAATTGAATTGCGCCGTGAAGAAATACAAAGTATCCCCTCAGAAGGCGTAGTAGTTTTAACAACTGGACCTCTCACCAGTGAAGCCCTCGCTGAAGATTTGCATCGCTTCACAGGGATGGAATATATGAGCTTTTTTGATGCTGCGAGTCCGATTGTGGTCGGGGAATCTATCAACCATGAAACCGCTTTTCTGGCTTCGCGTTACGACAAAGGTGAGGCTGCTTATCTCAATTGTCCCTTTAATAAAGAGGAATATCTCCATTTTTGGCAAGAACTTTCCCACGCTGAACAAGCAGAAGTTAAAGAGTTTGAACGGGAAAACGCAAAGTTTTTTGAAGCCTGTCTTCCGATAGAAGAAATGGCAAAACGGGGTGAAGATACCATGCGTTATGGTCCCATGAAACCTGTGGGACTATTTGACCCTCGTTTAGGAGATTTCCGCGAAAATAAAGATAAACGCCCCTATGCGGTGGTACAACTGCGCCAAGAAGATAAAGCTGGACAACTCTGGAATATTGTCGGTTTTCAGACTAACTTGCGTTGGGGAGAACAAAAACGAGTCTTCCGCCTCATCCCTGGGTTAGAGAATGCAGAGTTTGTTCGCATGGGAGTTATGCACCGCAATACCTTTATCAATTCCCCACAACTATTACATCCTACTTTACAATTTAAAAACCGCCCTTCCCTTTTAGCAGCGGGTCAATTAGTGGGGACAGAAGGCTATAGCGCAGCCTCAGCAGGGGGATGGTTAGCAGGGACAAATGCAGCGCGAGTGATGAAAGGATTAGACCCAGTAACCTTACCTGAAACAACAATGATGGGGTCACTATTCGGTTTTATTAGTTCTGCTTCCCCTAAACATTTTCAACCTATGCCTCCAAATTTTGGCATTATTCCCGAACTACCAACAAGAGTTAGAAATAAAAGGGAAAGGTATGGACAATATCGCGATCGCGCTTTTACAGATTTAGCTATACTACAACAGCAATTAGCAGAAAACTCCTCATTATCTCTAGACGCAACTGAGTCACCGCAAGCAATTTGTAATTAGAATAAATCTTTTGAGGACTATAGGTTGTAATATGTCTTTATCATAAATTCCATAAGATAATTGTCTTATCTTCGCTACCAGTAGCAATCTTTGTTTGTCGAGGATGAAAACTAACCGTATTAATAGCCTGGTCGTGTCCTGTTAGAGTTTTTAGTATTTTCCCTGTGGTGACTTCCCAAAGTTTTACCGTTTTATCCTTACTGACGCTTGCTAAGGTTTGACCATTGGGGCTAAATGCAAGGGAAGTTACTTCTTCAGAATGTCCTTCAAAAGTAGCTATTTCTTTTCTTGTCTCAATTTCCCAAAGTTTTACTGTTTTGTCCTTACTACCGCTTGCTAAGAGTTTACCATTAGGGCTAAATGCAAGGGAAGTTGTACCACCAGAAAACCAATCTGTCTGTCCTGACAATACCACCATTTTATGCTGCTTGATATACCAAAGCTTTATAGTTTTATCGCTTCCATTTCCACCACTAGCCACAAGAGGATAAGTTGGATGAAAAGCAACAGCAAAAATTTCATTTAAAGGGTTATTGATAGAAGAAATTCCTTGACCTTTCTTAACTGACCAAAGTTTTACTGTTTTGTCCTTGCTACCACTTACTAGAAAGTTACCTTTGGAACTGAAACAAACTGAGGTTACTTCGCCTTCATGTCCAGTGAGAGTAATAATTTTTTGCCCAGTTCTAGCATTCCAAAGTTTTACAGTCTTGTCCCCATTCCCACTAGCGATAATTTCGCCTGTAGAGTTAATCGCCACAGCATTTACTTTCGGAAACCATTCTGATGTTTCAGTATCTTCTAATGTAAGTTGTTCCGTGCAAGTTTTCAAATCCCAAATTTTTATGGTATTGTCATTGCTACAGCTAACTAAACTTTTTCCGTCAGGACTAAAGACAACGGACGTTACTTTTGCTTTATGTCCCTTAAGAATTTTAACTGGAATTAGTTGATATTCAGATTGATCAATATTCATTAAATCCTACTATACCCAATTGTGTACGCTATTTTTATTCACTTTATCTTATTTTAGATACGGCATTGCACTTTTAATAACTAGAGGTTTTATTAAGGTTGTCCCTATCCCGACTAAAAAAACTCCCCAATATCTATTATTCAGCCAGTTTGGGTATAATTTCTCAGTAAGCACCTATATTAAAATAAATGGTTTAGGCTTTACAGGTATTGATATCAGCACAAATTTCGTTGAAAAAATCAGTGAGTGAACTTACTTACAAAACAAATACAGTGAGAGAAGGAACTATAAGATATTTAGATCTATTTTGTGGTATCGGTGGTTTTCGAGTTGCAATGGAACAAGTTTGCCAAAAATATCAACTAAATAGTGATTGTGTTTTTGCTAGTGATATTGATATAAAAGCCCAAGACACCTACGAAGCAAATTTTAACGAAAGACCAGTTGGAGATATTACTACAATTAGTGAGAAGGATATTCCTGATCATGATTTGCTATTTGCTGGTTTTCCTTGTCAACCCTTTAGTATTATTGGAAAACGTCAAGGGTTTGAAGATATTAGAGGAACTCTTTTTTTCGATATTGCCCGAATATTAAAAATAAAACAACCCCCTGCTTTTATTCTTGAAAACGTTAAACAGTTGCAAACCCATGCTCAAGGTCGTACTCTAGAAATGATTATAGAAACCTTGAAGGATTTAGGTTACATAACAAGTAATAAAGTTTTAAATGCTTTGGATTTTGGTCTTCCTCAGAAAAGGGAAAGAACTTTTATTGTTGGATTTCGGAAAGATTTAGAAGTAACTAATTTTACTTTCCCAGTTAATACTTTTCCTTTAACATCTCTTTCAGACATTTTAGAAAAATCCGTAGATAGTTTTTACTATGCTTCTAAAAGGATTCGCAATAAGCGATTAGAAGCAGTTGCTAATAAAAAAGAAAAGCAAGAATATAGACAGCTTAGTATTTGGGAAGATAAATCTAAACCAGAATATACAATATGGCATGAAAACAAAAGTGGCAATATTAGTATTCATCCCTTCGCCTGTGCGCTGCGAGCAGGTGCATCTTATAATTATTTATTAGTCAATGGAGAACGTCGCTTAACTGAGCGTGAAATGCTTCGTCTGCAAGGATTTCCCGATACTTATAAGCCTCTGTATGGCTATTCGGAAACACGAAAACAAGCAGGAAACAGTGTTCCTGTCCCTGCTGTTGCTGCTGTCATTGAAAGAGTTATTAACTCATTGTAAATACTAGATTAGTTTCGAGATGAATGTATACATGAATACAAATTTTGAACAAGCTAAGGAACGCCTAGATAGTATTATCAGAAAAGCACGAACAGATCTTTATAAACCTATTCAGATTGCAGAAGTATTAAGGAAGTCTCGTCTTGAAGGAGATATTGATATTTTCGATAAGTCCACGTATCAAAATAGATCTTTGAAATGGCGAGACAAGGTAACATTAAGATTGTCACAAAAAAGATCCACTTCTTCAGCGAGATACCAACATGACCTGTGGAATGAAACAGCAATGCCTCCTAATATACTAGCTGTCCTTGATCAAGAAAATAAGAGAACACAAGGCTCTATCGAAAAGTATATTTATAAATGTTACGTAGAAAAGCAGGGATTCGTTTCAGATTTAATTAGATTTGTTGAAGATGCTACATCTGAAAGCTTTTCTCTACCAGAGTTTTTAGATCTTTTTGTTGCTTCTCCTGGTTTACGTCGTAGTGTTGATAAGGCTTACGAAATTGTGACCTATAGTTTGTTTGAAGTGATTGTCACAACTTTAGAAGCAAGAGTAAGTGTAAGCATTCCCGAAAAGAATCTCGAACTACTTCAAGAATTTGCTGATTTGGGTCATGTTCTTTTAGGATTAAGCCCGAATCAAACAGAATGGACACAATTAGCCCACGTTTATCGAGTTGGTGTGACTAATGCTGCGGATAGGGGGCTAGATATGTGGACAAATTTCGGTCCAGCGGTACAAGTTAAGCATCTTACTCTCGATAATAATCTGGCAAAGAGCATTGTAGATCAGATCGAAAGCGACTGTATAGTGGTTGTTTGTAAGGACAGCCATTCTCAAGTAATTGAAATGGTAACTCAACAAATTAGTTGGGGAAATAGAATTAGAGCGATTGTAAGAGAATCAGAATTGGTTGAATGGTATGAAAAATGCCTACGAGGTAATTTTGCTAGTCAACTGGCTGAACCCCTTTTAAAGCAGCTTCTAGATAGCTTAAGAGACGAATTTCCTCAAGTTAGTGAGTTAGCCGACTTTTTGAAAGAGAGAGGATATCAAATTTAATATCGCGATAACAAAGTTAAGCCAGAGCGCGATCGCGCTTTTGCAGATTTAGCTATACTACAGCAGCAATTAGTGGAAAACTCTTCGTTATCTTTAGAAACAAGCGAGTCACCGCAAGCAATTTGCAATTAGATAAATATTTTATAATTTAACGGGTTGCGGATCGCGACTTGTCTTTCTTTCTGTTGACATACTTTAATAATAATTTCATCCCTCTTTGTAATAGCCACAACAAAGGGGGGAAAAGCAACCAGACAAGATAATGGGGTGAAAATACTGCGAAAATTATCACCAAAATTACACCAGAGAGAATCCAAGTTAACGGGGTTATTTTATTTATACTTGGCGAACTTTGCCTACTCAATTGGTTTAAAAGCTCCGCAATTAGCCAGTGATGGGCATAAGTGATCTCTAAGGCGAGTTCTGGTACAGTTAAACAGTCTTGGTGAATTTTGTGAATGATATCGCCATCTAAATCAATAATGCTTTTAATAAGAACTTGCTGTTGATAGTAAGTATAAAAACTTAATCCTGACTGAGAGCTTCCTTGGCTGCTATATTGACGAAAGGCTGTTAAAAAAGGCAGAGAAAGAGTTAGAAATTGACGAGTTTTGCGTGCTTGTGTTATCAGCTGCAAAAGCTGAGGCGTAAGGTGAAAGTTAACCCCATAAAAAATAGTTTGTCCTTGTTCTCCCTCTTCGGTGATGAGTTCAAGGCAAGATTCAATTTCAATAGAGTTTCTTGACTGCACAACAATTTCACAACGTACTGCCCTCTAGTATTGCACGAAAAGCCCAACAACGAATAATTCAGCGTACCACTTGACGCATATAAGTTTGCCACAATTGGGCAGCTTGTCCACTACTACTTCTTGTGGGGCTATTATCATCATTCCCTAACCAAATCCCCGTTGTTAAATCATTAGCAGGGATAGAACCAATAAACCATAGATCAACCCCTGAATTAGTTGTCCCCGTCTTTCCTGTTTCTCCTAGCCCCAATGCAGCCCCAGTTCCTGTCCCACCCTGTACAACGCCTCTCAACATAGAAGTCATTTGGTTAGCAATTTGAGAAGAAACCACTTGTCTGTTTGCTTCCGCACTGGTTTTAAAGTCATACATGACGCGACAAGTTTCAATGTTTTTGAAATCTTCACAGTCTCCTGCATCTAAAATACGTTTAATTCCATGAGGTTCATTCCATACCCCTTGATTAGCAAAAGCTGCATAAGCTCCAGTCATTTCTAAGACAGTAACTTCACTTTGTCCTAAAATTAATCCAGGTACAGCTTGCAAAGTCGATCTAACTCCTAACTTTTTTGCCATCTCAATGACCTCTCCTAAGCCAGCATCTTGAGCCACGCGCAAAGAAATATTATTTTCTGATTGAGCTAACCCCCGAAACATATCGGCACTACCACTACTACGTTCACAACCCTTATAGCTTTGTCCTTGCCAAGTAACTGGGGCGCAGGAGTATTGTTTATAAGGGGAAACCCCTTGTTCTAAAGCAGCAGCATAGGCGAAGACCTTAAAAGTCGATCCAGGCTGGCGTTTTGCTTGGACAGCACGGTTAAATTGACTCTCAACGAAGTCTTTCCCTCCCACCATCGCGCGAATCTCGCCACTATCGTTATCAACGGTAAGAACTGCGCCTTGGGAGACGTTACCCAGATTTGCTAGGGTATTTTTTAAAGACGATTCTGCTTTTTTTTGCATTTCTATGTCTAAGCCAGTTTCCACAATGAAGTTACCTTCTCTGGCTATATCTGCCCCCAAGAGTTGTCTCATTTCTTCAAAGACATGGGCATAATAGTAAGGAGCAATCGTATTACTGAGTTCATCGCGAGCTTGAGGACTGACTTCAATGCGTGACCTGCGAGCGCGGTCTGCTTCTTCTCCTGAAATCATCCCCATTGTTTGCATTCGACTAATAATGCGATTACGAGATTGCACCGCTTTATCATAATTTGCAACTGGATTAAAGGCATTGGGAGCAGGTAAAATTCCAGCTAAAGTTGCTGATTCTGAGACAGTCAGTTCACTAGCAGATTTATCAAAATAAAATTGGGACGCATCTTCAAACCCTGACAAACCGACCCCTAGATAAACCCGATTTAGGTAGGTCAGCAGTAAGCGATCTTTACTATAAAATGTTTCGAGTTTGAGGGCGACCAGCATTTCCCGTAATTTACGATCTGGGGTATTAGCCCGTCCTACTTCAGGGAATATACTTCTGGCTAACTGTTGAGTAACCGTACTTGCTCCTTCTTTTACTCCTGAAGCTCGGAAATTGACAACGATAGCTCGAATAATACCAAGGGGATCGATCCCGAAATGCCAATAGTAGCGACTATCTTCTGAGGCGATTACCGCATTGGGCAGGTGAGTGGAAAACTCGCTGAGTTTATCAAGTTCGATGTGAGCTTCATTACGTTGTTCTCGTAAAGGCTGACCATCTTCCGAATAGACTAATACTGGACCTAATTCACTGGGGGGTAAAGGACGCACTGGATATTTTGTCCATTCCACTCCCATCCATAATATCAGCAGCCCCACTAAGCCTCCTGTACCGTAAAGGGCATAGCGTAAACCCTTCATCACCATTGGCGGGGGGTTATGGTACTTAACGCGCACCGCAGCAGCTAATTCTGGCGGTCCAAAGGTTAAGACATCACCATGACGCAGGGCAAGATTTGTCAGTTTGCGCCTTCCACGATAAATGCCGTTAGTTGAATTTTCGTCTTTGAGGATGAAAGTCTTGGGGTGTTTCTTATCCCGTTGTACAGAGGCGTGAATTTGACTGATGACGGGGTTACGAACGACTATATCACAGGACTTGGAACTGCGACCGAGTAAATAGCGATCGCCAATTAGGGGATAAATTTCGGCTTCGGGGGCATCCCCATCTTGTACCCATAATTCAGGTACTTTGACTCCTGGTTTTAGGGCTAAGGCATTATTTACCTTTGCTTGTATGGTTTGCACCGCTTGGGTTACAATTTGACTAAGCTGAGGCTGATTCATTTATTATTGGTAAGCGGTCGCCTTCTGTAATAGCGATTTCTTGAACTGACCATATTCTAACCTATTGGTACTATCCTCTTGATAATGCCTTAATAAATAGTTTCCATGAATCTAGACCTAAACCGCATTTGGATTTACGATACAACCCTAAGAGATGGTTCTCAGCGTGAGGGTCTATCTATTTCTTTGGAAGATAAGCTTCGCATTGCCCGTCAATTGGATAAAATGGGGGTACCTTTTATTGAAGGGGGATGGCCTGGGGCAAATCCGAAAGATGTGGAATTTTTCTGGCGATTACAAGAAGAACCTCTCAAAAATGCGGAAATTGTTGCTTTTTGTTCCACCCGTCGCCCCTACAAATTAGCAGCAGAGGATAAGCTCCTCAAAGCGATTTTAGCAGCCAAAACTCGTTGGGTGACAATTTTCGGGAAATCTTGGGATTTGCACGTTAGGGAAGCTCTAAACACCACTCCAGAAGAGAATTTAGCGATGATCCGAGATACCTTGGAATACCTTTGCAGTCGGGGACGTAGAGTTATTTATGATGCGGAACATTGGTTTGATGGCTATAAAAAGAATCCTGAATATGCTTTAAAAACCTTAAAAGTTGCCCTTGATGCGGGGGCGGAATGGTTAGTTTTATGTGATACCAATGGGGGGACGTTACCCCATGAGGTCACTAAGATTGTTCAAGAAGTTGTGCAAGCTTATCCAGATGCAAAAAGTAAGTTGGGGATACATACTCATGATGATGGGGGGACAGCTATAGCGAACGCGATCGCGTCTGTAATCGAAGGCGCAACAATGGTACAGGGAACAATCAACGGCTATGGAGAACGGTGTGGTAATGCCAACCTGTGTACCTTGATTCCTAACCTACAATTAAAGTTAGGCTATCACTGCTTAGAAACGGTCGAGTTAGCCCAACTGACAAAAACCAGTCGCCTCATTAGTGAAATTGTCAACCTCGCCCCCGATGACCATGCGCCCTTTGTCGGACGTTCAGCCTTCGCCCATAAGGGAGGAATCCATGTTTCTGCTGTTGAACGCAACCCCCTCACCTATGAACATATTGAACCAGAAAAAATTGGTAATGAACGGCGAATTGTCATTTCCGACCAATCAGGACTTAGTAATATTCTTGCGAAAGCCCGCAGTTTTGGTATTAACTTAGATAAAAACGATCCCACAACACGCCAAATTTTACACCGCCTGAAAGATTTAGAACACGAAGGTTATCAATTTGAAGCAGCGGAAGCCAGTTTTGAACTGCTAATTCGATCCGCATTAGGACAACGCCAATCCATGTTTGAGTTGAAAGGCTTTCAAGTCCACTGTGACATTATGCAAGGACAAACAATAAGTCATAACGCCCTAGCGACAATTAAAGTTGCAGTAGAGAACCAAGACTTATTAGAAGTTGCAGAAGGAAATGGTCCTGTTTCCGCTTTAGATAGTGCCTTACGCAAAGCCCTAGTCAAATTTTATCCTGAAATTGCCCAATTCCACCTCACAGATTATAAAGTGAGGATTCTCGATAGTGGCGCAGGAACTGACGCTAAAACACGAGTATTAGTTGAATCTAGTAATGGGGGACAACGTTGGACAACTGTCGGTGTCTCTACTAATATTCTTGATGCGTCTTATCAAGCAGTGGTAGAGGGGATTGAGTACGGTTTACTATTGCAATCTTCAGCGGAGAATCTGGATAGATTGACCATTAATAAACCTGGATAATTCGCTACAGATAGAGACGGTCTATGCCACAATAAACTGGTTGATCTTATATTTTTATTTCTTATTGTGACTAAATTTGTCTTTGTAACGGGTGGAGTTGTCTCCAGTATTGGGAAGGGAATTGTCGCAGCCAGTTTAGGACGCTTGCTAAAGTCACGGGATTATTCCGTATCTATCCTCAAGCTTGATCCTTATATTAACGTTGACCCTGGCACAATGAGTCCTTTTCAACATGGAGAGGTATTTGTCACCGAAGATGGGGCGGAAACTGACCTAGACTTAGGACATTATGAACGTTTTACTGACACTTCTATGTCCCGCCTCAACAGTGTCACCACTGGTTCAATTTATCAATCTGTAATTAATAAAGAACGACGGGGAGATTATCAGGGGGGAACAGTACAAGTCATTCCTCATATTACCAACGAAATTAAGGAAAGGATTCATCGGGTAGCGCGAAATACTAACCCTGATGTAGTAATTACAGAAATTGGCGGAACGGTAGGAGATATCGAGTCTTTACCCTTTTTAGAAGCGATTCGTCAGTTTCGTAAAGATGTAGGACGTTCTAATGTGGTATATGTCCATGTTACCCTAATTCCTTGGATTGGTTCTGCCGGAGAGTTAAAAACGAAGCCTACGCAACATTCAGTCAAAGAATTGCGTTCCATTGGGATCAGACCTGATATACTAGTTTGTCGGTGCGATCGCGCTTTGGAAATGGGCATGAAAGAAAAAATCTCAGAATTCTGTGATGTACCCATAGAAGCCGTTATCACCTCCCTAGATGCGAGAAGTATCTATGAAGTACCTTTAATCCTTGAAAAAGAAGGGTTTGCAGAA
>JBBQDV010000054.1:0-15533 GCA_038320005.1 Cyanophyceae cyanobacterium
TGCGCGCTATGTCCCTTATCCTCTCTACCCTTTAACCTTCTTGTCACCCCGTGAAGTAATATAGTCCTTAAGAGTATTTGAATATAATTATCCTATACACCGTCAAAAAGCATCATAAATAAACCTATAAACATACATATAAGACCAATAGTATTTGCGTCTAATAAAAGTGCAGGAAACGATATTGCTAACAATACTAGATAAGTGATTCTTAGTATATATGTACGTTTTTTCCGTTGAGCTATTTTAGACTTTTCTAAAAATCTAGACTTTTCTATTAATTTTAATTCATACTCTTCTAACTCTTTTTCTATGCGTTCTTCTTTGATCCTCTCATATTCTTGTTTATTTCTATATTCTTCATTTTCTTGCTCTAATTCTTCTAATATCTTTATTTGACGATTACAATAATCTGTAATAAAATCACTAATTACACTAGAAATATAGACTTTAATTTCTAATTGCAGTGCTAATCTAATAGGTATTCTATTATAATTTATAATTTTTGAAAAATCGTTATATAAAAATTGTGATTTTGAATTAAAAAATGTTAAATAACCTTCGCTTACTATAAGAAGTTCTTTTACGACACTGTTTTCTACTATTCCAACAGTCATTTCATTTAATATACTTTCGTAATTTGTACTCGTATGTCTAATATCAGATACAACTTTATATTTAGGAGTATATTCACATTTTTCAAAACCTTCATACATAAAGGATCTTGAATATCTTATATAATCATCTGGCAATATCGAGAAATATGATGATGAAGTTGACCTAGATATTGTTTTATCAATTCTCGCAGTAATCTCACATTCATCTATTTCTAGCTGAGAAGACCAATAATTAAATAAATTTTGAAAGTTATTAAACTTCATAGTTTTACGATAAAAATTTTAGGTTTATAATGTGAAAATAATTTAAGCTGTTATTCATTTAGTTTTTTGTTCTGACCTCCATGTATCAAAGGGGCTAGGCGACAAAAATACCAATTTAAATGCTTGTCAGCTTAATATAAAGATAATAAATACTATACTGTTAAAAAGTACATACTAGTTATATTGTATGCAAATTAGGTTAGATGTTACTTTTTGACCATTTAACCAAATAATATACTTATTATAATTCATGTTAATCATGCTAAAATGTCTAGTTGTGTCACTATAAATTTGCATCTAATTAAGTAAATTTATGAAAAATAATATAGTAAAAGTATCAAGTACGGCAGATGGTACTGCATTTATACATCAAGTTAAATCATATATCGATCAAAATGGAGATTCAAAATTAGTAATAGATAATACAGTAATTATTAAGCAATTTGATGGACATTCTGAAGATGTAAATAGGCAGAATGCTGAATCATATCTAATAAATCAAAAGTATAGTCTAAATCAAGAAGGATACTATGAAAAATAATGTATTAAACATCTGATTTATAACAGATAGCCACTGAGATACACCTCTAGCAGCAATGTTAGAGGTCATTTTTGACTACTTCTGCAATCTTAAAGCAGTAATAAGCCTTGATCGCAATCTAGACTATGCTAGGCAATTTACAAGCTTATTCGCGTCTGTAATCGTCTTAAAGGCTAATGCAGAATACAAGCTTAAGAATCTACTGATTAACTCAGTAAACGAGCCTACAGCCTTTGTAGTGGATAGTGGCGTAAAGAGGAGATACTCCCGACATTGAACACCTTGTTGGGAGTGATTTCGATGGTTGGCGCGATCGCGATACTAACCCGTCAGGGTATAATTAACCTTACCTTATTCTTTAATAACTTTTCTAAAAGCGAATATTATACTGGATAGCTGCTGCACCTTCCCCCTCAAGAGTACCCGAACCTCGCAGGACAAAATCCTCATTCAAACGATAAATAACCCCAAAGCGGAAAGGTTCACTACTAGTTAAAACTTTAACAACCGAAGCAGAAATATTATCAGTAATCTGAAAACCGACCTCTCCACCTACACCAATTCCCGACTCACTTCTATCCTCCTCATCTATGATTGCAGTCGGGTAGATGCGGAAATCACTCGCCCCTATCGCTGCACGAATTGTTTCTTGAACCCCCCCAAAGAGATTTGTTGCAGCAAAATCCACTAATCCTAAAGTGGGATCTCCCCGTCCAAAAGTATCAATAAAACCGCCACCAATTAAAGCCACCAACTCGCTTTCAGTACGAGGTGGATCACTAGATAATTCGAGATTTTCTGTTAATCGGCTTGCTGCACCTTCTACTCTAGCTGTCACCCGCACCGATTCTAATGATCCAAAACCTGTTGGTAGGGTATCTCTAATTTCTGCTGGATTAGCAGCAGTTGTCTCTGGTTGACGAGTCGTTTCTGCGACAGTTGTTCGTAAGGTCACATTTAAGAAAGGATCAAGCCCCTCCCCAGGTACGAAGCGAGCAAATTGCTCTTCTCCTCGCGCCAGGCGGAATTGGGTTGTGAACAAATTCACCTGTCCTCTCTTTAGTTCAATCATCCCCTCGGGACGAATATTTGCCAACGTCCCAGTTAAGATCAAATCTCCCTCACCAACAAAGTTAAGCAGAGGTGAACGAGTAATTTGGATATCTTCTCCTAAACTTAACAGTAAATTATTTAGTCCGACTTGAGCGCGAAATCCTTCTCCTGCTGGAGTACCTACTCCTACGGCTGCTCCATCCCCATTTTCAGGTAAGAGTATCCGACCATTAGCTAAATCTAACGCGCCCCCAATATTTGGCTCTAAGAGGTTTCCCGTAATTTCAAGTTGTCCATCTACACCGCCTTCATAGAGTCCCCTGAGATTAAAAGCAAGTTGGCTAAGAGTCACAGCTAAAGGATCTTCTTGGGGAATATTGCGAGAAATTGGTAACACTCCCCTCGCAACTAACTGCCCTTCACTAAACCGACCTTGGAAACTTTCTACATCAATTTCATCAAAATTAAAGGCAATTCTGCCACTAACTTCCGTTAGAGGTACATCAGGCAAGGCTTCTGTTTCAATAACCGCATCTTCAAATACAGCGAGTCCTTCAGCAACTAAGACACTGGGACGATTTGCTTCTAAATCATAAGTTCCCGATATATCTAAATCTACTTCACCCTTACCTTGTATCCAATTGACCTGTTGTCGGGAAATAACGTTAAGTAAAGCTAAAGCATTATCTGTTGCCTGAATGCTGATATTGAGTTCATTACTTGCTGGAACAGCAGTGGCGAAAGGTAGTAGAAAAGGGATACTACCTGTTGCAGTCAGGGGATCAGCTTGCTCAGAGAGAGTGCCATTTCCAGAAAAGTTGAGGCGGGCATTAGCATAACTAAAACTGGCTTGAGCATTTTGAATGGCGGTTTGGCTGATACTCCCTGCTTCTAGAGTAATCTCACCCCTTGCTGAGGGATTATCTAAACCCCCTGCAATAGTCGCTACTGCACTTAAATCTCCAGTGGCATCAAAACCAGGAGGGAGTTCTACTAAGTCCTGAATGGCTGCGACGGGTATATTCCCTAAACGTAATTGTCCCGATAGTGCTTCTCCTCCTAACGTTCCAGAAAAAGCAATCAAGCTATCTTCTTGTTCAATTCGCAGAGGAACTAAGGTGAGGATGCCATCATCATAACCTCCAGCTAAAGTGATTGTCTCGGCTTCATAGGTATCCCAGAGCCAATTTTGACCTTGCAAGTTAAATTCAGCTTCTAAGCCTTCCTGGGGAGAACTAGAGAGGACTAAAGAACCAGAAAATACTCCTGCAAGCTGGTCTAAGCGAGGAAGCAAGGTTTCTGCCTCTGCTCGTTGTTGTGCTAAGAGGATTTGAATTTCGGAGAAACGGCGTAGTTGGTTGAGTAAAGTTTCTTCGGGTAAACCAACACCCACGATATTGAGGTCATCCGCGCTGCCGATTGGGTCTTGAAAGCCTCGGGGAATGTCGATTAAATCTTCTAAGGTCGAAACTTGGAGGGCAGCAATAAGGGTTTCAACTCTACCTTCATCAACGGCTATTTCTGCGCTGAACCGAGGTCCAGCAGGGGTGCGCTCAAACACGCCCTCAAGCCCATAACGACTATCTTGATCAATGATTTCACCTTGGGTTAAGTCTAAACGTCCATCCTCGTAGGCGATATTGGCGCGGAGAAGATCGCCTCGGAAGTCTCCAAAAACAGGGTTTCTGACGGCAACATCTCCCGAAACTCCAAAGGTTGTTAGGTTAAGAGCAAATTCTCCTGATAGTTCTCCGCCAATACGACGTGCAGCTAAGGTGGGGGGAAGGTCAGCTAAGTTCTGGGCGAGGGTAATGGGGAAACTCCTGGCTTCTACTAAGAAAAGATTTCCATTCCGTTCTCCTTGGAGAAAAAGCTCGCCAACATTAACGAGCAAAGATTGGGGCAGGTTATCGGGGGCTAAGGCTAATTGAATTTGGTTATTGATTCCCGTTAAATTAAGGGTTGCTCCCTGGTTGGGAATTGCCTGAACTGTTCCCGTTAGAACTGAATCAAAGTCTAGCCCTTCGATACCTAAATCAAAGTTGCGGAGGGCAATATTTCCTTGGACATTGGGAGAGGTGGGTAATCCTTGAATTACTCCCTCAAAATCTCCTACTCCCGATAGGTCTAGGTCTTCTATTATCTCAGGTAAAACTAGAGGTAAGGCGGATAAGTCGAGTTCTTGGGCATTAACGGCAAGATTGAGATTTTCGACTATATCTAAACCTCGTTCTGATAAGTTAAGATCAATCGTCCCTCGCGTTGCAAAGTTTTGAGCCGTTGCTTCTAGTATTTCTAAACGTTCGTTGGCAAATTGGAAACGAGCATCTAAAGGACGGTCAATAAAGCCAATTCCTTCACTAAGACGGATATTTCCTCTGGCTTCGATAGCTTCAGGACGAATATCTCTAATGTTAAGCGCGATCGCGATTTGTCCAGCTACGTCTCCTGGGAGATCTTCCACAAAACCTGCTAAGGCTATACCTTCTGTCTCTAAAATTGCTTCAAATTCCCCTCTTGCTATCTGCAAGCTTGGTGCTGTAATGATTCCCTCTTGCAAAGCTAACGTTGCTGCTCCTGTTCCTGCTAAGGAGTCCTGAATATTATCGAGATTTCCCGCTAAATTAAATGTGCCTGTGAGAAGCCCCTGTAAACCAGGAGGGAGTTGAGGCGCGATATCAGCAACGGCTACATTACTTGCAATAACATTTCCTTGAAACCTCCCCTGAGCAACCTGAAGATTCTTAAAAGCTAATAGTCCTTCCTCAATATCTAAACGTCCTTCTCCTCTTCCTGACAAGGAGTCCTGAATATTATCTAAATTCCCTGCTAAATTAAATGTGCCTGTGAGAAGCCCTTGTAGACCAGGAGGGAGCTGAGGCGCGATATCAGCAACGGCTACATTACTCGCAATAACATTCCCTTGAAACCTTCCCTGAGCAACCTGAAGATTCTTAAAAGCTAATAGTCCTGACCCGATTCCTAAACGTCCTTCTCCCGTAGCGCGAATAGTTTGGGGCGATAACTCCGTGAGCGAACCAGCAAGATTAAATCTACCAGATAGAGGAGCTTGTAAAGTTTCTGGGAGTTGAGGAGCTAATTGATTTAAAGGAACTTGAACCGCGTCTAGGGCTACTTGGAAGTTTCCATTGCTGATATTTATTGCTGTCGTTTGCAGTCTCCCTTGACCAATATTAACTTGCGCATTGCCTGTTCCTTGGATATTTCCTAAATTGATACCTTGAGCTAAATTTCCAGAGAGTTGGAAGTTACCAAAAAGAGGTGCTGGTACTTCTAGCTGAGGTGCAAAGCGATTAAGCTGAATACCACTGGCTTGTAAATTCCCTTGCCAAATTTGATTACTAAGTTGGAATTGGGTTAAGTTGACATTACCCCCCGCGACGTTGATGTTTGCATCACCTACGCCCCGAATCTGGCTAAAATCTGCAACATTTCCTGAGAGTTGAAAGCTTCCTGCTAAGGCTGCATCTTCTAGCTGGGGTGGAACTTGTGCAAATCCGCTCAGGGCTAAACCTGTGGTCGCAAGAGTGGTTTGCCAATTTCCAGCTGCAACTTGAATTTGAGGTAAGGTAATTAATCCTTGCGGTAGATTAAGATTTGCTGTGCCTTGTACGTCTAAGGTATTAAGCGCAAAGGTATCCCGTCTTCCGCCAATTTGAAAGCTTCCATTTAAACTACCTTGCTGTAGTTGGGGTGGAAATTGGCTAATTTGTGCTAGATTTAAGCGGTTTGCTTGAACTTGGGCATTCCAACGGTTTTCTCCAACAAGTTGGACGTTACTAACATTAACTGTTCCCCCTGCAACGTTAGCTATCGCATTGGTGGAAACAAGACGGAAATTTTCAGCAGGGTTTTCAAGGGGTGTGATAATTCTCGCTTGGGCGGAAACTGCGCCCACATTAACGGGAAGATCTAAGTTATAAAGTTGAGCTAATGCGCTTCCAGAAAGGTTTTGCGCTTGTAGATCCAGGATAGCTTGTCCATTTTCTCCTAACTGAACTGAGCCTTGACCTAAGATTTGTCCACCAATAGCTAAATCTGCTCTTAAACTGGAGAGGATAATTTGATTATCTGCATAGATGGCATTGGCGATGATCCCTGAAAAGCCTAAGCGATCAATTTGAGTAGGTTGGGTGGTAAAAACAGAGGCTGCAACTATGGGTTGCTGTAAAGAGCCTGTAACTTGAAAAATGGCTCTGGCTTCTCCTGCAATCGGGACTGGTAGTTCTTCGCGGTAGTCAAAGGTTTCTAGCACAGTCTGAAAACTAACGGTCGCAGTTTCTAGGACTAGATTCGAGCTACCTTGAGTATCTAGCAAGCCTTGGGCGCTAATCGGAATCTGACCGAAGAGACTTGTGATATTATCGAGGCGAATTTCTGTGCCTTGAAAGCGGATATTTCCGTTGGTTTGTTGAATGGGTGCAGGAAGTTGGGGAGAAGATGCAGCGACATTATTTAGGGTAGCAACTCCGTTAATGTTAATCGGTTCTTGAGGACGAATAAGAAGCTCTAAGTTACCTCCGATTGTTCCTGCTTCTAAGTTGACAGGGATTTGGACTAAGTTTTGTAGCAGTTGAACATTAAGCTCACTTCCTGAAAGGGCTAGTTGGGTAGTTTCCTGGAGGCGGTCAATTTCTCCGTTTAGTTTAAAAGAACCACTATCTACTAAGGCTGCATCTACAGCAATTTGAATTAACTGATTATCGTTGAGGAAGTTAACCTTTGCATCATCAACAAAGAATGGTACAGGTGGGTTTAATGCTCCTGTTTGTGACCGACCAACAAGGGAAAGATCAGCATTTTCGAGACGAATGGTATTAACTTCGACTGAGAAAAAGCCTTCTTCGTCTCTTGGCTGAAAACGAGTTCCAATCCATTCTCCCTCAAGATCTTGTTCAATATAAATTTCGGGGTCTAGGAGGGTGATATCCAGGTCGAGGCGACGTTGGAAGATTAAGGCGATGGGGTTAAAGAAGATTTGGACAGTTTCAATGTTAGCGCGATCGCGATCTTCCGTTGTCGGTGGAACTACACTCTCATCAAAGGTTAAACTTCTTAGGGAAAACCATTTCACAGAACCTAGCTCTATGGGACGATTAAAAACTTGCTCTAAGTTATTTTCAACTAAGGGAGCGAGTTTCTGTCTAATGAAGAATAAACCATAGGCTGATGCCCCCCCAACCCCAAGCAAGGATAAGATAAAGGCAATCCATACCGCTCGTCGCCAAGAAAGGGTTCGAGAAGATTGAGTCGTTAAAGTTTCACTTGATTGCTTTTGTTCAGAATCTGATTCATTGTGGGGATCAGGAAAATTAGTCATATCCTGCTTTATATTGGCTCAGGGTAAAAGTCTCAACATCAAAATAATGTCTTCTCAATAATAACGGTTTCAAATTCTCTCTAAATAACTATCCTACCTCAGTGGTGGATAACAGCCTATCTATCACTGAGATGGGATAAGGTAAGAACCATCTTTAAACGAGTTTTAAAATAAACTCTTTGCCGTCAAACGCAACTTGTGAGCAGGCCAATTTTCTGCCCCCATAGCTAAACCAAATTGCCGACCCAATTCCCTAGCAGTTAAGCCAACAATAGCAACATAAGTAGGATAAGCTGACTCCAATTCTGCTAACTGTTCAAAGCGCAATCCTGCTTTCATCCTAGCAGGGGTTTAAATTACATACCCTGTGTTGATGATGATTTTTCATTAATCTTTTTTGATGGTTATAATAAATTATGGAAAGTTTGCATGTACCTGGAACTTTAGATTCCCTGAGCGCGATCGCGCAATATATAATGAAAGCAGCCCAAGAAGCAGGTTTAGAAAAAAAAGCTGCCTATAAACTCCGCCTGGGAGTAGATGAAATAGCGACTAATATCGTTACTCATGGCTATGAAGAGTCAGGAAGAGAAGGAAGTATTACTTGCTGTGCAAAAATTAGCCCTGAGACTTTAACCGTTACTCTCGAAGATACAGGGATTCCTTATGATCCTACTACAAGACCTGAACTAGAAATTTTAGATACTCCCCTTGAAGAACGTCCCATGGGCGGTTTAGGCGTTTATCTAGCCCTAGATGGGGTTGATGAATTCAAATATGAACGTTCTGGTGATTACAATCGGAATATTTTTATTGTCAATCGTGGGCAAGTTTAAATACTAACAGTTCAGGGGATGA
The DNA here is from genome assembly GCA_038320005.1 of Cyanophyceae cyanobacterium. Taxonomy (GTDB): domain Bacteria; phylum Cyanobacteriota; class Cyanobacteriia; order Cyanobacteriales; family SIO1D9; genus JBBQDV01. Next base: position 8,675 of record JBBQDV010000054.1, read on the forward strand.
GGGCAGAAAAATGCTTGATTTGTTCTTCTTTTCCCTGACCTCCAAATTTCCCTAAGAGAACACAATCTGCTATTATTGCTAGTCGCTCATTTAGCAATAAAGTAAATGTCTAAACGCTCCAAAGATCCAACTTTAGAAGTTTATTCTGCATCTTGTCCTCACCCACAATGTTCAGAAATTCTCCAACTACCTGGTTGTTTTCGTGGTGAAGGCTTGTGTAACTGCCATGGATTACGAATCTTGGTAAACTGGGATGACTGGACTCCAGTAGTAAAAATATTAGCGATAACTGAATAATAATTTGGATGGGGATAAGCTGAAGATATCGAGACTATTATCTCCATCAGTAAGAATTATTCCATTGCGTTAGTGAAAAAATCAATGGTTTCTTGGAGCGCGATCGCGAAACGATCAATTTCTGTTCTAGTATTATAGAAATATAGACTAGCCCTCGCACTGCCTGAAATATCAAGGAGACGGTGTAACGGCTGAGTACAGTGGTGTCCAGTCCGAATTGCTACCCCTTCATGGTCTAGCAAAGTAGCTAAATCATTAGCATGGAGGTTAGTAACGTTAAAGGCTGCTAAAGCTGCTCTCCCTTTCCCTGCTGCATCGGGTTTATTGCCATAAATCCTGAGATTAGGAATCTGTTGCAACTTTACGAAAAGATAGGCGGTTAATTCTTCCTCATAGGCGTGGATTTTATCCATACCAATATTAGTGAGATAATCAACTGCTGCGCCTAAAGCGATAGCTTCACCGATGGCTGGAGTCCCTGCTTCAAACTTATGGGGAAGCTCCGCGGTAGTAAAATGGTCTAGATATACTTCAGAAATCATTTCCCCCCCCCCAAAGAAAGGAGGCATTTCCTCAAGCAGATTTAATTTACCATATAAGAAGCCAATCCCTGTCGGGGCGCACATTTTATGTCCTGATGCTACTAACCAGTCACAATCTAAGGCTTGGACATCAATGGGCAAATGGGGGATGCTTTGACAAGCATCGATAAGAACTTTAGCCCCAACAGCATGGGCGATTTTAGTTATTTCTTCTACAGGATTAATACAACCCAAGGTATTGGAAATATGGACAATTGCAACTAATTTAGTTTTCTCATTAACTAGAGACTTATATTGTTCTAAGTCAAAGTCTTCTGTCTCTGTTAAACCAACGTGTTTAATTACTGCACCAGTTTTTTCGGCAATCATCAACCAAGGAACTAAGTTACTATGGTGTTCCATCACAGTTGTGATAATTTCATCCCCAGGTTGGAGGTTATTTAATCCCCAACTATAAGCAACTAAGTTAATCGCCTCAGAAGCGTTACGGGTAAAAACAATTTCGTTACGTGATGCTGCATTAACAAAGTTCGCGACCTTATCCCGAGCAGATTCATAGGATTCGGTCGAGCGTACACTGAGAAGATGTGAGCCTCTGTGAACGTTGGCGTTATCATATTGGTAGTAATGTTGAATTGCTTCTAATACTGCTGTCGGTTTTTGGGAAGTTGCAGCGTTATCAAAGTAGATTAAGGGCTGTTCATGGACTTTCTGGTGCAGAATGGGGAAGTCGCCACGCACCTTTTCTGCAAGGGTTTTCTCTTTAGTGACAGTCATAGTATTTTTTATATTATATCTAGCTTAAATCTAATTATTTGTCTTTTAACTTTGCTGGGTAAGGATAAGCCTAATAGATAAGCCTATCCCTACCGTTGTTAATTAATATTGGGCTTTACGTCTGACGACATCCACCAATTTTGCTCTTAAAGAGGGAAGGGGAATCTGCACAATAATCTCATTAGAAAAGGCATCAATCAGTAAATGACGGGAATCTGACGCGCTTAAACCCCGACTACGGAGATAAAAGATTTCATCGGCTTCGAGTTGGCTGATAGTTGCACCGTGAGCGCATTTGACGTTATCCGCGCTAATCTGTAATTCTGGTTTCGTATTGACTCGCGCTTTCGGGGAAAGGAGTAAATTACGGTTGAGTTGGTTAGCATTGGTCATCTGGGCATTTTTCGGGACAAACACCTTACCGTTGAAGATAGCATGAGCGCGATCGTCAATTATACATTTATGTAACTGATCTGTTTTACCATGAGGATGGTTAAGCGCGATCGCGCTATGAGTATCAGAAACTTGTTCCCCTATCAACATATCTAATCCATAGAGATTAGTCTCTGTTTGCGCTCCCTGTTGCCAAATTTCTAAGTGATGGCGAGAAATCTGTCCACCAAAGTTCAAAGCGCAGCAAGTATAGCGACTATCACGGGCTTGAGAAACAACAGTTTTACCAATCTGAAAGCCAGTCTCAGACTCCCCTTGTACACGAGTATGCTCAACTTGAGCATTTTCATCCAGCCAAACCTCAGTCACCGCATCTGTGAAATAATCACCTGAGCCTAGATACTGTTCAATCAAGCTTAAACTACTATTCCGTTGAGCCAGCACTAACGCCCTGGGATAGGAAACTGTGGGCTTATCTCCAGTGACAGAGATATAGACGAGGTGAATGGGAGTTTCCACAACAGTATTCGGTTTTGCCCAAATAATCGCAGCATCAGCGAAATTAGCCGTATTTAACGCCGTAAATAACTCATCCGCCCCAGTTAACTTTCCTAGATACTTGACAATATCCGCCGATTGTGTATCTACAAGTTGACTAAGATTACCGACAAAAATTCCATCAGGTAAATCCGCAACATTCGATAAATTGGTGGAATAGACCCCATTCACAAAAACTAAACGACTTTGGCTTGTTTCTGGTAAAGCAATATCATCGAGACTTGCTGACCTTACTTCCCCCTTAACAAAATCTGTCGCCAGTAACGCAGATAAATCAAGATTGCGCCATTCTTCATCACGACGGGTTGGGGTTCTTTGCGAGGAAACAGTCTCTTTTGCATCTTGACGTAGCTGTTCTAACCAGCTTCCTATCTCAGCATTGAGGGAAGGTAAACTATAACCTTGACGTAATAATTTTTCTAAATAAACGTCTTTAGTTGTTGTTTCTAAAGACAAAATGGGATTTGCAGGAACTTGAACACTCATCGTAATCGCAGTAATCAGTAAATAATAATTCAGTAATTCGTATTAGCTGTAAGATGGTAAACACTCACCTAAGCCACATTTATTAAGCAGTAACCGCCATTTCATCAATCCAGTCGTAACCTTTATCTTCTAACTTCAGGGCTAACTCTTTATCACCGCTGGTAATAATCTGTCCATCGTACATAACGTGAACAAAATCTGGCTCAATGTAGTGGAGTAAACGTTGATAGTGAGTAATCAAAATCACCGCATTCTCAGCATTTTTTAGTTGATTGACACCATTGGAAACAATTCGCAAAGCATCAATATCTAAACCAGAATCCGTTTCATCAAGAATTGCTAAAGTCGGTTCAAGCAAAGCCATTTGTAGGATTTCATTACGCTTCTTCTCACCACCAGAAAAACCTTCATTGAGGCTTCTTTCTAAAAAGCTAGAATCCATCTTGACAATATCAAGCTTTTCTTCGACCAAATCTTCAAAATCAAAGGTATCTATTTCTTCTAAGCCTTGATTTTTACGGCGAGAATTATAAGCAACTCTGAGAAAATCTAAGTTACTAACCCCAGGAATTTCTAAGGGATACTGAAACGCCAAGAAAATACCAGCTAAAGCCCTATCTTCTGGTTCTAACTCAGCAATATTATTACCTTTATAAACGATTTCTCCCCCTGTCACTTCATAATCAGGGTGTCCTGCTAAAATTTTCGCAAAGGTACTTTTTCCAGAGCCATTTCGCCCCATAATTGCATGGGTTTCGCCAGCTTTAACTTCTAAATTCACCCCTTTTAAAATCGGAGTTCCTTCGACATTTGCAGTTAGATTTTTAACAGATAAAATAACTTCACTCATTGCTACTATTTTGATTCCTTTTAATTATTTCGGTAAATATTCTGAGTTTAATGTTTCTTCAAGAGTATAAGGAGACTCTTTGGGAAATGACTCTAGTGATAAGCCAGTTTCAGTAGCAGCTAAATCCCTTGCCTTCTGATAACATTTAGAAAAATTATCTTGAAAGTATTTCTTTAAGCTTGGGCTAGTTTCAAATGCTTCACTGACTCGAAAGCGATGCTCTTTTATTGTATAACGCCAACTGTTTGTCCGTTTTTGCGGTTGACACTGATACTTAAGTAAGTGCATCAAAATCACTATTGTGTTACTAGCTAACGCATTTTTCTCACTTCTACCCATGCTTGCGATTTCTTCAATTAAGTTAGGAATATCTAATCTATCTAAGTTACCGCTACGCAATAATTCAGCAGTTTCATCAACCCAAAGCGCAAAATCTTGCTCATATAACTGTGCTAAATTTGTTACTTTTGTTGGTAAACTCATTATTCCTAACCTTCTTACTAATTAGCTAAATTAGCCGACACTTCCTTCTAATTTGAGACTCAATAACTTATCTGCTTCCGCTGCAAATTCCATCGGTAATTCGTTGAAGACATCCTTACAGAAACCACTAACAATCATCGAAACCGCATCTTCTTCCGAAATTCCTCGTTGGGCGAAGAAGAATAATTGGTCTTCCCCAATTTTGGCGGTAGAGGCTTCATGTTCTACTTTCGCAGTGTTATTGTCAACTTGGATATAAGGGAATGTATTCGCTTCAGCATTATCGCCAATTAGCATCGAATCACATTGAGAATAATTCCGCGCCCCTGTTGCTTTCGGTCCGATTTTAACTAAACCGCGATAGCTATTTTGTGAACCTCCAGCAGAAATACCTTTGGAAATAATCGTACTACGGGTATTTTTGCCAATATGAATCATTTTTGTCCCCGTATCTGCTTGTTGCTTATTATTAGTAAGGGCGATGGAATAAAACTCACCAATGGAGTTATCCCCGATTAAAACGCAACTAGGATATTTCCAAGTAATCGCTGAACCTGTTTCTACCTGTGTCCAAGAGATTTTGGAGTTGACTCCCTTACAAAGTCCTCGTTTGGTAACAAAGTTGTAGATTCCACCCTTACCATTCTCATCCCCAGCGAACCAGTTTTGGACAGTAGAGTATTTAATATCTGCGTTATCTAAAGCGACTAATTCTACAACCGCAGCATGAAGCTGATTAGTGTCATACATTGGGGCGGTACAACCTTCAAGATAACTGACAGAAGACCCTTCTTCGGCAATAATGAGGGTGCGTTCAAACTGTCCAGTATCACCGTTATTGATACGGAAATAGGTAGAGAGTTCCATCGGACAGGTTACGCCTTTAGGAATATAAACGAAAGAACCGTCACTAAATACTGCTGAGTTGAGGGCTGCAAAATAGTTATCACCGACAGGAACAACAGTACCAAGATATTTTTTAACGAGTTCAGGATGCTCTTGTAAAGCTTCAGAGATAGAACAAAAGATAACCCCAGCTTCCCATAGCTTCTCTTTAAAGGTTGTCCCAATGGAGACACTATCAAAAATGGCATCTACGGCAACATTACCCAGTCTCTTTTGCTCTGAGAGGGGGATACCAAGTTTTTCAAAAGTTTCAAGCAGGGCGGGGTCAACATCGTCAAGACTTGCTAACTTTTTCTTCTCTTGTTTCTTTGGTGCGGAATAGTAGCTAATATTTTGGTAATCAATGGGAGGATATTGTGTATGCGCCCAATTGGGTTCAGTCATCTTTAACCATTGGCGATAAGCCTTGAGACGGAAATCTAGCATGAAGAGTGGTTCTTCTTTGATAGCAGAAATCATGCGAACAACGTCTTCGCTAAGTCCGCGTTCTAGGGTTTCAGTCTCAATATCGGTGATGAAACCGTATTTATAGGGTTGGTTAACTAAGTTTCTAACTTTGGTTGCACTCATTATCTAGTATTCTCGTCTCTCGTTATTAAAGTCAGGCGGATGATGTCTGTTCTCAGTCTAGTTTAACAACTAATTTGTTGTTTTAGTCTCTTTTAGGTTACATTAACAACAAATAGGTTGTCAAAGTCTAAAAATAAATTACCTATTACTTTGTACAACGAGTTTCCCACAAAAAGCCCATGACTACTACCCAACACATCTCCACCAAGGAAGAAATTTTACAGTATTTGCTCAAAGAAGAAGCAACCGCTGGACAGTTAGCGCAATCTCTAGCGATTAGCCCACAAGGGATACGGCGACACCTAAAGGAGTTGGAAGCGGAAAAGCTGATTGAATATAAATCGGTACAGCAGGGGATGGGACGACCGCAGCATATTTATACTTTAAGTCAAAAAGGACGCGACCGCGCTCCCGACCGCTACCGAGAATTTGCTGTTTCTTTTCTCGATACTTTGGCAGAAACCGTAGGAAAAGAACAAGTCAGTGAAGTCCTCCGCAAACAGTGGGAACGTAAAGGAAAGGAATATTGCCAGAAGTTAACAGGAACTAATCTGCAAGAAAAAGTAGAAAGTTTAGTTCAACTCCGCAAAGAGGAAGGTTATATGGCAGAATCTTATCCTGTCAAAGATAGTCTCGAAGCCTTTTTTCTAGTAGAACACAATTGTGCGATTTCAGACGTTGCAGTCTCTTATCCTAGTGTATGTGGACACGAACTAGAGATGTTTGCAATGGTGCTACCAGAATGCCACGTAGAGCGCACTCAGTGGATTATTGATGGAGAACATCGTTGTGGATATGTGATTCAAAATGAATCAAGATAAATTCACGATTATCATCATTAATTAAAACTAAGGTGATTATAGTTACTAAAGTGATAGTCAAATATGGGCAGACCCGCTCATATTTTTCACTTTAATCATTTGAAACGGAATATTAATCCGTCTAGGATGTGCTACCACACAACCACTATTCCGCTCTACAATTGATTTGAGACAAT
>JBBQDV010000055.1:0-14922 GCA_038320005.1 Cyanophyceae cyanobacterium
GTTTGCCTTAATCAAGTCGGTAGTTTACCCCTCAATATCAGGGAATGGACTTGCTCTAGCTGTGGCACAAAACATGATCGCGATATTAACGCAGCAAAGAATATCCGAGATGAAGGACTACGAATTTTGACCTGTGGAACACGGGGCAAAGCCTATCGCCAGACTGTAAGACGTAGTAATAGAGGACGAAAGAAATCTACTACTACGCTGGTTTCTGGGTAGGAAGCCCGTGCTGTATTCTTTGAATCAGCGTCGGGTAGTTCACTCTTACTCCTATGATAAGACGAATCTAAATCGCGATCGCGCCTCATCTTGCTTTATGATGCTTATGAGTTATCTTGCGAATTGTAACAGCTAATCATAGGAGTAATATCATGAGCGCAGAAAAAAGTTTAGAACCTGCTGTCTTACGCATTCTTGATGCGAATTTAGATCGAGCCAGGGAAGGTTTAAGAATTATTGAAGAATGGTGTCGCTTTGGCTTAGATAATGGCAAGATGACCTCTCTATGTAAGCAAATGCGCCAAGAGTTGGCAAGTTGGCACACTCAACAACTCCGTAATGCGAGGAATACCCCAGAGGATCAAGGGACAGGCTTAACTCATCCGCAAGAAGAACAACGCGAAAGCATTGAGCAACTCTTACAAGTTAACCTAGCTCGTATTCAAGAAGCTCTCAGAGTCTTAGAAGAGTATGGTAAACTCTATAAAACAGAGATGGCAAATGCCTGTAAACAGATGCGTTATCGTGTCTATACTCTAGAAACAGACTTACTAAGCTATCATCGCCACGGTCAACTACAAAAAGCTCATCTTTATCTAGTCACTTCGCCCGCAGACAATTTATTTAATATTGTTGAATCTGCCCTACAAGGAGGACTAACCTTAGTGCAGTATCGCAATAAAACTGCTGACGATACCGTCCGCTTCCAAGAAGCCCAAAAACTTTGTCAGTTGTGTCATTCCTATGGAGCTTTATTTCTTGTTAATGACCGCCCTGATCTTGCCCTAGCGGTAGATGCAGATGGTGTACATTTAGGACAAGATGATCTTCCCATCTCCATCGCTCGAAAAATTTTAGGCTCACAGCGCATTATTGGACGTTCTACAACTAATCCTGAAGAGTTGAAAAAAGCCCTCAAAGAGAATCCTGATTACGTTGGTGTTGGTCCTGTGTTTGCAACCCCAACCAAACCCGATAAAGCTGCTGCGGGATTTGAATATGTTCGCTACGCCGACGAAAATTGTCCTATTCCTTGGTTTACTATTGGGGGAATTAATGTAAACAATATCAACGAAGTTTTAGAAGCTGGTGCGAAACGAGTCGCAGTAGTTCGTGAGATTATGGAAGCAGAACAACCAACTCTGACCACAGAATATTTTTTAGCACAACTGATTAGAGCTAATAAAATGCGTCACTTAAATTCCAATAAATTCTAAGTTAGTTTAATTTTATGACTGATTTAATTGTCCTACAAGTTAACGGCGAAGCTGTTGAATGTATAACAAAAACCGCTTTGATTGAAGTCCTAAAACAAATGGGACTCAATCCTCGTTTAATTGCAGTGGAATATAACGGGGAAATTCTCCATCGACAGTATTGGGACAGTACTCAAGTTAATGAGGGAGATCGTCTAGAAATAGTTACTATTGTGGGAGGAGGGATGATTACTTAACTGGGAGCATTCCCTAAGCAGAAATATTTAGAGAAATATCACCATTGAGATTTGACCAAAATAATGGGTTTCAAGCCCCGTCCTTCTAGGGCGTAGAGTGTCAATCCACTGACCTTCACCTCAATCCTCACTTGATTGAACAAAAAAAAGCCTGCTAGAGCAGGCTCAAAACTTGACAAATTGCAAATTTTATGCTGATGCTATCTGAACATACTGCTAACTGAGCTATCTTCGTGAATACGCCAAATCGTTTCACCGATCACATTAGCAACAGAAAGCACAGTTAACTGTGGAAAGTTCTTTTGATCATGAATAGGAGTGCTATTGGTAATGATTACTTCTTCAAATAGACCACTAGACAATCTTTCCACCGCAGGGGGAGAAAAGATCCCATGGGTTGCACAAGCATAGACCTGACGCGCCCCTTCTTTACGAAGCAAACGCGCCCCTTCTGAAATCGTTCCCGCAGTATCAATCATATCATCAACTAATACGGCGGTTTTACCCTCAATATCACCGATGAGATTCATTACTTCCGCAACATTGTGTGCTTGACGGCGTTTATCAATAATCGCCAGGGGAGCATCATTAAGCTTTTTCGCAAAAGCCCTAGCCCGTGCGACTCCACCTACATCGGGAGAGACAACCACCAAGTCTTTTAAATTTTTCTGAGCTATATAATCAATCAATACAGGAGAACCATAAACATGATCCAAAGGAATATCAAAATAGCCCTGAATTTGGTCAGAGTGTAAATCCATCGCTAAAATACGATTTGCCCCTGCTTCGGTGATTAAATTAGCGACTAATTTAGCTGTAATAGACTCTCTTCCAGCGGTTTTGCGATCAGCGCGAGCATAGCCATAATAAGGAATTACTGCGGTAATCTGTCTTGCTGAAGCGCGACGACACGCATCAATCATAATCAGCAGTTCCATAAAATGGTCATTTACTGGACGACAACAAGGCTGAATCAAATAAACATCGCAACCTCGAATCGACTCTTGAATTTGGACATAAAGTTCTCCATCAGCGAATTGCTTCCTTACCATTGGACCTAAATCCATACCAAGGTAACGAGCAACTTCTTTAGCAAGGGGAATGTTTGCTGAACCTGAAAACAGGCGCAGACGGTTGTTATCGGAAATCTGCATTGAAGCAGGTTGAAGTGTTAAAGTAGCAGAATGGCTCACAGCAATCCCTCGGACCTCGAATCAGGGCAATCTTACCTCTATAGGGTAACTTGTTTTCTCCATTCTTTCTAAAGGAAGATAGAAAGAGTTGAAGAAGATTAAACTTTTTGGTCATTATGAAATTACCGATTTCAGCTAATACTGTTCTTAATAATCGTTACCAAATCATCCGCGTGTTGGGACAGGGAGGTTTTGGACGCACTTATTTAGCAGCAGATAAAGGACGTTTTGATGAACTTTGCGCTCTCAAGGAGTTAATTCCTAATCAAGAGCTTGATAAGTCTCAGGAGTTATTTCAACGGGAAGCCAGTACACTCTATAAGATTGATCATCCCCAAGTTCCGAAGTTTCGCGCCACGTTTGAGGAAGATGAGCGGTTTTTTCTGGTTCAAGATTATGTAGAAGGAAAGACCTATCGAGAACTGCTAGAAGAACGCAAAGCCGAAGGAAAGACCTTTTCTGAAGCAGAAATTAAGCAATTTTTACAGCAATTACTGCCAATCCTAGATCATATCCACAATCAGGGTATTATTCATCGTGATCTCTCACCAGATAATATTATTCTGCGCCAAGGGGATAGTTTACCTGTCCTCATTGATTTTGGGGTGGTGAAGGAGTTAGCGACTCGTATTCAAGGCATAGAAGGAACACAAGCAGCAACAACAGTAGGAAAAATAGGCTTTGCTCCGAGTGAACAAATTCAGATGGGACGGTCTTATCCTAATAGTGATTTATATGCCCTCGCCGTTACCGCAGTGGTTTTACTAACTGGAAAAGAACCACGAGATCTCTTTGACTCTGACAATCTTACCTGGCATTGGCGACGTTATAGCACTATTAATGACTCTTTTGCCCAAGTCATCAATAAGATGCTAAGTTATCGCCCAGGAGATCGCTATCAGTCCACCCCACAAGTCCAGCAAGCCCTGGAAAATCCTTCTTTAGCTTCTCCGTCATCCCCAGACTACGAACTCTCGCGCCTGGCGACAGTAGCAGTATCTAGACAAGCGGAAGATACTCAACAAACTCTCCCCCCGAATCGAACCGCAGCGGTAATCCCCTCTAGGGAAGAAGATCCCCCTGGACAAAATCCTTGGGCGTTCTTGGGGCTGACAGCTTTCTTGGTAACGATAAGCGGTTTGGGTGCTTACAGTATATTTAGCGCGATGGACGAATCCTCTCCACCTGTTGAAACCCCAGCGGTTGTTGAGCCAGTTGAACCTGAAGCAGTTGAACCTGAAATTGTTACCCAAGGGATACAACTTTCTCCTGGGAATACTTTTGCTGAACGAGGAAGCTTAGATGCGAATACGACTCTTAACTATGTCTTTGCTGCGGAAGAGGGACAACAACTACAAGCAATCCTAGATAGTGAAGGGGTTTGGATGACTATTTTGCAACCTGATGGTAGTTTAGTGACTGATGCAACCAGACGTATCCAAAGTTGGGATGGGACTTTTCCTAGAACTGGAGATTATACTGTCCAATTGACTCCTATTCCTGGGCTTTCTCAAACAGACTATCGTTATCGCCTCAGTTTAAGCCTTGAAGCTGCTCCCACACCAATACCAGAGGAAATTCCGACTCCAATACCCGAAGAACCAACTCCCACACCGCCAGAAACCCCTGTCACCCCAAGGTTTCAGTCTCAACCGCTTCAGCTATCTGCTGATCAAGACCCACAGCAGTTAACGGGTACTACTAGCCCTGAGAATATTAAACGCTATGTGGTGAATTTGAGAGAAGGTCAACGCTTAAAGGGTCGTGTGGTTGCAGGTAATGTGGGCTTAACGCCAAGATTTCTCAATGGTGAAGCGATTCCTGATATAGGAGGGGTCTCTAGCTTTGAGTTTGATGTTACTCCTCTCTTGGGAGGGGGAAGATATTCTGTTGATGTTGTTTCTGAGCAAGAAACCGAGTTTACGATAGAACTAGGCATAGTCAATATTGCTCAAGAGACTCCAGGAAATTAGAAAATTGCGTAATTATTAAAAAGACTATGGGTGAGACACTGCTAATTGTCGGAACAGATACGGAGGTGGGAAAAACAGTGGTTACTACGGCTTTAGTGTCATATTGGCACAAGTATTATGCTTCTGGGGATTTGGGATTGATGAAGCTGATTCAAGCAGGAGTAGGGGATAGGGAGTTATATCAACAATTATTTGAGCTTCACCAAGAGCCTGAAACGATCGCGCCTTTAATTTTTGACACTCCTGCTGCTCCTCCAATAGCTGCGGAAAGGGAAGGACGTAGAATCGACCTCGCACCTGTTTGGCAAACCCTCAAACAGCTACAAGCGCAGTATAAGCTGGTAATTGTGGAAGCTTTAGGGGGGCTAGGTTCTCCTGTAACTGAGGAACTGGTAGTGGCTGATCTGGCTCGGGATTGGGGTTTACCTGTGGTCTTGGTTGTTCCCGTCAGGTTAGGCGCGATCGCGTCAGCGGTTGCTAATATTGCTCTCGCCCGTGCTTGTAAGCTTGATATTAAAGGGATTATCCTCAACTGTGTCCAACCAGTTACAACGGAAGAAATTGCTACTTGGACACCCACTTACTTAATTCAATCTCTTACGCAAGTTCCCGTCCTTGGAATTGTCCCTTATTTAGAAAATCCCTATGACGACCGTGAAAAGTTAGCACAAATCGCCTCTAACTTGGAACTCTCTTTCCTAATCAGTCAAACCATGAGTCAAAGCAAAACGCACTAACTCGGTACGACTATTTGTTCCTGTCTTACTAAATAAGCGACTGACGTATTTTTCGACATTACGAACACTGGTATCTAATCGACTAGCAATTTCCTTATTCATTAAGCCTTGGGAGACTAAATCTAAGACGCTTTGTTCACGGGGAGTTAATTCAATATTAATCGGAGATGGTGATTGTTTGACCCCAGGACGCTGATCTAGCATACTTTTGATGGCTGCAATTTCTTTCGCGATCGCTTCTAATTTCCCATCATCTTCTTTACCCGTGGAATTCATTATCCGCCGTTCGAGTAAATTCTTTACAATCGCCACTAACTCTTCTGGATCAAAAGGTTTGGGTAAATAGGCATCACAACCGACACTATAGCCTTGAATACGGTCAGAAGTCATTCCTCTCGCGGTCAAGAAAACCACGGGAATAGATTGGAAACGGGCATCTTCTCGCAATTGCTTGAGAAACTGATAGCCGTCCACCTGGGGCATCATAACGTCAGAAATGATTAGATTGGGGGTTTGGTTTTGTAACCAGTCCCAGGCTTCGGTAGCACTACTTTTAACTTCTACTTCAAAGCCTTCATCTTCTAAATAGGCTTGAACCGCTTCGCGTACTCCTGGTTCATCATCAACCAGTAGCAGTTTTCCCTCTGACATTATTTACTTCCTTCTTCTAACTATCCCTATCAATGTACCAAGAAAGCAGAAAATTAATTGACTTCCCTAAGACTGGTTTATCTCGGAAGCAAAAATAAGAAAAGGGAGCATCTTGCTCCCTAAACTGAGTTGATTTAGTCTTAAAGACTATACTTCGTAAGGAGCTTTACCAGAGAACTTCAAAGTTGCAGCTTCTGGGTTGCTACCGATATTTCTATCTTTCTTACCAACATAAGGACGACCTTCATTTACCTTTTCAGGGAAAACGCCATCAGCAGGATGGAGATACTGCGTTTCTCCGTTAGGGAAAACACGGTAGATTTTGTAGTCTTCGATTTTGGGCTTGTAGTTGCTGCGGAATTGTGCGCCGAGGGCGAGACATTGTTCTTTACGAGCAAAGTAGAAGAGATTTTCCCCTTCACGCATAATAGCTGCGCCACCTGTGGGCATTTCAAAGACTTGCTCTTTAGAACTTGTCCAGGTAATCGCATATTTCTCTTCAACTAGTGCTTTGGTGAGTAAGCCACCAGTGCTACCACCAAATATCGGAGTTTGTCCAGAAAGTTCTTCTGCCATGTTATTTCCTCAAAATATTTTTATTTAGGGCATTTAGGGAAATGCTATCACCCTATTTGTGCTAATTATCCCGATTTGTCAAGAACTGTTACAGTTTGTTGGGCAGTTTTTGCTAATTTTAATAATTTTTATAAGCCGAAACTATTGATTTATATAGGTTTTATTTGTTTTTATCCCCAAGATTAATATTAATCGAGTCTTGAGTCATTTTCAAAATTCTTCTTAGGAGAGTCTAGCATCGGGATCATTTCGTATTGCTCATCGGGCGCGATCGCGGTTTTGGGAATTTCTACGGCTGGTTGATTAACTGCAATTAGCAATGGTTCTGTTGTTTCTTCCGCTACTGGAGATTGGGGCATTTCGCTCAATAACGCTGGACGAGGAGAAAATAGACCCAAAGCACCGACTACTAAAGTCGCGATCGCGCCACTTCCCCATAAAGCAGCTTTACGAATTCTTTGGCGATCAATCCGCTTAAAAACCTCTGTGGCTAGTTCTGGATTGGTTTCTGTACCAGGAGTCGGAATTGCCTGAATCTTTTGCCTTAGAGCCAGCAAACGGCAATAGAGTTGTTTTGTTTGAGGATCTGTATCTAGCCAATGTTGGACTTGCTTGCGTTCATCAGGGCTAACTTCCCCATCTAGATAAGTGCTTAGAAGCTCAAAACGGCTTCGTTGGGTAACATCTAGATCAGGGGGAATTTCTGAAGTTGAGTGAGATTGATGCAGATGGTACTCAAATTTAGATTCCATTATTGAATCGAATATATAGCTGAACTTAAGCTGTTGAATTGGGAAATTTTCTGGAATCGCCCTGAGAAACACTAAATTTAATTGTCTAAATAGGCTTGTAAAACAGTTTGTAGTTTAGCCCTAGCCCTAGCAATTCGAGATTTTACTGTTCCGAGGGAAACCCCTGTCATTTCAGCAATTTCTTCGTAAGCAAATCCTTGAATCTCTCGTAAAACGATAGTTGTCCGAAACGCTTCGGGTAATTCCGCGATCGCGTTTTGTAATTGTTCATAAAACTCATTTGTCGTGAGATTATCATTAGGACTCGGAGCATCCGCAGGAAGCTCCCATTCCATTTCGCCATCGTTAACTCGTAACGGCGCATCTAAGGATAAAGAACGGGCAACTCTTTTACGCTTACGTAATTCATCATAGAACAAATTCGTGGTGATTCGACTTAACCAGCTTTTGAATTTAGCTGGCTCATGCAATTTATTAATATTACGATAAACGCGAATCCAGACTTCTTGAGCTAAATCAGCGCGATCATGCCAATCAGAGGCTAAATGATAAAGTACCTTATCAACATGGGATTGATAGCGACGGACTAAGATTGCAAATGCCGTGCGGTCAGGTCTTATGCCCTCTTGACAGGCAATAATGAGGTCATAATTGGAAAGTTGTTCTGTAGAAACAGCGGTCTGATTAGCTGTCTGCGTTTTTGACCAATTGATAGAAATAGATTGACTCATAAGACTATTCCGCAAGGCATTTAATAAATATAGACATCAGTGAGAGATATAAGTTCCAAGTTTTAATTCAAGCTTAGATACTTAACTCTATTGTTGTTATATCATGGGGAATGAACTAAGAAATGGCACAGTGAGACAGAATTCGTACTGTCACTCATCCTTATTTCAGATTGTCAGTAAATAAATATAAGTATTGCCTCCTATGGACTAACTTTTACTATTTAGAAGCTCGATGCTTAAGGAATAGATATATATATGACCTCAAATCGGTCAAAAGCCAAGTCTTTCACCCTAGCTACTTTAGCACTTGTTAGTCTTCTAGTCGCAGGACTAGCCCCGCAAACATTAACATTATCTCTAAACTTCTTTCCTCTTAATTTGTCTGCAATGGAAGAAGTCATTAACCCCACTAGCATCGAGTTATCGCAAAGGATTTCTCCCTTTTTTACCACAGCTGCTGCTAACGTTGGACGCATAAAATTAGTGGTTGATCTAGGTGATCGCCAAGTCCATGTTTATCGCTACAATGCGATTAAAAAGAGTTACGCGATCGCGATCGGTAAACCTGGCTGGGAAACCCCAACTGGTGAGTTTTCTGTCGATCATCTCGATCCAAATCCAGCATGGGTACAACCAATTACAGGGGAAGTAATCCCCCCTGGTGATGATAATCCTTTAGGGAAGAGATGGATTGGCTTTTGGTCAGATGGAATTCATCAAATTGGCTTTCATGGTACAGCCCAGCAAGCCGTAATCGGAGAAGCGGTATCTCATGGCTGTCTAAGAATGAAAAATGAAGATATTGTTGAACTCTATGAACAGATAGATTTAGATACTATAGTTATTGTCCAGGAATAAAAAAATTAAGCCACGTACTCCATTTCACTGACCCGACGCAAATTCAAAATATCACTCATCTTACGAATTTGCTGAAAACATCGCTCAAGTTGGTCTTGATCACTAATCTCAATACAGAGAGAAATTAATGCTGGTTTACCGTTACTCGTTTTCACATCCGCCTTGCGCACATTAATATTGTGATCTCCTAAGCGAGATAAAATATCACGAAATACCCCCACTCGGTCTAACACTTCAATTTGAACATTAACTGGATAGGTTTGGGGACGCTGGTGAGTTTGGATGGGATTCCAGCTAATCGGAATTAACCTTTCCCCAGGAATACTTTCCACATTCGGACAACCTTGACGATGCACCACAATACCCTTTGCGCCACGACTTACCGTTCCAATAATACTATCCCCTGGAATTGGGTTACAACAACCAGCTAGGTTATGCATTAAGCCTTCTATCCCCGCAATAGGAGACTTACTATTACTACTACTCTGAGTTAGCGGTAAATCTCGGCTAGTTGTCCCTTGAGATAATAACTCTTGGGGAGTTGTTTTGGCATCTTCAATCGGTTGCTGTGCTTTAATTACATCCCGAAGGCGGTTAACCACGTGATTTAGGGTAACTTCTCCGTAGCCTAAAGCAGCCAAAAGATCATCAACTTCTTGGTAGTTACATCGTTCCGCCACAACCTGCATCGGGTCAGACTTAAGCAGGGCTTCAAAGCCTTTTTTCCCTAACGCTTTCTCCAAAAGATCATGACCGCGATCAATATTTTCATCGCGGTGAGATCGCTTATACCATTGGCGAATCCGATTTCTCGCACTGGGAGTAACAACAAAATTCAGCCAATCTAAACTAGGATGACCGTTTTTATTGGTGATAATTTCGACAATATCCCCATTTTGTAAGTGAGTATCAAGGACACTCCAACGCCCATTTACCCTCGCCCCAGCACAATGATTCCCCACTTCAGTATGGATGCGATAGGCAAAATCCACAGCGGTTGCATTTCTCGCCAAAGCAACTACATCCCCTTGGGGTGTAAAAACATAGACATCATCTTCAAAGAGATTATCTTTGAGGCTGTCAACATATTCCTGGGCATCTTTAAAATCATTTTGCCATTCCAGCAGTTGTCGTAGCCAAGTAAATTTCTCATCTTCTGGCTTGAGGTAAGTATTACTTGAACCACTTTCTTTATATTTCCAGTGGGCTGCTATTCCATATTCCGCAATATGGTGCATTTCCACTGTGCGAATTTGCACTTCTAAGGGACGACCACTTGAACTGACAACGGAGGTATGGAGAGACTGGTAGCGGTTTGGTTTCGGTAAACCAATATAATCTTTAAATCGCCCTGGAATTGGTCTAAAGAGGTCATGAACTACTGCTAAGGCACGATAACATTCATCATTGCTCTTAACGATAATGCGTAGGGCAGCAATATCAAAGATTTCGTTAAATTCTTTGTTCTGTCGCTGCATTTTTTGGTAGATACCATAGAGATGTTTGGGTCTACCACTGAGTTCTGAGATTGAAACCCCAATTTCTGTCAACCGCTCGCGCAAGGTTTCGGTGATATCTTTAATACGGGCTTCTCTTTCGCCCCGTCTTTCCGCTACTAATTCACGAATTTGACGGTAGTCTTCGGGTTCGAGATATTTAAAACAGAGGTCTTCTAATTCCCACTTGAAGCGACCAATTCCTAAACGGTTGGCGAGGGGGGCAAAAATTTCTCTTGTTTCGGTGGCGATGCGGTATTGTTTTTCTGCGCTTAAATGCTCAAGCGTACGCATATTATGGAGTCTATCTGCGAGTTTGACAACAATAACGCGAATATCCTGCGCCATTGCCAAAAACATACGCCGAAAGTTCTCTGCTTGACGTTCAGTTTTGCTAGAAAAGTTGAATTTGGAGAGTTTAGTTACGCCGTCAACGAGGAGGCGCACATCAGTACCAAATAATTCTTCTATTTCTTCGGAGGTGACTTCGGTATCTTCGACGACATCATGTAAAAATCCCGCTGCAATGGTGGCACTATCTCCCCCTAATTCTCGTAATAGTCCAGCGACGGCGACTGGATGGGCAATATAAGGCTCTCCAGATTTGCGATACTGACCTTCATGGAGTTTATAGCCAAATTCAAAGGCATGGGAAATTAACTGGTTGTCTTCTGTCTCTTTGGAGGCAATCAGGCAATCTTTCAACCAAGGAGGAGATTCTAAAGGTTGAGGCTCTGTCAGGGTAATTATTGGTGTTTTCATTGGTTTTCAGTGTTCCCTCTGATGTATTTGTAATAGCTAAGGCTAGAATTAAGTATATTTACTCGTTAACTACTGCTAATCAGGGCAGTCAATTCGATATAAATAGTTACTTTTATGTGGAGATAGAAGATAAAATAGGGCTTTCCCTAATGGGAACAAGAAATAATTGAATTAGGATTTTAATAATTGTTAAAGTAGACTGAGATAGCTGGAGAAAGTTATCTAGTTTGACACCAAATAAAATATAATCTACCGCAATTTTAACTTAAACTTTTCTTAATGTTAACTTTTTCTCACCGTCAAGTCTACGAAAATTTTGTAAAGGTTTTAGTTGCTTTGTCTAAAGCTATGACTAATCCTGATATTTCTAAGACATCTTGGCAAGGAAGTTTTGCGCAAGTGCAACTGACTTTTGAAGAAGAGATTATTGTCTTAGCAGTAACTGAGTTAGAAGGAATGGAGTTATCTCGCTGGCAATCTCTCCAAACTGAGATTCACCGAACGATGAGACTATTGCAAACTGAGGTAATGCGTTGGCAGACATCTAGGCAGGAAGGAACGGAACAGCTACGTAAAGATGCGGTGCGCGATCGCGTTAATCAATTAATCGCTTACTGTCAGGCTCTACTATCATTATAACTTAAATAATTACATTTAAAGTTGCTAAAGTTACAAAAATTGTAGCGTTTTTAACCAGTTACCTTTTTTAGAGGTAGGTTTAGAAGAAGAAAGCGCGATCGCGATAGAATAAACTAATTTGTCAAAATTTGAGGAATAAATATCTGTGCATTGTCCCAAGTGTCGCAAAATTGAATTAAAAGATAGCCTTTTAAGCGATGAGTTAGAGGTGAAGTCTTGTCAAGAGTGTAAAGGAAATTGGATTCCAACGGAACATTATCAAGGTTGGAAAGCAAAACAACCCAAAACCGCGATCGCGGTCAGAACCCTAACCCAAAAATTAGATGTAGATTTTGTCCAATCCCCTTACGATGCCAAAGCAGCCCTCTGTCCAAACTGTGGGAAATATCTCTCTCGCGCTAAAGTAAGCCTCAATACGCCTTTTTACGTCGAACGATGTAACGATTGTGGCATCTGGTGTGATCATGGGGAATGGGAGATTTTAACTCAATTAGGACTTAGCAATACTATTGAGAAGTTATTTTCCCGAGAATGGCAGGCTAAGGTACAAAAAGCCCAACACTATCACAAAGAAAGACAAGCCCTAGTTGAGAAAATTGGTTCAGAGTTAGCGCAAGAAATCTTTGCCTTAGCAGAAGTATTAAAAGATCATCCTCAAGGAGATTTTGCCCTCGCTTATATGATGCGGAGGGTAGGGGAAAGCAAAAAACAGAAAGAGTAAATAAGCTTGTTTAAAAAGAGTTCAGAGTAGGGGAGAGAGACAATATATAGGATAAATAGTTGATATTTGTTGGGAAAAAGTATCAAACTTTAATAGCATCACCCCCTCACCCCCTCACCCCATCCTACTGACTACTGACTAAGGGCTTTCAAAAATTGCTTCATACTGCCAAATATGCCTGTATTTTTAGAAGTGGTAGTTGTCTCCCCTGCTTCCCCTTCTCCACTTAATCCGCGCAGGATCAAATCTAAGGTATCAGACATCGGTTTCTGGGGTTCTTCTGCAATCAGTTCAAAATTATCATCTTTTTGCAGCCAAACTTGCCAAGGGTTGGGATATTGACGCAAAATAGATAGTTCATCTGAGGGTTTGAGATAGTAGCAAGTTTCGATGGTACTAAGGAAACGTTCTCTTAACTGACGCGCTGCATAACCAATCCCAATCATGGCAATATTTTCCAGTTGGGGAATGAGAAGGACAACGGGACGATCTCCAGCGAGGTTACAGAGTTTTTCTACTTGGGCAACTTCGACAGCAGAAGGGCATACAACAAGAAAGGCTTGGTCTTCATCACTGATTTTATATTCAACGGGGGTGCGAGAACTGCCTAGATCGCTAATCTTAAATATTGTTTCTCCCCAATCGCGACGGGCGAGGGAAGCTGCCCCTGTGTCAGAAAAAACGACTTTTAGCCCTTCTCCATATTGAGTAAATAGGGGTAAGAATTCTTGGGCTATTGTTTGGGATTTGAGGGCAATTTCGGGGAGGACAATATCTATTTGTATTCTTTGACAACCATCGTTAAGGGCGTTTGTGGTAGCTTCTTTGGCTTGCGCGATCGCGTCTTCTAAGGTTTGAGGAATATGAGTCATAGTTATTGGAATAAAAATCCCATTAATAATAAAGGAACGAGTAATAAAGCAGTGATCACCCAGCCAGCGGTAGTCGGGTCAATGCCAATTATATTTTTTTCTTTTGGTTCACTCATGGTTTTTAAAAACTAAATTTTATCTTATTTTTACCTTACCTCAAGTTACTGCTAGAAACTACTAGCTAATTCTTTTGTGAGTAAACGATCTAAAATTTGTTGTAAAACTATTGCAGTCCAATCTATATCTGCTGTGGTGGTATCTCGTCCCAAGGTTAAGCGAATCCCTGCTAAGGCTTGATTAGCTGGATATCCCATCGCGGTCAAAATTGGACTGGGACTCAGTTTACCACTATGACAAGCTGATCCCGCACTAATGGCTATCCCTGCGAGGTTCATTTGTCTAACTAGGGTTTTTCCTGTGATGGTATGACGGGGATCTTGGATGGCAAAACTAAGATGATGGGGTAAACGATGCAGAGGATCTCCTGTGGGTTGGAGGTGGACAGAAGCGGAGAGGAGATCAAAAGCGCGATCGCGCAATCCAATTAATCTTTCATTTTCTGTTACCATTTCAGTCTGGGCAAGTTCCGCAGCCTCACCGAATCCTGCAATAAGTGGTACAGCTTGCGTTCCCGAACGGATATTTCTCTCTTGTCCTCCCCCCACTATTAAAGGTGATAATTCTACCCCTGGACGGATGTATAATGCGCCAACTCCCTGAGTCCCATAGATTTTATGACTAGAGAGGGAAAGTAAATCAATGGGTAAGTTTTGCACATTAAGGGGAATTCGTCCTGCTACTTGTACTGCATCGGTATGGAACAAGATGTTAGCATTATGAGCAATTTGCGCTAGTTCTGCAATCGGTTGGATTGTGCCGACTTCACTTTGTCCATAGATAATGGAAATTAAAACAGTATTGGGTTGAATTGCTGCTTGTAAGTCTAAGGGGTTAACTCGTCCTTGACGATTGACAGACAAGCGGGTAATTTGCCATCCTTGTTGTTCAAGAAGATCTATTGGTTGCGCGATCGCGGGATGTTCTACACTCGAAGTAATTAGATGTTGGGGTGTCTCATATTGACGAGTAACGCCCATTACCGCCAAGTTATCTGCTTCTGTTCCCCCAGAAGTGAAGACCAAAGAATCTGGATCTTTTGCCCCAATCAAAGCAGCTACCTGCATTCTCGCCACTTCTAATCTTGTTGCTGACCGTCCTCCCCAACTATGAAGACTGGAAGGATTTCCCCACTCTTGGGTCATGACAGTCTGGATTTTTGCTATCAC
>JBBQDV010000056.1:0-14887 GCA_038320005.1 Cyanophyceae cyanobacterium
ATTGGTTTTCAGGGTACGCAAGCCCTGGATAATTTGCGAGTTACCCACGACAAAACCAACGCGCCACCCTGCCATATTATAGGTTTTTGAGAGGGTATGAAACTCCACCCCAATATCTTTCGCCCCAGGAATTTCTAGTAAACTGGTGGGTTGATAGCCATCGAAAGCAAGTTCTGCGTAACAGAGATCATGGACAAGTAAAATTGAGTGTTTCCGCGCAAAAGCTACCATTTCTTCAAAAAACTCTCTCGGTGCAGTTGCGGTTGTCGGGTTATTGGGATAGTTGAAGTAAAGAATCTTCGCTCTTTCGGCAATTTCAGCGGGGATCGCACTAATATCTATGAGCCAGTCGTTTTCTTCCGTGAGGATTAAATTATAAATTTCTCCTTGCGCGATCGCGGGGCCCCGAAAATGAGCAGGATAGGCTGGACTTGGCACTAATACTAAGTCTCCAGGGTTCACATAAGCTAAAGCTAAGTGGGTTAAACCCTCTTTTGACCCCAACAAAGGTAAAGCCTCATTATCCGCATCTAACAGCACCCCATACTGTCGCTTATACCATTGAGTAATTGCATTGCGAAAATTAGCTGTCCCCTCAAAAGGCGGATAACCATGATTACTAGGATCTCGCAAAGCGGTTATTGCTGCCTCAATTACAGGCTGAGGGGCTGGTCCATCAGGATTACCCATACCCAAATCAATCAGGTCTAGACCCTGTTCTCTAGCTCTGGCTTTGAGTTCATCTAAACGAGCAAAAACATATGGAGGTAAGGCACTTAAACGCTCAGCAGGAGAAATCCAATCTAACTTCATTAATTTTTCGCAGCATCAACCACAATACAGTGCCTCATCATATCGTGATTTTGGTGTTCTTGCCGACAAATATGAATAAATTATTCTGTCCGTAAGCGTACTGAATCTCGGTGCGAGGGTAAGCCTTCCGCATCAGCGAGAGCTTGAATCGCCCCTGATACCCTTTTCAAAGCGGTAGGAGAATATTGAATCAAACTAGAATGCTTCATAAATGTCTCTACTCCCAAAGCGGAGGAATAGCGAGCAGCCCCAGAGGTGGGCAAAGTGTGGTTTGGTCCAGCAAGGTAGTCTCCTACGGCTTCCGGGGTTGAATTACCCAGGAAAATCGCCCCTGCATGACGAATATGTTTTAATAATTCCCAGGGTTCAGCAACTTCTAGTTCTAAGTGTTCTGGCGCAAATTGATTAGATAGTTCCGCAGCGGTTTCTAGGGAATTAACGATAACAATCACTCCATAATGCGCGATCGCTTTTTCCGTTAGGGTTTTGCGCGGATGATTTTCTAACTGTGCTAACACCGCCGACTGGACTTGAGAAGCCAGTTTCGGATCATCTGTAATTAAAATAGCAGCAGC
Source organism: Cyanophyceae cyanobacterium (assembly GCA_038320005.1). Taxonomy (GTDB): domain Bacteria; phylum Cyanobacteriota; class Cyanobacteriia; order Cyanobacteriales; family SIO1D9; genus JBBQDV01. Next base: position 1,389 of record JBBQDV010000056.1, read on the forward strand.
TAAAGGGTCATGTTCTGCTTGAGCGAGTAAATCAACAGCCACATGGTCAGGATTAGCATATTGATCCGCGATGATTAATACTTCCGATGGTCCAGCTAAAGAATCAATGCCGACCCTACCGTAAACCTGTTTTTTCGCTAAGGTAACGTAAATATTCCCAGGTCCAGTAATGACATCTACTTTAGGGATGGTTTTTGTCCCATAAGCAAGGGCTGCAACCGCTTGTGCGCCTCCAACTCGATAGATTTCTTCTACTCCTGTTTCTTGGGCAGCAACTAGTACAGCAGGATTAATTTTTTTATCAGCCCCTGGCGGTGTCACCATGGCAATCTGGGGAACGCCAGCTATTTTAGCGGGAATCGCGTTCATTACCACCGTACTCGGATAAGAGGCTCTACCCCCAGGAACATAAATTCCCGCTCGATCTACAGGGGTGTAGCGTTTACCCAAAACAATATCATCATCACCAAATTGTACCCAAGATTGAGGCACACGCTGACGATGAAAGGCTTCTACTTGTTTACAGGCTAATTTAATCGCACTGAGTAATTCTTGATTGACTTGCTGATAAGCAGCATCTAATTCTGCACCAGTTACTCGTAGTTCTTCTAAATCTAGGCTTTGCCGATCAAATTCGGCAGTATAGTCAAGGAGAGCCTGATCTCCTTTTCTCCGCACTGTTTGTAGGATTTCCCGAACAGTAGCTTCTTTATGGATTATTTCTTCTCCAGAGGTGCGATCGCTTATTCGTCGCAGTTCTGTTTGTGCTTCAGCTTGCTGAGTAATAATTCGCAGCATGGAGTCTTTTCTCTGCCCCTCTTGGCAACTATCTAAAACTTAGCTCTAAATTTAAGAGGTAAGATTAATTCTTACTGACCTAAGCTTTCTAATAGCTTAACTTGAATTTCCCAGAAACGGGTCAAAATGCCACACAAATGCTATATTGTTTTTAGGGTGAAGTACAAAGTTTTGTTCGCAAATGCAAAAAGAGCAGCACCAAAATTAGAAACCTGAGCAGATAAAGCCAAAAGATGTTACAATAGCTTTTCTGGATAATTTTCAGTTCAAACCTAAATAGATAAATTTTCACGAGTTGCTGTGGCTAATATAAAATCTGCAATTAAACGTATTGATATTACTGAGCGCAACCGTGTGCGCAACAAGACCTACAAATCATCGGTGCGTACCCTGATGAAAAAATATTTTGGTGCGGTAGCAGAATATGCTGCCAATCCTACCCCCGAAAACTTGTCAACAGTAGAAAGTCGGATGGCTTCTGCTTATAGCAGGATTGATAAATCAGTGAAGCGAGGGGTTTTTCATACCAATAATGGCGCTCGGAAAAAAGCTCGTTTGGCTAAAGCCTTAAAGCGAGTTCAAGAACCTGTTGCTCAAGCCTCTTAATACCAGCGTCGGATGAATAAGAGAGATTCATCTGTTACTTTTTAGAGAAACGGCAGGAATTGAGGGAGTAAAAATCGCGAATACAATCTTAATGCAGCAGACAAGGCAAGTACGGTTGATAGACACCCATGTTCATATCAACTTTGATGTCTTTGAGCAAGACTTAGAAAAGTTACAAGAACGATGGCAAGAAGCGGGAGTAGTGCGTTTAGTTCACTCCTGCGTAGAACCAGGAGAATTTGCGAGCATCCAAGCCTTAGCAGATCGTTTCCCCGAACTCGCCTTTGCTGTCGGACTTCACCCCTTAGATGTCGAAAAATGGAGTCCTGAATTAGGCGAAAAAATTTTGTATCTAGCCCAATCTGATCGGCGCGTTGTCGCGATTGGAGAGATGGGGCTAGATTTTTATAAAGCAGATAATATTCAGCATCAAAAGGAGGTTTTTACCGCTCAGTTAGAAATAGCCCAGCAGTTAGAGAAACCTGTGATTATTCACTGTCGTGATGCTGCTGTTGCGATGAAAGAAACCTTACAGAACTTTAATCGCCGTAATCAGCAAGCGGTAAGAGGAGTCATGCACTGTTGGAGTGGTACTCCTGAAGAAACCCAATGGTTTCTGGATTTGGGCTTTTACATTAGCTTTAGTGGTATTACTACCTTTAAAAATGCTAAACAAGTTCACGCCAGTGCCAAAATTGTACCGCGCGATCGTCTATTAATCGAAACAGACTGCCCCTTTCTTGCTCCTGTTCCCCAACGAGGTAAACGCAATGAACCAGCCTATGTTCGCCATGTTGCGGAATTTATCGCTAACTTGCGAGATGTTCCGATAGAAACCTTTGCTGAGGAAACTACAGCTAATGCTTGTCAACTCTTCGGGCTTTCCCTCTAAAGACAATTAGCCGAAGAATTGAGCTTAAATTTATTCAAGCTTTTAATTCAGAATTGATTATTTATCATTCTTAATCTATGACCAATCTTACCCACAACCTCCTACCCGACCTCATTGAAATTCAGCGTTCTAGTTTTCGCTGGTTTTTAGAAGAAGGACTAATTGAAGAACTCAATAGCTTTTCCCCGATTAGTGACTATACAGGAAAGCTAGAACTACATTTTATTGGCGAAAAGTATAAATTAAAGCAACCTAAGTACGAAGTTGACGAAGCAAAACGGCGCGATGCTTCCTACGCTGTCCAAATGTTCGTCCCCACGCGACTGATTAATAAAGAAACTGGGGAAATTAAGGAGCAAGAAGTCTTCATCGGTGACTTACCTTTGATGACCGAACGTGGCACATTTATTATTAACGGCGCAGAACGGGTTATTGTCAACCAAATTGTCCGTTCTCCTGGAGTTTATTATAAAGCAGAAACCGATAAACATGGTCGTCGTACCTATTCTGCTTCTTTAATTCCCAACCGAGGCGCATGGCTGAAGTTTGAAACGGACAAAAATGACCTAGTTTGGGTGCGGATTGATAAAACCCGTAAACTATCCGCTCAAGTTCTCCTGAAAGCAATGGGGCTAACGGATAACGAGATAATGGATTCTCTGCGTCACCCAGAGTATTATGAAAAAACTTTAGAGAAAGAAGGCAATCCTAGCGAAGACGATGCTCTCCTCGAATTGTATCGCAAACTGCGCCCAGGAGAACCTCCAACAGTTAATGGCGGAGCAGCCTTACTAGACTCTCGATTCTTTGATAGTAAACGCTATGACCTGGGACGGGTAGGACGCTACAAGCTCAATAAAAAGCTCCGTCTCAATGTACCCACAACCACAAGGGTATTAACTCCCCCAGATATCTTAGCTGCGGTTGACTATCTGATTAACTTGGAATTTGATACAGGGAACGTTGACGATATTGACCACTTAGGAAACCGTCGTGTCCGTTCAGTCGGGGAACTACTCCAAAACCAAGTTCGAGTTGGTTTAAACCGTTTAGAGCGGATTATTCGCGAACGCATGACCGTTTCCGAGTCCGACACCCTCACCCCTGCATCTTTGGTTAACCCTAAACCTTTAGTTGCTGCGATTAAAGAGTTCTTCGGTTCTTCGCAACTATCCCAGTTTATGGATCAAACCAATCCCCTAGCGGAATTGACCCACAAACGACGGATTAGTGCTTTAGGACCAGGCGGTTTAACCAGAGAAAGAGCAGGGTTTGCGGTGCGAGATATTCACCCCTCCCACTACGGAAGAATTTGCCCTGTAGAAACTCCAGAAGGACCAAATGCGGGTCTAATTGGCTCTCTGGCTACCTTTGCTCGCGTCAACCCCTATGGCTTTATCGAAACCCCTTATTACAAAGCGGAAAATGGTAAAGTTCGTTACGACTTAGAGCCTCTTTATCTTACCGCTGATGAAGAAGACGATATGCGCGTTGCGCCTGGGGATGTTGCCACAGACGATGAAGGTTATATCATTGGGGATACAATTCCCGTAAGGTATCGTCAAGAATTTTCTACTACCAGTCCTGAGCAGGTTGACTATGTGGCGGTTTCGCCTCTGCAAATTGTCTCCGTTGCAACTTCCTTAATTCCATTCCTCGAACACGATGATGCTAACCGCGCCCTGATGGGGTCGAACATGCAACGTCAAGCTGTCCCTTTATTAAGACCAGAACGCCCTCTTGTGGGTACAGGTTTGGAGGCGCAAGCTGCTCGTGATTCAGGGATGGTTGTGGTTTCTCGTACTGCTGGCGTGGTGAAACACGTTGATGCAAGAGAAGTAGTAATTACAACAGATACTGGCGAAGAAATTGAGTATCCTCTGCAAAAATATCAGCGTTCTAACCAAGATACCTGCTTAAATCAACGTCCTCTTGTTTACACTGGCGAAGATGTTGTTCCAGGTCAGGTTTTGGCGGATGGTTCAGCGACTGAAGGGGGAGAAATCGCCCTCGGTCAAAATATCCTCTTAGCTTATATGCCTTGGGAGGGTTACAACTACGAGGATGCAATCCTAATTAGTGAGCGGTTGGTTTACGATGACGTTTATACCACTGTTCACGTTGAGAAGCATGAGATTGAAGCGCGACAAACTAAGTTAGGACCAGAAGAAATTACCCGCGAAATCCCCAATGTGGGCGAAGATTCTTTACGCCATTTAGACGAACAGGGAATTATCAGAATTGGAGCTTGGGTAGAATCAGGAGACATCCTGGTGGGTAAAGTTACTCCTAAAGGAGAATCAGACCAACCCCCTGAAGAAAAACTACTCCGCGCTATTTTTGGGGAAAAAGCCCGTGATGTTCGAGATAACTCCCTGCGAGTTCCGAACGGGGAAAGAGGACGAGTGGTTGATGTACGGGTCTTTACTCGCGAACAAGGGGATGAACTACCTCCTGGTGCGAATATGGTTGTCCGTGTCTATGTCGCCCTGAAGCGGAAGATTCAAGTTGGAGATAAAATGGCAGGTCGTCATGGTAATAAGGGAATTATTTCCCGCATCTTGCCGATTGAAGATATGCCCTATCTCCCCGATGGCACGCCAATGGACATTGTTCTTAACCCCCTTGGTGTTCCTTCCCGTATGAACGTGGGACAGGTGTTTGAATGTCTCCTGGGCTGGGCTGGGGAAAACTTAGGAGTCCGCTTTAAAATGACTCCCTTTGACGAGATGTATGGCGCAGAAGCCTCTCGGGAAACCGTTCACGGTAAACTGCAAGAAGCGAGTGAACGTCCTGGACGTAGTTGGGTTTATAACGCGGATCATCCTGGGAAAATACAGGTTTATGACGGTCGTACTGGAGAACCTTTTGACCGTAAGATTACCGTGGGTAAGGCGTATATGCTGAAACTGGTTCACTTGGTTGATGATAAGATTCATGCTCGTTCTACAGGTCCTTATTCCTTAGTTACGCAACAACCTTTAGGAGGAAAAGCCCAACAAGGTGGTCAGCGTTTTGGGGAAATGGAAGTTTGGGCATTAGAAGCTTATGGTGCAGCTTATACATTACAAGAGTTGCTAACGGTTAAGTCTGATGATATGCAGGGACGGAATGAAGCCTTAAACGCGATCGTTAAAGGTAAACCAATTCCCCGTCCTGGTACGCCAGAATCCTTCAAAGTATTGATGCGAGAACTACAATCTTTAGGATTAGATATTGCTGTTCATAAAGTTGAAACCGATCCAGAAGATGGAAGTAGTCGGGATGTAGAAGTGGAATTAATGGCAGATAGCGATCGCCGTCGGACTCCTAATCGTCCAACTTATGAATCTATCAATCGCGAAGAACTTGAACCTGAAGAAGCGGAGTAAAAGTTAGCAAATGTCTATCTAATAGTGACCTGTGATTTCTTCCCACTGGTCACTCCCTAAGTGAAAAACTCTAATAACTGAGAACATTGATAAACGAAATGAAAAACCAGCTAGAGCAGCGTTTTGATTACGTCAAAATTGGGATTGCATCTCCAGAACGAATTCGTCAGTGGGGAGAACGAACCTTACCAAACGGAACTGTTGTTGGCGAAGTTACCAAGCCAGAAACCATTAACTACCGTACTTTAAAGCCAGAGATGGATGGACTCTTTTGTGAGCGTATCTTTGGTCCAGCAAAAGACTGGGAATGTCACTGTGGTAAATATAAACGGGTTCGCCATCGCGGTATTGTCTGTGAACGTTGTGGTGTAGAAGTTACCGAGTCCCGTGTCCGTCGTCATCGCATGGGCTTTATCAAACTGGCTGCTCCAGTTACTCATGTTTGGTATTTAAAAGGCATTCCTAGCTACTTAAGTATCTTGCTAGATATGGCTTTGCGTGATGTCGAGCAAATCGTTTATTTCAACGCTTATGTGGTTCTTGACCCTGGTAATGCGGGAAATCTGAGCTATAAGCAACTCTTAACAGAAGATCAGTGGTTAGAGATTGAAGAACAACTTTACGGCGAAGAGTCTGAACTGGTTGGGGTTGAAGTGGGGATTGGTGCAGAAGCAGTACAACGACTCTTAGCGGAGGTCAAGTTAGAAGAGGAAGCAGAAAAGCTTAGGGAAGAGACAACCAACGCCAAAGGTCAAAAACGAGCCAAGCTAATTAAGCGATTACGGGTTATCGATAATTTTATTGCTACTGGCGCTCATGCGGACTGGATGGTACTAGATGTGATTCCTGTAATCCCTCCTGACCTACGCCCGATGGTACAGCTAGATGGGGGACGTTTTGCAACTTCTGACCTGAATGATCTTTATCGCCGTGTCATCAATCGCAATAACCGTTTAGCCCGCTTACAGGAAATTCTTGCGCCAGAAATCATTGTTCGTAATGAAAAACGAATGCTGCAAGAAGCGGTAGATGCTTTAATCGATAACGGACGCAGAGGACGAACCGTAGTTGGAGCAAATAACCGTCCCCTCAAATCGCTATCAGATATTATTGAAGGTAAGCAGGGACGTTTCCGTCAAAACCTATTGGGTAAACGGGTAGATTATTCTGGTCGTTCTGTTATTGTTGTTGGACCCAAGCTAAAAATTTACCAATGTGGCTTACCACGGGAAATGGCGATTGAGTTGTTCCAACCTTTTGTTATTCATCGCCTGATTAAAAACGGTTTAGTTAACAATATTAAGGCAGCAAAAAAACTAATTCAACGCAATGATCCAAGTGTTTGGGACGTTTTAGAAGAGGTGATTTCGGGTCATCCAGTTATGCTTAACCGTGCGCCAACCTTGCACCGTTTAGGGATTCAAGCCTTTGAACCAATTTTAGTAGAAGGTCGGGCAATTCAGTTACATCCTTTGGTTTGTCCTGCTTTCAACGCTGACTTTGATGGTGACCAAATGGCGGTTCACGTACCTTTGTCTTTGGAATCTCAAGCAGAAGCAAGATTGTTGATGTTGGCTTGTCATAATATCTTATCTCCAGCAACGGGTCGCCCCATTGTCACCCCTTCTCAAGATATGGTCTTGGGATGCTACTATCTAACCGCAGAAAATCCCCAATCTCAAGAGGGAGCAGGACGTTATTTTGCGAACTTGGAAGATGTGATCAAAGCCTTTGAACATGGTCAATTGGATTTACATGCCTATATCTGGGTTCGTTTTAAGGGCAAAGTAGAAACCCTAGAACCAGATAATGAGCCTGTGAAGACGGAAACTTTAGAGGATGGTACGGTGGTTAACCATTATCGTGAACGGCGTGTTCGCGAAACTGTTGAGGGTGAGGTGATTTCTCAGTATGTGCGGACAACCCCAGGTCGAGTGATCTACAACAAAACTATCCAAGATGCACTCTTACCTCAATAAATTCTGAAAAGCTATCAGTAAGCAGTATGGGGCTTATTTATTGTCTTACTGATAACTCAAGAATTAACCTATAGCGAAAAAATTTAGATTTTAAAACTAGTAACTAATAACTGGTAGCTAAAATAATATGTCACAAGAACAAGAAAAAGTATTTTTTAATCGCATTATTGATAAAGGTCAGCTTAAAAAACTGATTGCTTGGGCATTTACTAACTATGGTAGTTCCCGTTGCGCTTCTATGGCAGATGATGTCAAGGATATGGGATTCCGTTATGCTACCAAAGCAGGGGTTTCTATTTCCATTGATGACCTACAAGTTCCCCCAGTTAAGCGAGAAATGCTAGAGGCTGCGGAAACGGAAATTAGAGCCACAGAAGCCCGGTATTCTCGCGGAGAAATTACTGAGGTTGAGCGTTTCCAAAAGGTAATTGATACCTGGAATAGTACGTCTGAGTCTCTGAAAGATGAAGTGGTTAAAAACTTCCTCAAAACTGATCCACTCAACTCTGTTTATATGATGGCTTTTAGTGGGGCGCGAGGTAACTTATCTCAGGTGCGTCAGTTAGTTGGTATGCGTGGTTTGATGGCTGATCCTCAAGGAGAAATTATCGATTTACCAATCAAAACTAACTTCCGTGAAGGTTTAACGGTTACGGAATATATTATTTCCTCCTATGGGGCGAGGAAAGGACTTGTTGATACTGCCCTGCGAACTGCTGACTCTGGTTATTTAACCCGACGTTTGGTGGATGTTTCTCAAGATGTAATTGTCCGAGAAACTGACTGTGGTACAGAACGGGGGATTTGGGTCAGTAGTATGACCGATGGCGATCGCGTTCTCATTCCCCTCGCAAATCGCCTCCTGGGAAGGGTTTTAGCCGAAGATGTGGTAGATCCTAAAACTGGCGAAATCATCGCGCAACGCAACCAAGACATCGATGACGACTTAGCCCACGTAATTGGCAATACCGTTGAAAAAGTTTTAGTACGCTCACCCCTAACCTGTGAAGCTGCTCGATCTGTATGTCAGCTTTGTTACGGTTGGAGTCTCGCCCATAACAAAATGGTGGATAAAGGGGAAGCGGTAGGAATTATCGCTGCTCAATCTATCGGTGAACCTGGAACACAGCTAACCATGCGGACATTCCACACTGGTGGGGTATTTACCGGAGAAGTTGCCCGTCAGGTGACTGCACCGTTTGATGGGATCATGAAATTAGATAAAAAGATCCGCACGCGGATTGTCCGAACTCGTCATGGTGACGAACGGGAACAAATCGAAATTGCGGGAGATTTAATTGTTGAACCAAAAGGTGGCGGTAAGGCTAAACACTTCCCTCTGACTGTCGCTTCGTCTCTTCTTGTTCCTGATGGCGCAGAAGTGAAGGCGAAACAACTGCTGGCAGAAGTTGCCTCAGCCAAAGTACAGCGTTCAACAGAACGGAAGACTAAAGATGTTTCCTCCGATTTAGCTGGAGAGGTAGTATTTGCTGATCTCGTTTCGGAAGAAAAAACTGACCGCCAGGGCAACAAGACTCGCACCGCATCTCGTGGGGGCTTAATATGGGTACTCTCTGGAGATGTCTATAACCTCCCACCTGGGGCAGAACCCGTTGTAAAAAATGGTGATCAAGTTGAGCCAGGAACAGTCTTAGCAGAAACGAAACTGGTTTCTCTTCATGGAGGTGTTGTCCGTCATGTGGAAGGGGAACGGGAAATTGAGATTATTACGGCTTCGGTGCAGTTAGACCAAGCTAAGGTGCGGATGGAAAGCACTGGTGGACGAGAGCAATATGTAATTTACACGGCTAATAATCAACGCTTCTTGCTTAAAGCAACTCCTGCAACAAAAGTACAGAATAATCAAGTAGTCGCTGAACTGATTGATGAACGCTATCGCACGAATACTGGCGGTATTATTAAATATGCTGGGGTAGAAGTTGCCAAGCGGGGCAAAGCCAAACAAGGCTATGAAGTTACTAAGGGGGGAACTCTCCTCTGGATTCCTGAAGAATCCCATGAAGTTAATAAAGATATTTCTTTGTTAATGGTAGAAGATGGGCAATATATTGAAGCGGGAACAGAAGTTGTCAAAGATATCTTCTGTCAGTCTTCGGGAATTGTGGAAGTTGTTCAGAAAAATGATATCCTCCGCGAAATCATTGTTAAGCCTGGAGACCTTCACTTGGTTGACCTACCGCCGAATGAACTCAATGAAGAGTTGATTAATCCAGGAACAGAAGTTGCGCCTGGAGTAACGGTAGATGAGTTGCGTTATGCGGAAGTAGTAGAAACTCCAGAGGGTTACGCTTTACTGCTGCGTCCAGTACAAGAGTATAAGATTCCTGACGAACCTGATGTTCCGTCCCAAGCCTCAATTAATGAGGAAGGGGGAACGAACATTGAACTACGAGCGATTCAACGCCTTCCCTATAAAGATAAAGAACGGGTGAAAGCAGTTGAGGGGGTCGATTTACTTCGGACTCAGTTAGTTTTGGAAATCACTTCAACTGAAAAAATTAGTGCTACTGAAGCTCCCCATATTAGCGCGGATATTGAGCTAGTACCTTCTGAAGAAGATAGTGAAGAAATGCTCTTACAGCTTGTCATCATTGAATCTTTGGTACTGCGCAGAGATGTGGAAGCTGACCCCTTGGCGGGAAATACTCACACTAGTGTTTTAGTGACTGATGGTGATGAAATTGCACCAGAAGCGGTTATTGCTCGTACTGAAATTCAATGTAAAGAGTCGGGCGAAGTGCGCGGGATTCGTGAAGGAGGAGAAGCAATTCGTCGGGTGCTGGTGGTCAGAGATGCAGACCGCCTAACTATTCCTGTTGATGGGACTCCTACGGTTAAACCTGGTAAATTGCTAGTCTCTGGTAGTGTTGTCACCAGTGAGGGTGTAACGATAGAAGATTCGGGACAAGTCGTTAAAGTATCTGAAAATGAATTGCTACTGCGCATTGCTCGTCCTTATCGAGTTTCTCCTGGGGCGGTACTTCAAGTTGATGATGGGGACTTAGTTCAACGGGGAGATAACTTAGTGCTTCTTGTTTTTGAACGCTCGAAGACTGGGGATATTATTCAAGGTTTACCTCGTATTGAAGAACTCCTGGAAGCTCGTCGTCCGAAAGAGGCTTGTATCCTTTCCCGTCGCGCTGGTGTTGCTCAGGTGGTCTATGAGGAAGATGAAACCGTCGATGTGAAGGTGATTGAAAGCGATGGTACGGTCAGCGACTATCCTGTTGGTCCTGGACAAAGTGTCATGGTTACGGATGGTCAAGTGGTGAAAGCTGCTGAACCTCTGACTGATGGTCCTTCTAACCCCCATGAAATTTTAGAAACCTTCTTTGACTTATATCAAGAGGAGCAAGGGGACTATGAGGCTGCTTTGACTGGACTGCAAGAGGCTCAACTCTTCTTGGTTGCGGGGGTTCAAGGTGTTTATGAATCTCAGGGAATTGAGATCTCGGATAAACATATTGAGGTGATTGTCCGTCAGATGAGTTCCAAAGTCCGAGTTGAAGATGGGGGAGATACGATTCGCCTTCCTGGGGAACTTGTAGAATTACGAGAAATCCAAAAGGATAATGAAACGATGGTGATTGTCGGTGGCGCACCAGTTCGCTATACTCCTGTTCTTTTGGGAATTACAAAAGCATCTCTCAATACGGATAGCTTTATTAGTGCTGCTTCTTTCCAAGAAACAACTCGTGTCTTAACGGAAGCTGCGATTGAAGGTAAGTCTGACTGGTTAAGGGGTCTGAAGGAAAACGTCATCATTGGGCGTTTAATTCCAGCGGGAACGGGCTTTAGTGTTCAAGAAGACATTATGAGCGGTGCTGGTAGTTATGATGACTCTGGTTTACCTAATGGTAATTCCTATACGGAGCGTGCTGAAGTAGCAAATGCAGCAAAAAAAACCAAGAAGACCAAGAAGATTGGCTCTTATGGGGATGAGGATATGGTACTCGATGACCAAACGGCTCGTGCTTATTCCGTTGGAGGTAAGTTTACTATTGATAATGATGGGGGAAAAGATGGTAAGACGAATGAGGAGGAGTAGAGTTTAGCCCTACTCCCACTCTTCCCTATTATCAACCTGCATGAGATTTTCTTGCCACTGCGACCAGTTTATGTCCTGGGTGAGAAGATCTTCAAGCAGTTTTCCTTTTTGGAGATAGATCGCTCGGTTAGCAATAACTTGGGCGATTTCTAATTGGTGGGTGGCGATGATAATTGTGGTTTGTTGTTCCTGACTCCATTGCTTTAAGGTGTTGAAAAGTTGCTGGGTGCGTCCCTGATCTAAAGCGGAGGTGGGTTCATCTAGTAAGAGGATTTGGGGCTGCATGACGAGGGATCGCGCGATCGCGATTAATTGCTTTTGTCCCTGAGAAAGTTGTAATTCCCCCCGTTCTAACCACTCTGGGTCAAGATCTAATTTTTCTTGCCAATATTTGATGCGTTGTTGAATCTCAAATTTAGGAATATTTTGTAAAGTTAAAGGATACGCGATCGCGTCATATCCACTCATTCCTAATAATTTTGCTTCTTGTGATACATAAACAACTTGCTGGCGCAACTGTTGTACTGAAATTTCTTGATACTTGCTACTATTGAAATAAATTATGCCCCCAGTGGGTTCTCGTAGGCGGTTGAGGAGTTGCAATAAAGTAGTTTTTCCTGAACCAGATGCGCCAATTATGACTGCGCGATCGCGCTTTTGCAGAGTCAAGGAAATATTCTCAAGTAAATACCCCGTACCTAGAGGTGCAGCTAAACTCACCTGGTCAAGATGTAAAATTGCTTGGCTATTCATATGGCTGATATTTCTAGCCCTTCATGCAGCAATACCAGGGGATTGAGACACCAGTAGAGTCAGTACCCCTGTTTGAATGCCTAATATTCAAAAATGTATTCATCATCTACACTTGGATAGCTTCCACCCACACCAATACCATTGTTAAAAATAGTAGTGTCACTTACATTAAGTTCATTCATTGAAGCCCCAGCAATGTGAGCATCATAGATGGTAGCATTAGCCAAATTAACATTATCTAAATTAGCATTATTCATCGTGGCATTAGTCAGAAAAGCTGAATCTAGGTTAGCGGATTCTAAATTTGCGCCAGTGAGGTCAGCACCTTCTAAATTCGCATCATAGAGGTTGGCGGATTCTAAATTAGCATTTCGTAAATCTGCCCCAATTAAATGAGTGAGGGATAAATCTGCTCCTGATAAGTCACAGCCATAACAAGCATTTGTTTCTAATAGCTTTTCTACATGCTGAAGGTTTTCTGCATTAGCAGGAATGCCAAACAATAGTGAAGTTATAAGTGTAGTTGCAGCTAATAATTGAATTTTCATAAATCTTTACTCCTTTTTTACCCTGTAATTGTATTATTTTCCCTCAACCATATTTTGGGAAAGGGCTTATGTCATAGCTTCATTGTTATCTCCATTGAAGACATGAGAAAAATAATTTTCGATTACTGAGCAAAAATTAAACTTTTCTAAGCAACTTATAATCTAGTTGCTTGATTTAATCGTACTACTAAAACCTTCCCAAGTAATCCCTCTTTAGGACAATTTACACTGCATCCACTGCATCCACTCCTTGCATCCTAGAATTTATTAAATTTAAGAAGGAAGAAAATGGTGAGGTGGAAAATAGCCACCCAACCTAAAAGTTAGAAGTGTTTGATAATTGCTTGGGCAAATTCAGAACACTTGAGAGGTTCAACAGGGGGGGTCATGAGACGGGCTAAATCGTAGGTGACTTCTTGATGCGCGATCGCGCCCTCAACACCCTTCCTGACTAAGCTTGCAGCCTCATCCCAACCTAGATAA
>JBBQDV010000057.1:0-14713 GCA_038320005.1 Cyanophyceae cyanobacterium
AGTCTTACCAATTTTAAACTGGAACTCCAAGGATGTGTATGACTATCTCCAGAGCCATGATTTGCCCTACCATCCTTTCTTTGATGAGGGCTACGTGACCGTAGGCGATTGGCATTCTAGCCGTCCTCTGATGGCGGAGGACGATAATGAGCGAGATACCAGATTTCACGGGCTTAAGCAAGAATGTGGGCTACACTTACCGCAAACTCAAGGTGAAGCTGACAGCTTAAATTCTAGCTCTCTTTGAATTTGAAAATAAGTTCAACCTTTAACCCCACTGCCCGTATCTGTGGGGATAATATAGTTTTGCATAATAATAAAAAATATTAGCACTGGCAGAATGGAAATAATTGATCCTGCTGCAATCAATCGCCAGTCGAGGGAAAACGCCCCAGCGAGGGTTGCAACGCCTAGAGGTAGGGTGTAGTAGTTGGGGTCATCGAGGACAATTAAAGGCCAAAGAAAGTCTCCCCATGAACCGATAAAGACGAAGATAGCTAAGGTTACTAAAGCAGGGCGGACTGCGGGTATCATAATATGCCACCATAGCCCTAATTCAGTACAACCATCGATTCTTGCTGCTTCTTCAAGTTCTTTCGGTACTCCCATGAAAGCTTGGCGTAATAAGAATATACCAAAAGCAGACGCGATCGCGGGAAAAATTACTCCCAGATAAGTATTCCGTAGCCCCAAATTGACCATGAGAATATAAAGGGGAATCATCACAATCTGAAAGGGAATCATAATTGTGGCGACAATAGACGCAAAAAGAATATCCCGTCCGTGAAAGCTTAATCTTGCTAAAGGATAGGCTGCTAAGGAACAAAAAAGAAGATTGAGAATAACGCTGAGAGTGGCGACTAAAGAACTATTAAAAAGATATTGTGCAAAGGGATAGGATTCCCAAACGATGCGGAAATTTCTGAAAGTGGGTTCTTGGGGAATTAGTTGGGGAGGGAAGGCGAAGATATCCTCAGTGGGAGACTTGAAAGATGTTCCCAATAACCATAGTAAAGGGAAAAGCATGATAATCGCGATCGCGCTTAACAAGACGTATGTTGCTATTTTTCTCCAACTCTGTTCTTGCGTCATAGTAACTTTAAACCCATTTCTGTACAAACACCATCTAAAGGACAATCCCAATCATCAATAGGAAGTTCATCAACATAGCCCAACTCAAATACTACCCCGATAGTTAGCTTACCTTGCCAAATGGGATTAGCCAACATACGGTCATAGAAACCCCCACCGTAGCCTAAACGATAACCTTTCTTGTCGAGCGCGATCGCGGGAATCAGAATTAAATCCACCTCCTCTGGCATTAACATCCTCCCACTGGCTAAAGGTTCTAAAATGCCAAATTTTCCCGATTGTAGCCTTTCCCCAGGCTGCCAGCAATGCCAGAACAAAGATTTATCCACACACCTCGGAAACCCCCAAGAATGTTGAGACCGAGTAAACAAACCGCTTAAATCTGGTTCATTGCGGACACTAAAATAGGCAAGAATAGTTTGCGAGTTTTGTACCAGCTCAGAAGCCAGGAGATGATTAGCAATCTGTTGACTTCTCTTTTCCCAAGCTTCCCTACTTAAAGAGTGACGAGATTTCAGTAAAGTGCGACGCAGGCTAACTTTTTCATTCACAATAATTATCTAGACTCCAAATATAAAAATCATCATCTCCCAAAATTCCAATAACTCGCTAGGCTATGATTAGAGCCAATTGATAATGCTGACAAAATGGTCAAAGAATTTAAAAATATTCCTAGTACCTCCCTTCCTCCTCAAAACATTGAAGCCGAGGAATCCATCTTAGGCGGAATCTTTCTCGACCCAGAAGCAATAGGAAGAGTTGCTGATATCCTCACCCCCTCCGCCTTCTCCATTAGCACCCATCAAACCATCTATCTTGCCACCCAAAGCCTTCATACGCAAGGGAAACCCACCGACTTAATGACCGTAACCGTGTGGTTACAAGACCAAGGCTTCCTAGAAAAGATAGGAGGAACAGCAAAACTCGTCCAGTTAGTTGACCGTACCGTTTCCGCCGTCAACATTGATAAATATGCGGAACTTGTCAAAGACAAATATCTCCGTCGTCAGTTAATCTGGGTAGGTCACGAAATCGCTGAACTTGGTTACGACACCTCCCAAGAACTGGAACTTATTTTAGACCAAGCCGAACAAAAGATATTCCAACTCAATGAAAACCGTCCTCAGCAAGGCTTAACTCCCATCTCCGAAACCCTAACCCAAACCTTCAACGATATTGAAAATCTCCACCAAAATCTCACTTCGCCTGGAATAAAAACGGGTTTTTATGACTTTGATGCCATGACCAGTGGTTTACAGCGTTCTGACTTAATTATCCTCGCTGCTAGACCTTCAATGGGAAAAACAGCACTAGGTTTAAGCATAGCTGCCAATGTTGCCAAAGATCATCATCTTCCTGTTGCTATTTTTAGCTTAGAGATGTCCAAAGAACAACTTGCCCAAAGGCTGCTATCTAGTGAAGCAAAAATACCTGGGAATCAACTGCGTTCTGGTAATCTTAGCCAACTAGAAATTGATAAGCTCATCACCTCTTTAACCGCCCTCTCAGAGCTTCCTATCTACATAGATGACTCCGCCACCATTGGCGTGATGCAGATACGTTCCCTGTCGCGGAGACTGCAAGCAGAACAAGGAGAATTGGGTCTAATCTTACTCGACTATTTGCAACTAATGGAAGGAAGTAGTGATAACCGCGTCCAAGAACTATCTCGCATTACCCGTGGTCTTAAGACCCTCGCTAGGGAACTGAATGTCCCCATTATCGCCCTATCTCAGTTAAGCAGAGGCGTAGAACAGCGCACCAACAAACGCCCGATGATGTCCGACTTGAGAGAAAGTGGTTCAATTGAACAAGATGCTGATTTAGTAGTGATGCTCTATCGTGATAACTATTACAACCCTGACTCCCCCGACCGTGACACCGCAGAAGTGATTATTACCAAACACCGCAATGGTCCCACAGGCACAGTAAAACTAGGCTTCCAAGCTGAAATTACCACCTTCCTCAATCTCGCCCGTCATTCCGATTATTAATCCGTAGGGGCGCAGCAATTCTATGCCCTTACCTGTACTTGGCTGCATTCCTACGTTTCGTTTACTTGCTGTAAGATGGATAGGATTTGTGCCTATTTATCGGTTTTTAAAAACTTTATGAATACTCTTATTGCCCAACTCGAAGATTATATTAGTCAAGCTTTAAGCAAAGCCTATGGAGATAATATTACCCCCAATGCGCCTCTGATTGTACCCGCTACTAATCCCAAATTTGGCGATTATCAATCTAATATCGCCCTTCCCCTCGCCAAACAATTAAAAGAAAAACCCCGTAACATTGCCGAGAAAATAGTTGCTAATCTTGCAGGGGAAGAATTATTTTACCCCCCCGAAATTGCTGGACCTGGCTTTATTAACCTCACCCTGAAGCCAGAGTATCTCCAAAAGCAACTAACCCAACTACAAATTAGCCCTCGCTTGGGCATAGATGCGACTCCAAACCCTCAAAGAGTGGTAATTGACTTTTCCAGCCCAAATATTGCCAAAGAGATGCACGTTGGGCATTTGCGCTCCACTATTATCGGTGATTGTATCGCCCGTGTCCTTGATTTTTGGGGTCATGATGTCCTACGCCTTAATCATGTGGGAGATTGGGGAACTCAGTTTGGGATGCTGATTGCTTATTTACGAGAAGCTTATCCAACTGCATTAACCACAGCGAATGCTTTAGAAATTGGCGATTTAGTGAGTTTATATCGTCAGGCGAAAAAGCGGTTTGATGAAGATGAACAATTTAAGGAAACAGCTAGGCAAGAAGTGGTAAAACTACAAGCAGGGACAGAAGATTCTCGTCATGCTTGGCAATTACTTTGCGAACAATCTCGCCGTGAGTTCCAAGTTATTTATGACTTATTAGATATTGAAATAACCGAACGGGGTGAATCTTTTTATAATCAAATGTTGCCCGATGTAGTGCAAGATTTGGCACAGAAAGGGCTAGTTGAAGAAAATGAAGGGGCGCAATGTGTCTTTTTAGATGGGTTTACCAATAAGCAGGGCGAACCCTTACCCCTAATTATTAAAAAGTCTGATGGCGGTTATAACTACGCCACAACGGATTTAGCTGCTTTACGTTATCGCATCCAAGAAGATAAAGCGCAAAGGATTGTTTATGTAACAGATTCAGGACAAGCTAACCATTTTGCCCAATTTTTCCAGGTAGCGCAAAAAGCAGATTGGCTACCAGAAGGAGTAGAAGTTATTCATGTACCCTTTGGAGTTGTATTGGGGGAAGATGGCAAAAAGTTGAAAACCCGTTCTGGGGAAACCGTACGACTACGAGATTTGCTAGATGAAGCAGTCAGGAAAGCAAAAGCAGATTTAGAAACTCGTTTTGCAGAAGAAGGAAGAACCGAAAGCGAAGAGTTTATAAATAATGTCGCCCAAGTCGTGGGGATTGGGGCAGTTAAATATGCTGATTTGAGCCAAAATCGCACCAGTAGCTATATTTTTAGCTATGAGAAAATGCTGGCAATGCAAGGAAATACTGCTCCCTATATGCTATATGCTTATGTGCGCGTCCAGGGGATTAGCCGTAAGGGTGACATTGATTTGACCCAGTTGGGGACAGATACCCCGATTTTATTGCAGGAAGAGACAGAAGTAGTCTTAGCCAAGCATCTATTACAACTGTGTGATGTACTGAAGGCGGTAGAACAGGAATTATTACCAAATCGCTTATGTCAATATCTCTTTGAGTTGAGTCAGAAATTTAACCAATTTTATGACCAATGTCCCATACTACAGGCGGAGGACTCAGTGCGAACTTCCCGTTTGATGCTGGCGGATTTGACGGCACGGACTCTGAAATTGGGGTTAGAGTTGCTGGGTATCCCTGTATTGGAGCGAATGTAACGAATAATACAGAAATTTGACTCGATTTAGAAGATTCTCTTAAGATAATCTGTTTTGGACTCAAATAGATATGAACATTTTACTTGGGGTGCTGAGTTATTAAGTTTCTAATGCTGCTAAAATCAATAATGGCAAACACATGAATATAGTTAATATTGCCAGTCTTAAAATACCCCCAATGCCTACATTTCTGAACTCTTCTGATTTATTAAAGCAGTTAGCTGTCTCTAGAGCCAGTGGCTGTTTTAAAGTTTTTTATGAGTCAGTTTGTTATAAAATTTATTTAGAGCAGGGTCGTTTGATTTATGCAACTCACTCAGTAGATCCTCTAGAAAGATTAGAAAGACAATTACGTTTCCTCAGCCATAGTGTCAAAACTCTAACGAAAGAAGTACAAAGACAAGTCCGTTTAGAATTTGATATAGAAGCAAATGCTCTTAGTAATGTGCCAATAGAATATGAAGCTATTCTTTGGTTACTTAGAAACGAACATTTATCGCCAGAGGCTGCAAATCGCTTAATTACAAGGATTAATTCCGAGGTTCTTGAATCTTTTTTATCCCTGCGAAACGTTGGGGAGAAAAATTTCTCTGAATATCCTCAGCCTCTAGAAAAGCTTTTTGTCTTTGATACATTACAAATAATTGGAAAATGTTGCCAGCGTTTAGAAGCCTGGAAACGATTGCCAGCTTCTATTTGGTCATCTTACCAACGCCCATATTTTTTTAGTAATGCTTTTGCCAAAGACAACCTTCCCCAAGAAAAACAAAAACAAATTAGCCATTTATTGCGGGGTTTTAACTTTCGTCAGTTAGGTGCTTTATTAAACCAAGATGAGATTAAACTTGCGCAAAGATTATCTCCCCTGATTTCTAGAGGGGCGATTTTAGCAAGAGAACCCCAACCTCCTTTTGACAGTTTGCCAAAAATCTCCGATTATGCTCAACCAGTTGTTCGAGAAGAAGATGAGGTGACAACAGAATTGCAGTTAGGTACAACTTTTGAACGAATTGAGCAAGGGTCAGCGATTCAGAAAACCTATAAAATTGCCTGTATTGATGATAGCCCCACAGTCCTTAATGAAATGAATCGTGTTTTAGGGGATGAACAGTTTACTATTTTGCCAATTAATGATTCGATTAAAGCTTTAACAATGCTAATTCGGATGCAGCCAGACTTAATTTTAATGGATGTCGGGATGCCTCAACTAGACGGCTATCAACTCTGTGGAATGCTTCGTAAACACTCTCGCTTTAAGTCCACTCCCATCATTATGGTGACGGGAAATAAAGGACTAGTTGACCGAGTAAAAGCAAGAATGGCAGGAGCAACTGATTATATGACGAAACCTTTTACCCAAGAAGGATTACTGAAAATGGTTTTTCGTTATTTGAGTTGATTAAATGTTGACGAACCCAACGTTGGCGTTTACTTTAAATCAGGGGAAATAATTGTAGCCAACTAACAATTTTACCTGCTAAAAATACCACCTATCTCAATTGGAAAAAACTAGATGATTACTATTGCCGTTGTTGAAGACAGTCCCTCGGAAATGAGCCTTATGACCAATTATTTACAAGAAGCTGGCTATAACGTCATGGCTTTGAGTGACTCGAAAGAAGCTTTGCAAAAAATAACCCAACAGCAGCCCAATGTTGTCATCACAGATGTGGTAATGCCTGGGGTGAGCGGTTTTGAACTGTGTCGTAGCCTCAAGAAAAATCCTGAAACTGAGAAGATTCCAGTAATTGCTTGCACCTCAAAAAACCAGGAATTAGACCGACTATGGGGCATGAAGCAAGGCGTTGATTTTTATATCACAAAACCCTATAGTCGTGAGGAAATTTTGCGGGCAGTGAAGTCTGTAATTCTTTAAAGAAGCGTAATTTCTGAGATTACGGCTGCGAAGCTTTGACCCTATCCTGGCAAAAAAGGTTATGAACTTATCTCCAGTCAATCTGCAATCTGGACAACAAAATAAGAATAATGGCGAGCCTTATCTGCGTTTGCAGTTAGATACCCAAACCCAGGCAATTTTACCAATGCAGTTTGCGCGAGAAGTGATGATTGTCGCTGCTTCTCGGCTAACGATGATTCCCAATATGCCTCTACCTATTTTAGGGCTTCTCAATCAGCGCAGTCGTATTTCCTGGGTGGTTGATTTGCCACAACTGTTAGGAATGACTCCTTTGAGTGTGAACTTACAGCAATATAACTTGGCAATTACCCAAATGGGAAATATCCCTTTAGGTTTAGCTATCCCAGAAATTCAGGGAGTTATCCGCATTGAAACTGAGCAAATTCAATCGCCCATTGGGACAGTTACCTCTCATCTCGTCCCCTATCTCCAAGGCTGTATTCTCCAAGACCAAGAGGTCTTACTAATTTTAGACCCCGAAGCAATTATCCGTTCTCCGCTTCTTGTTCAGTAAGTTGTGACTGTTCAATTTACAACCTCGGCAAACCCTTAACCTCAATAACAATTATGGTGCAAAATAACTCTTTTAGTAACAACCTACCTCGCCCAAGTCTAATTTCTGCTCCTCCAGAAAATTCTCTCGCTACTGAGCATTTTGTCAATGAACCCCTGGTGACTTCATCCCAACCGCCTAACCCCTCTCCTCCTCCAAAAAATAGGTTTGACCCGCTTCAGTGGTTCTATGACCTCTCAATTCGCAACAAACAGCTAATTGTTTTATTTACTTCCGAGTTCATTACCGTCGGTGGTCTGGTGGGTGTGGGAGCGTTACTGATGTACACTGGTGGTCGCGCTCAACTTGTCCAACAAGCAAAATCGGAATTGGCGGTTAGTGAAGTTAGTTACAGTATTAAAATTAACCAGATTGGTTTTGGTTTTCGAGGTCAGTCTGATAACACAGCAGTTATTAATGCTGCCCGTTCCTATAATACTTCAGCAGAAAATATAGACCCTAACCTCCAAAATCAGGCGAGGCAGATTTTGCAAAATGAGATCTCGGCTCGTAATATTGAATATGCCACCCTTGTTGGTCGTGATGGGCGGATTATTGCTAGTGCGAATGCTGACCGTCGTGGGGAGGTTTTTGATCCTAATGGCTTAGTGACAGAAGTATTGCAAGACCCACGCCAGATTAAAGCTAATGCGGTTATTACCTGGGAAGAACTGCAACAGGAAGCCCCGCCATTACCAGAGGGACTCGAAGCA
The DNA here is from genome assembly GCA_038320005.1 of Cyanophyceae cyanobacterium. GTDB lineage: Bacteria > Cyanobacteriota > Cyanobacteriia > Cyanobacteriales > SIO1D9 > JBBQDV01. Next base: position 8,146 of record JBBQDV010000057.1, read on the forward strand.
GGTAATGCCTTGATTCGCTATGTTGTTACGCCAGTAATTGATCCCCAAAGTCAAGAGATTATTGGGGCGTTAGTGGGGGGGGATATTGTTGATGGGAAAACCCCAATCCCCCAAGCTGCCCTGACGGCATTTGCTGGAGGTTACAGTGCGGTTTATTTCCGTAATGGGGAGGGGGAATATGAACTAGCAACGTCTTTGTATAATGCTCCCAGTACGCCTTTAGACCAACCAAACCCAAACCTGATGCTACCAGGGGATGACCTTTTGACATCCGCAACAACTGCCAACGGCGAGAAGGTAGCACAACGGCTGAAAATTGACAACATTAACTATACAGTGACTGCCCAAGCCCTGCCAAATATTTATAAGCAGGATATCCCTATTACTACGGATTCTCCAGTCGCGGTGCTAGTTAGAGGTACATCAGAAACGGATTTAAATGCCCTCTTGCAAGGTAACGTGCTTTTACAAATCGCGATCGCGCTTCTCGCCATTGCCATGAATATTTACCTTGCCTTTCTGCTTGGACGTACCATCGCTACTCCAGTCAAGCGATTGCGAGGTACAACCCAAGACTTTGCCGAAGGCAACCGTAACGCTAGAGCAGATGTTTTCTCTAATGACGAAGTAGGACAGTTAGCCCAGACCTTTAACCAATTAGCAGATAATATTGTTACCTCGGAAACTGCCTTAGCGGAAGAAGCCCAACGTTCCCAAGCAGCCCGTGCGGAAGCGGAAGAACTGGCTCAAAACCAAAAACGCCAATCGGAAGAACTACAAATGGAACTCCTTACCCTCCTTACCAACGTGGAAGGGGCATCTAGCGGAGACTTAACGGTTCGGGCGGAAATTAGTGCGGGACAAATTGGCATTGTTGCTGACTTTTTCAACTCAATTATCGAGAGTTTGCGGGATATTGTTACCCAAGTTAAACAAGCAGCCAACCAAGTAAATGCTTCCGTTGATGCAAGTGATGCTTCGATTCAAGGGTTAGCAGATGAGGCAATTCGCCAAGCGACACAAGTTAGCCAAACTCTGAATGCGGTTGAACAAATGGCAGTCTCGATTCAAGATGTGGCGGAAAATGCCCGTCAAGCTGCGGAAGTTGCCCGTCAAGCCTCTGCTACCGCTGAAGATGGGGGTATAGCAATGGATCGCACCGTGGAAAGTATTGTCCAACTACGCCAAACTGTTGGGGATACGGCGAAGAAGGTAAAACGCTTAGGGGAATCTTCCCAACAGATTACTAAGGTTATCTCCTTAATTAACCAAATTGCCCTGCAAACTAACCTCCTGGCGATTAACGCTTCTATTGAAGCAGCCCGCGCTGGGGAAGAAGGAAGGGGTTTTGCGGTGGTCGCGGAAGAAGTGGGACAACTTGCAGCCCAGTCCGCAGCAGCAACGAAGGAAATTGAGAAAATTGTTGAGAATATTCAACAAGAAACCAGTGAAGTGGTTGAGGCGATGGAGTTGGGGACAACTCAGGTTGTGACGGGAACGCGCTTAGTAGAAGATGCCAAGCAAAGTTTAGGCAAGATTATCACAGTATCGCGCCAAATTGATGGGCTACTGCAATCTATTTCCTCAGCAACGGTATCTCAAGCGGAAACCTCGCAAACCGTTACTAGTCTGATGAAGGAGATTAACCAAGTGGCGGAGAATACCTCTGGTTCTTCCCGCGCAGTTTCTAGTTCCTTGCAAGAAACCGTCGCAATTACCCAAAAACTGCAAGCCTCAATGCAGACATTTAAAGTTGAGGAAAACAGCTAATGGCGAAGCAATCGGAACAGGAAATTAAACTCCAGTTTCTTGAAGAAGCGAAAGAGTATTTAACTACCCTCGAAGCTGGGATTGTGGGACTCAGTAGTGGTGGAAATAATCCCCAAAATCTTGATGCTTTGCTACGGGCTACCCATTCTCTTAAGGGGGGTGCAGCCCTGATGGGTTATATTTTTTTAGGGGAACTTTCTCATCGTTTAGAAGATTTCCTCAAGGTAATTCAAGTTAGTAAAACCAATATTGTCGATGGGGAGTTAGAAAAGCTCTTACTTTTGGCAGTTGACCGCATGGTACTGATCGCCCAAGCCCATCGCCAGCGCAAAAAAGTGGGGGAGAAATGGCGAGAGGTTAATGTTGAACCGATATTTCAGAAAATTCGCGATCGCGTTGGTGATCCCCAGCCAATTGATCATGCTGCTGCCCTCTCTGCGGAAGTTGGGGAGGATATGGCGGTGTTTTTGTTTGAAACTGAGGTAGAAGGTTGTTTACAGAGGTTAGAGGGGATTTATGCCCAACCAGAACAACCCTGCTTAAGAGAAGAAATCGCGATCGCGTCCCAGGAATTGGGGGGACTGGGGGAAATGCTGGAACTGAAGGCGATGTCTGCGCTTTGTGGTGAAATCGAAGTCCAAATTCAAAAGGCTACTCCTGAACAAGTTAGTGAAATTGCTCAACAAGCCCTGACTGCTTGGCGAAAAACCCAGGCGATGGTGATAGTGGGTCAAAGCCAAAGCATCCCCCAGCATCTAGATACTATAGAGACTGTAGAATCTTCACCAATTGAAGCGTTACCAATCACCATAGAACCCCAATCCCAAGAAGAGTTACTCCCATCTCCTAGTGTCACAGCCACAAGCGAAACCGTAGAAAACTTAGAAACAATTCGCGTTCCAGTGCGCCATCTTGACCAGTTGGGGGATTTGTTTGGTGAACTGACCATCGGGCGTAATGGCTTAGATTTACAGCTAAGAAGCCTGAGAAACTTAGTTCGCTTACTCAGTCAACGGATGCGTACCCTCGAACAATCTAACTTTCAATTGCGGACTGCTTACGACCAAGCCACCTTTCAAACCCTTGCTGTGGCTACTGCTGAGACTGTTCCAGAAATGAGCATAGCCAACTCTTTTGAATCGCTTACTAGCTTATCTTTACAAGACTTTGATGCTTTAGAACTCGACCGCTATAGTCAAACCCATCTCCTTTCCCAAGAAGTGATGGAAACCATCGTCCAAGTTGATGAAGTCACCACAGATATTGAAGTCCAACTTGATGACACCGAAAGGATTACTAGGGAACTAAACCGTACAGCTAAATTAATGCAAACCCGTATGACCCAAGTGCGGATGCGTCCAATTTCCGATCTCTTGGGACAGTTTCCTCGCGCTTTAAGGGATCTCGAACTTCAGCATAATAAATCTGTTTACCTTAAGATTCGTGGTGGTTCAACCCTCATTGACCGCGCTATTTTAGAAGCCCTCAACGAACCCTTATTGCACCTGTTACGCAATGCCTTTGATCATGGTATCGAAGATTATCCAACCCGTCGCAGTCAAGGGAAAGCAGAACAAGGAACTATTGAAATTAGTGCTAGTTATCGGGGTAATCAAACTATTATCACTCTTCGCGATGATGGTCAGGGGATTAACCTAGAAAAGATCAAACAACGGGCGCAACAGATGGGTTGGAATGAGGCGGAACTGGCGCAAGCAAGTCAAGATGACCTCCTCAATTTGATTTTTACCCCAGGCTTTAGCACCGCAGATAAAGTAACCGACCTTTCAGGGCGAGGGGTAGGGATGGATATTGTCAAGACTAATATTGAAAAGGTACGAGGAGAGATAGAGGTAGATACTCAAGCGAATCAGGGAACTATTTTTACTATTACTGTCCCTTTTAATCTCTCCGTGATGCGGGTACTCATCGTTGAAAGTCAGGGGATGCGGATGGCGTTTCCCACCAACACCGTCGAAGAAATGCTTTTACTTGACCCCAAGCTAGTAATGCAGTCATCTGGACAAGAAATCCTCAACTGGGAAGGCTATATGTTACCTTTAATTCGCTTAGGAGATTGGCTAAAATTTCCTCGTCCTCCGCATAAGGTCGTAACAGAAGATATCCCGAAAATCAACGCTCCCACTGTCCTCATTATCGCTCAAGGAGATAGCTTAGTCGGTATTGTCGTGGATTACTATTGGACAGAACAGGAAGTAACTATTCGCCAAGTGGAAGGAAACTTAATGATGCCTCCTGGCTTTGTCGCTTGTACAGTTTTGGGAGATGGGGGGATTGTCCCATTAATGGATGCTTTGGCATTTCTGGCTTGGACAAAGGGCGAATCGACCCAAACCTCTGGGGTTCAGAAGCAACAAGACCCAGAAACCTGGGAAACTCCTCTAGGAGAGACCTCACAGAACTTATTGATGGTAGTTGATGACTCGATTAATGTCCGTCGCTATCTCGCCTTGACCCTAGAGAAAGCAGGTTATCAGGTTGAACAAGCTAAGGATGGACAGGAAGCTATTGAAAAATTGAAAACTGGTTTACCAGTTAAAGGTGTTGTTTGTGATATCGAAATGCCCCGTCTCGATGGCTATGGCTTCTTAATTCAGGTGAAGGCGCACCCTGACCTTAAGAAGATTCCAGTGATGATGTTGACTTCTCGTAGTGGAGAGAAACACCGTCAAGCAGCAATGAATTTGGGCGCAACGGCTTATTTTTCTAAGCCTTTTAAGGAAAAGGAATTATTGGAAACTGTTAAGGAGGTTTGTCAGGGGTGATGGGGTGATGGGGGGAACTTGATATTCAATTTTATGAATACATTAACTAATTTATATATACTTTAACTAAATGGCTACATCATCATTAGGATCGCTTCGATTAACGACACCCGCACGCCGTTTTGCTAACCGTAAAGCTGAAGCAAGCCAACAAATTATTACTTTCCAACTTCAACAAGAATGGTTCGCCCTCCCCATTGAATCAGTACAGCGGGTTATCTGGCTAGATAAAGTATATGGTGATCCTCACAGAACAGGGGTAAGTCTTACTCAATATCAGGAACAAGAACTACTTGTAATTGATGTTAGTTATCGTATCTTTGGACAAGAAACAACCGCTATTTACATAACTCAATCTCAGCGTTATTTGGTCGTCGTGCAAAATGCCCAAGAGGAGTTAGTCGGCTTACCTATAGATTCCCAACCCAGTGTGCGTCGTGTCCCTCAATCTAGTTTTAAACCCCTACCCCAAAGTTATATTATTCAGGGAAATGTGCGTTGTGTCAGTTCGACTACGGTACAATTATCGCATCAAGAGATGTTTTTTCTCCTTGATCCTGAACAGTTGACCCAACCACGAAAAATTATTACGAAGACGCAGGAGAATTAATATAGTGCGATAATAAGGCTAAATTTATAATTCAAGGCGGAAATGGAGCAGCAATAACTAAGAAATTGGGAATATTTGAACAATTTGCCAATTTGTTCGTCTGTAGTCACAGCAACAATAGTTAAGGGAGGAACTAACTGAAATCGATGCGAGATCAAGATCTGCTTCCAGATACTATCTCTTAAGAGAAATAGGTTGCTTAACTTTTCGGGAAGTACGTCTTTTGGACATAGATATCGTCACGAACCCGCCATTAACCGCTAACACGGTTTTAAGCCTATCGGCTCTAACGGGAGTCCCCTGGAAGTATAAAGATGGTAAAAACTGAAAATGTCATAGCTGTGATTAAATTATTTAGCAGTAACCATTATGTCAAGTATTTCATATTCTCAGACAGAAGGAACGCCAGAAGCTACGGGGTTTAATAGTAATAATCAAGGTGATTACCCTCGGCTAGTTGAAATTTCGTTAAGTCAAAAGAACAAAGAAACCAATAACTATCGTGGCGCAACTGACCTAGTCCGTTCCTATTTAACTGAAATCGGTCGTGTCCCTTTACTTAAGCGAGAAGAAGAAGTTACAGAAGCTCAGAAGATTCAAAAGTATAGCATATTAGTCGAGTTAAGATCGCGTCTCAGTGAAGAAGAAGATGAATTGATGCAGCGTTTTGTGGAACTAATCAATCTCCACGACCAACTAGCAGTTCAACTTAGTCATCGTCCTTCCTTTAAGAAATGGGCGCAAAGTGCAGACACAACGGTTGCTGATTTACGAGAGACGATTCGTTTAGGAAAACAGGCTTGGGCGCAGTCTGCGGGACTCACGGTGCAAGAATTAGAGGAGATTCAAAAGGAGGGAGTTCACGCTAAGAACAAGATGATTAAGGCGAATCTGCGCTTAGTGGTTTCTGTCGCAAAAAAATACCAAAATCGGGGCTTAGAACTCTTAGATTTAATCCAAGAAGGAACTCTCGGCTTAGAACGGGCGGTGGAGAAGTTTGACCCCACTAAAGGTTATCGCTTCAGTACCTATTCTTATTGGTGGATTCGTCAGGGAATTACTCGCGCGATCGCGACTCAAAGCCGTACCATTCGCCTCCCTGTCCATATTACCGAAAAACTCAATAAAATCAAAAAAGCCCAACGGGAAATTGCCCAACAACAAGGTCACACCGCAACTTTAGAGGATGTTGGTAAGCAACTCAACATGACCACTGAAGAAGTTAGGGAAGTGTTAGCAAAAGTCCCCCGTTCCGTTTCTTTAGAAATTAAGGTTGGTCGCGAAAAAGATACGGAGTTAGGGGATTTGATTGAAACCGAAGATATGACCCCCGAAGAGCTTTTAATTCACGAAGCTATGTTAAGGGAATTAGGTCAAATCCTCGCCACCCTGACCACGCGAG
>JBBQDV010000058.1:0-14651 GCA_038320005.1 Cyanophyceae cyanobacterium
TCCTGGGTGAGTAAGGCATCTAGGATTGTGTCTGAGAGTTGATCACAGATTTTATCAGGATGTCCTTCTGTAACTGATTCAGATGTAAGTAAGTAACGACGAGTCAATTTTGGATACTCCTCCTTGAACGGTGCAGATCTAGTGTTTTGGCTATTTGCCGATCATTTAGACTGTTATCATAACAGGAATTTTAGGCATTACTAACTTTAATGTCTTGAAGATTAGTTATTGCGATATTCGCCATGCTTAAATGCCCTCCTATCCCAATTGTTCCCGCAGCCCCACCTGCTTTTGCCATTTCTATATCCCCTTGAGAGTCACCTACCATCAAGGTTTTTTGGGGTTCAATGCCTAATTCTGCACAAGCTTGTTTAAAAAAGGCTGGATCAGGTTTCTGGAAGGTTTCATTTGCACCAATAGCGAGGTCAATGTATTCGCTTAACTGGTGCTTTTTAATAAAAGTGGTAATATTTTCTGTCGAGTCTGCGGAGAGAATGCCAATTTTTAAGCCAGCTTGGGCTAATTTTTCGATCAGTTCACGGCTTCCAGGTAAGAGGGGGGAGGGAGTAGAGTTTGAATCTAGATCCGCTTCCTCGAAGGATTTATGGGCAATATCCCGTGCTTCGTACCAACTTCTTCCAGTTTCGGCGATATAAGCGGAAGCAGCGATTTCGTTTTCCCAACGACTTCCCACCGCCATTAGTCCGGCGGGATCTAGAGTACCTTCTAAGATCCCAAATGCCATCAGCAATGGTTCGCCTGTCCCAGGGATCTGAGCATCAATATAGCGCGATCGCGATATTCCTAGTCTGCGTAAAAAAACTTGTGAATCTTCCAGGGTTCCATCTTTATCAAACAGAACTGCTTCAATCCCAGGAAAGGTAATATTTTGAACGTGAATAGTTACCAAGAACTCCTCCTAAATCACGATGAAAAATTTGTTAATCTATCCACTCTAACTAAACTCGTCAGTTTTCTCCAAATTATTGGCTATAGAACCAGATTATGATAAAATTGCTACCAAAATGAGAATTGGGAAGGTAGATTAAAATATGGAAGCTGCAATGCTATTGGCAAAATTGCCTGAAGCTTATTCGATTTTTGACCCATTGGTAGATGTGCTACCAATTATTCCTGTCTTCTTTCTGTTGCTTGCTTTTGTTTGGCAAGCTGCCATTGGTTTTAAATAAAGATCAGTGCCTAATTGGGTAGAATGAATGGAGACACCTATTTGGGTGTCTTTTTTGGTGACGAGTTCTAATTTTTTCATGATTCCTGATACCCAGATCGAGTTATATGTTGAAGAGGGGGATGATCGTGTTGATCGGTGGTTGTCTTCTCAGTTACCAGATTTATCGCGATCGCGTTTACAAAAGTTGATCGAACAGGGTCATCTCAAACTTAACGGAGTCGTCTGTCTCGCCAAGAAAGCCCCTGTACAGCCTGGAGATCGTTTACAAGTTAATCTACCTTCTCCTGAACCACTAGAACTGCTTGCAGAAGATATTCCCCTCGATATCCTTTATGAAGATGAGCATTTAATTATTATTAATAAAGCTGCCAATATGGTAGTGCATCCAGCCCCAGGACACTATCAGGGAACACTGGTTAATGCTTTACTGTTTCATTGTCAAGACTTATCTGGAATTGGGGGCGTACAACGTCCTGGAATTGTCCACCGTCTAGATAAAGATACCACTGGTGCAATCGTCGTCGCCAAAACTGATTTTGCCCTACAACATCTTCAAAAACAGATTCAGTCCAAAACTGCCAGAAGGGAGTATTTAGGGGTAGTTCATGGCTCACCTAGCAACGAATCAGGGAAGGTTGATCTGCCTATCGGTCGCAATAGTAGCGATCGCAAAAAAATGGCGGTTGTCTCCATCGAAAAAGGTCGCAATGCTGTAACCGAATGGCAAATAGTGGAACGTTTAGGGAACTATACCTTAATGCACTTTCAACTGGATACGGGACGAACTCATCAAATTCGGGTTCATTGTTCCGCCCTGGGATACCCAATTGTCGGAGATCCTAATTATAGTGCTGGTCGTTCTGTCGGGGTAAACTTAGATGGACAAGTCCTTCATGCTTGGAAACTAACCCTGGAACATCCTTTATCTGGGGAAATAATTAGTGCTGTTGCGCCTTTACCAGAAAATTTTAGCAAACTACTGGTTGTGTTGCGCGATCGGCAAAACTAAAAGCTAAAAGCGATACTCAGCACCCTGTATCCAAAGACTGACAGGAACAGAATGTCCTTGTGGATTCACCTTCACCTCAACAACAAAAGGAAGATCAGACTGTAAATTAGCAATAGCTGTATTAATTTCTTCCCGTCTATCTTCAGGCATATAATAGGTTTCTATACCATAGCTTACCCAACCGCTATCTGCCTTAGCCTCAAGAGCAATTTGGTTATCAGGAAGGTTTTCTGGTAACTTTAAACTAACAGCTACACCTTTCCAAGCAGTAGGAGGAAAACTTTTTGTTTCTGCGGTCAGGGGAGACTCTAAAATTACATAAAAGCGCGTATCAGTCGGTAAACCTTCTCCCTTCTCTAAATCTGTTTGTTGTACCAAAGTGTCCCAACCAGAGAGCTTTTCCAGGGTTTCATAACGAGAAATATCATATCTAAGGGTTTGAGAATAACCGCGCAAGAAATCATAAGGATCAACAGGAATCGTTTGTAAAACGATCATTTCTCCAGCTAAACGGGTATAAATAGCTTGGGCTGGAACTGATGAAATAAGAGCTAATTGAAATACTAAAGCCAAAAAGAATCGCCGACTGGTGATAGACTTATTAATCATAGATAAATGCAGAGTAAAATTTTATAGTTTAGACTTTTTTATTCCGTTCAAACCAAACTCCCCCAATAATAATTGCCACACCGCAAATAAATAGAACCACTGCTTTAAATACCAGACCAGTATTATATTCAAGCATTCGCGTAAAAAGTTGCAAAACCAGTAAAGCAATTCCGTTCCAAAAGGTGCTTCTTCTTCCCAAATTGATAGCATTGCGGAGTAAACTTAATCCTAATAAAAATAGGAGTAAATTAAATCCTAAAATTGCAACAACACTAATTTCACTAATTACAAAATGCCACCAAACTAAAACACCAGTAATTATTAAACTCGCAGCAACTAACGTACTTGATAAACTTATTTGCCAGTAACGACTTTCCCCTTGCTTTCCGAAGCGTATCCAGGCAAAAACTGTAAATACCGCAAATATCGAAGCATCAACAAAAGTCAGCAAATCCCACCAGACTAACTGGGTTATAACTGTCTCTAAATCTCCCCAGACAAAATTAAACGATAACCAGTAAAATAATATACTTAAGAAGGCTAAAGCTAAACCTTGGGCAATACCATCAAAAGCTTGATTTTGTTTCCATAGAGAACCGCGATATACCCATAATAACGCTGGTACTAAGGTACAAGCCATCACCGCCGTTACAGCTACCACTAGAGTCGAGATATCGGCAAACTTAAATATTTGCCTAACTAGGTTAACTTCTAAAGAGAAGACAGCAAGTATCCAACCTAAGCCAAAAATCCAGCGCGAGGAACACCAATATGCCAAAGGAACTAAGCTAATAACCGCTAGTAGGGGCATCTGTTGTATAACTAGTTGCAACCCAGATAACTCCCCAGGACGAAATAACTCTGGTATGCCCAAGCTGTAGCCAATCCCTAATAAAATAGTCGTGAATATCCCCAAAGAAGTCATCCGCAAGCTATAAGCCATCGCTAAGACTCCCAAACCCCAGACGAAATAGAGTTGGTATACTGCCCCTGAGAGGTGAAACATCTGGGACATTAAGCCAAGATTTGCCCCCAAGACTAACGCCCCAAACAAGAGTAAAGTTTGACCCAGAAAAGATTGCCAACCCTGCCTCTGTGACTTCCAGAGATAGAATCCAGCAGTATTACTACTAATAAAAAGACTAACTAAAAATATAACTCGCAGCGATCGCGACCACAATTGCCAATTTGCAGCCACCAAGGTAATCACCCCTAACCCCAGCAACACTCCCCCTAAACCCAATAACGTCATCACAAAGCGATTACGGGCATTATCTTCAAGTTCAGCAAACTGGTAACGTTGGGCAATTTCCATATAAATTTGGCTATCAATCAACCCTTCTGCTTGCCATTTTTGCGCCTCTTGGCGGAGTTGGTAACGAAACTTATCTGACATAAATCAAATCACAAACTTGAAGGATTTCGGAATAACTTATCTATCCTACCCGCAAAATCAAAATGGAGTCCTCGCGCAACGTCCATTTCGCTAACTGGTTAATGTTGTCAAGCCTGAAATAGCTATCTTGAAATGCAAAAAGAGGACTCCCGTTAGAACCGATAGGTTTAACGGTGAGATGAATTTTTGCCAACAAAGAAATTGAGCGACAGCGAATCCTTATTAAGAAGGCGAGTCTTGATTTTCAACATATTTAACGATGCGAACAGTGAGTTTATAGACAGACCTAAATCCCTTGTTATAATTGATTGACATATTTAAGCAACAACCTTACAATCAGAATTATAACAGAGCGATTAGTTTGAGCAATGATAACTTTAACCTACCAATTCAAGCTAAAAATAACCCATCAACAAACCCACGAGATTGAAAACATCTTAGAGGTCTGTCGGCGGGTATATAACTATGCTTTGGCTGAAAGGAAACACTGGTTAAATAGTCGTAAATCGCTAATAAACGCTTGTTCAATTGTTTTTGAATATATCATTCCTGCTGATGTCCCTTATCCTAATTACAATAATCAGTCTAAAGCCCTAACCATTGCCAAGCAATCTAACGAAAGCTTGAAGTCTGTTAATGCTCAAGTTTTACAACAAACCTTGATGACATTGGACAGAGCTTTTACGGATATGAAGAAGCAGGAAAAAGGTTTTCCTCGGTACAAAAAACAGATGCGTAGCTTTGTTTTTCCAGCTATGCTCAAAAACTGTTTAGCCGATGGCAAAATCAAATTACCACAATTAGGATGGGTGAAAATTAGGCAGTCAAGGGAATATCCTCCTGGTTTCCAGGCAAAACAAGCTCGTATTGTCAAAAAAGCTAGTGGATATTACTTGATGATTGCCTTTCAATCTCCAGAACAATGTCCTGAACATAGCCCAGGCATAGTTAGTCTAGGGATTGATGCAGGAATCGAAAGTTTTGTAGCTACTTCATTCGGAGGATTAATTAAAGCCCCAAGATTTTTGTTGAAAGCACAGCGTAAGCTTAAATTGCTACAAAGACTCTTAAAACACAAAATCAAAGGCTCAAATAATTGGTTAAAACTCCAAAGAAAGATAGCTCTTTTACATGAATCCGTAGCTAATACTCGTCGTGATTGGCATTTTAAATTAGCTCATCATCTTTGTGATTTGGCTGATAACATTTTTGTTGAAGATATTAACTTTATCTCTTGGAGTAGGGGAATTGTGCGTAAACGTTCCCTTGAGTCAGGCATAGGGCAATTTATCAACGAAATCTTGCCTTATATCTCTTGGAAAAGGGGTAAGTTTTATCTGAAAGTAGACAAAAATGGGACTTCTCAAGAATGCCCTAGTTGTCATCAGCCAACAGGCAAAAAACGATTAAATCAGCGTGTTCATAGCTGTCAATTTTGTGGACATGAAGAAAATCGAGATACTGCCAGTGCAAAGGTTGTCGAATACAGAGGAAAAATTGCGGTCGGGCTGCCCGTGATTCAAAATGCTTGTGGAGACGTTCTGGCGGGGGTTAAGTAGCTTACGTTGCTTGATCTAGCTAAGTGTCTGTGATGCAAGAATCCCCCGTTAAGCTGACGCTGTAACGGGGGAGTGTCAAAATAAAAATCAGACCATACAGTAAACAAGCTAGAATATTAGCTTTGATGTAACCAAACGATTGCAACTCAAAAACTGTCAAAAGGGTAAAATTGCATACCAGCGTTAGCTAAAAGTTTCAAACTGCATCAGAACATACGTTTCAACTTGATTTGCCATGCTAAATCCCAACCTCGATGAAATTCAACTGACAAAAGACGACTATGAACGTTATTCACGCCATCTTATCTTGCCAGAGGTCGGGCTAGACGGGCAAAAACGCCTTAAAGCTGCTAGTGTCCTTTGTATTGGAACTGGAGGACTAGGTTCGCCTTTACTTCTCTATTTAGCTGCTGCGGGAATTGGACGCATAGGTATTGTTGACTTCGATATTGTTGACAGTTCTAACCTTCAGCGTCAAATTATTCATAGTACATCCTGGGTCGGTAAACCAAAAATTGAATCCGCCAAGCATCGTATTCATGAAATCAATCCCCATTGCCAAGTAGACTTATACGAAACCCGTTTGTCTTCAGAGAATGCCCTTGATATTCTCAAGCCTTATGATGTAGTCGTAGATGGGACAGATAATTTTCCTACCCGTTATCTGACTAATGATGCTTGTGTCTTGCTTGATAAACCAAATGTTTACGGTTCAATCTTCCGCTTTGAAGGACAAGCCACAGTCTTTAACTACGAAGGGGGACCCAACTACCGTGACCTATATCCTGAACCACCACCTCCTGGAATGGTGCCTTCTTGCGCAGAAGGTGGCGTATTAGGCGTTCTATGTGGGATGATTGGTACGATTCAAGCCACGGAAACGATTAAGATTATCTTAGGAGCAAAAAACACTCTCAGTGGACGCTTACTTCTGTATGATGCCCTTAATATGTCTTTTCGGGAGTTGAAGCTACGCCCGAACCCAGTCCGTCCTGTGATTGAAAAGCTGATTGATTACGAACAATTTTGTGGAATTCCCCAAGCTAAAGCAGAGGAGGAGAAACAACAAATGGATATGTCTGAAATGACTGTGCAAGAATTAAAAGAATTGCTTGACAGTGATGCGAACGATTTTGTTTTAATTGATGTTCGCAATCCCCACGAATATGATATTGCTAAAATTCCTGGTTCAGTCTTGATTCCTTTATCTGAAATTGAAAACGGTGCAGGAATTGAGAAAGTAAAAGAATTGGCTAATGGTCATCGTGTTATTGCTCATTGTAAGCTAGGAGGACGTTCGGCTAAAGCCCTTGGTTATTTAAAAGACGAAGGAATTGAAGGAACAAATGTTGTCGGTGGTATTAACGCCTGGAGTGAAGAAATTGATCCTTCTGTCCCTCAATATTAATTATTAGCCTCAATATTAACCTCAATAATTAAAGGGAGAGATGTACTACGGTACGTCTCTTTTTTTGCAATAAAATCCTCCTAAAAGATGAGGTGATTGAAGTTAAGGTAAGAGGCGGGGAAATAGAAAAAGCTATTTAACTGACTGCATGACTGGCGAAATTATTAAGCAAGAAATAACGCGATCGCTGTTAGTAACTCATCATGCACCTTGTTCTGTTCTAATTGTCAGAAATTAGAGAGGTGGATTGTTTAGTACCTTTTTGCATACTTTTACGCGTTCTTTTAAAAAAGTTATTAAAATAGCTTTAAACTTAAAAACTTGCTATATGTTAGTATGTATACTCACTAATAAATATTGAAGTTATTTAGGAAGATAAGATGAAACTACTTAAAAATAAAGCAAAATTTGCGATCTTCTTCGGGATTGGTCTAAGCTGTGCTTCAGTTATCTCCATGAGTGCTTTACCTGCTTCTGCTGGCTTTGGTGGACTTTTGGATCGGGTTGATGATATCAATCGTAAAATTGATCGAACTGATCGAGTTATTGAGCGTTCAGAGTCGAATGTTGGCAGAATCGAAGATCGTTTAGGCATAGAATTAGAGTCATCGGAGTATGAGGAAGATGATCCGGTGGGAAACGCGATCGCGATTTACGGAGAATGGTATCCTGACATCAATGCAGAAGAACAAGAAATTGTCAACTATTTAATCTTACAAAGTGCCCAAGGAAAGCTGAGTAGTTTTGACGAATTTTCAAGCTCAGAGTGGTTTATGACTAAATCTAGTCAAGAACAAGCGCAAGTAAGTTCAACCTACATGAACTTAGCCCAAATTCTCGAACTAGCACAGCCAGAGCCTAACCGTTTCTATGCTTTTGCCTTCTGTGTCAACGGTGGTGGTACAAACTGCCGATAAACCACTAATCCTTGCCAAAATTAAGGTGTATCTACTACTTCATAAAATGAGTTATAGCTAGATCCTTAACCGGAGTATGCTGAAAATGAGATCCATTTCCATTCTGGTGATGAGAAGAGAAATTCTTTTTGAGGCTATCAAATTCCTGACACATCTCAGTATTAAAGCGATAAAGAAGACCAGGAAAGATCTGCATTTCTTAGGTCTTCTTTTTTATTGGAAATTAAAAACTACCATGGTGAATGAAGTAAGTTAACCATTGTGTTTCTCCTTCAGAGTCAGTTTCCCGTTTAACTAATCGCCAACTTTTACCTTCCTTTTGTCGCTGAATATAGATATCAAAAGGATTATCTTTTTGGGTTACTTCCTGTTCAGGGAGTCCTATTTTTAGGTTATATGTCCCTTCGAGGTGATAGGTGGGTAAGTGTCCAATGTAGATGGGTTCGATATTTTTGACGTTAATCTGTGATACTCCTAAATTGGGATCAGAAGCATTTAACTGCTTAGTCACTTTTTCCTGGGTAAGATTTAGGGATAGCGCGATCGCGCTTTTGACAATTTCGCCTCCAGGAGCAAAACTAGTTGGAGGAGTCGGACTCCCACAAGCCGTTAAAAATAGTAAAAAAATCAGCGCAACAAATCTAAACATAGCATTCAAACTCATAGAAAACTGCTAATTTAGCCAAGGAAAATATTGGATGACTAAACTAGTGGGAGCTTTGTCTCCTTATTTCCAGATCTTTGTATTTTCTTATTTAATTTATACCAGTTTTCGGGGCAATATCGTAATTTGAGATTCTTTCAAGCAAGAAAATTCCCAGAACAAAGCGCAGGAGAGCAAGAATTTCTTCTTTTGCCCAATTCATTCTAAAATTTGACAGTAACTGCAACAAGATGTTGCGTTGTATTTACATAAGGCAAAATAATTATGTCTCTTGGCTATGTTGCCCTCGTTCTTCATGCTCACCTCCCTTTTGTGCGTCATCCTGAAAGCGATTACGTTTTAGAAGAGGAATGGCTTTACGAAGCAATTACAGAAACTTATATTCCCCTGTTACGAGTTTTTGAAGGTTTAAAGCAGGACCGGGTAGATTTTAAATTGACCATGAGTATGACACCTCCTTTGGTGTCTATGCTGCGAGATCCTTTATTACAAGACCGTTTTGACGATCATTTAGCAAAACTAGAAGAACTCGCCGAAAAAGAAATTGACCATAATGAGCAGAACGGACACATCCGCTACTTAGCTCAACATTATCTTGAAGAGTTCCAAGAAACTCGCAAAATTTGGCAAAGCTACAATGCAGATTTGGTTGGGGCGTTTAAAAAGTTCCAGGATAGCGGTAATCTTGAAATCATGACCTGTGGGGCGACTCACGGCTATTTACCGTTAATGAAGATGTATCCCGAAGCAGTTTGGGCGCAGATTCAGGTCGCTTGTGAACATTATGAGGAGAATTTTGGTCGTCCACCGAAAGGGATTTGGCTACCAGAATGTGCTTATTTTGAAGGATTAGAGCGAATGTTGGCGGATGCTGGCTTACGCTATTTTCTCACCGATGGACATGGGATTTTATATGCCCGTCCTCGCCCTCGCTTTGGCACTTATGCCCCAATCTTTACAGAAACGGGTGTAGCAGCCTTTGGGCGTGACCACGAGTCTTCTCAGCAGGTTTGGTCTAGTGAAGTGGGTTATCCTGGTTCGCCAGAATATCGCGAATTCTATAAAGATTTGGGTTGGGAAGCAGACTATGAATATATTAAACCCTATGTCATGCCCAATGGACAGCGTAAGAATGTGGGGATTAAATACCACAAAATTACTAGCCGTACCGCAGGCTTAGGGGATAAGGCTCTTTATGACCCCTATTGGGCGAAGGAAAAGTCTGCGGAAAACGCCAGCAACTTTATTTTTAACCGAGAACAGCAAATCGGTCATTTAGCTGGAATTATGGGGCGTAAACCGATTGTTGTCTCTCCCTATGATGCAGAATTATTTGGTCACTGGTGGTATGAGGGTCCCTGGTTTCTCGATTACCTCTTCCGTAAATCTTGGTATGACCAAAATACCTTTGAGATGACCCACTTGGCAGATTACCTTAAGGCTGAACCGAATCAACAAGTTTGTAAGCCTTCGCAATCGAGTTGGGGTTATAAGGGATTTCATGAGTATTGGCTTAATGAAACCAATGCTTGGGTTTATCCCCATCTTCATAAGACTGCGGAAAGGATGATTGAATTGAGTCGTCGTGAACCTGTGGACGAGTTGGAGTGGCGGGCTTTGAATCAAGCAGCGAGAGAACTGCTTCTGGCGCAATCTTCTGATTGGGCGTTTATTATGCGGACGGGAACAATGGTTCCTTATGCGATTCGGAGAACGCGATCGCACGTGATGCGCTTTAATAAGATCTACGAAGATCTTAAAATTGGCAAAATTGATGCAGGTTGGCTAGAAAAAGTAGCAAAGATTGACAATATCTTCCCGAACATCAACTATCGCGTCTATCGACCCCTATAATCGGTATTCTTCTAGCTGGTGGGGCAACCCACCTTTTTTGTTAAGTTATCTCAATTGCAAAATTAAAATAACTAAATCATGACTTTAGGATTCACCAATGTTATATTAGATAAGTTACATCCCTCTTAGGTTAGAAATAACTATTTTTTGTTGTCCTTACGTTAAGAAACCCCAGGCAGCGTATGTTAGATAAAGCAACTGATATTACCCCAGGTATCTTCGACCAAGCAATTCAACGATTTATTCAACAGTTTGATGCTCAAGAAGCAAAGTTACTCGGTGAGATGCCAACAATCCGTGCTGAGTTAAGGCAAGTTGAATGGCGAGGTAAAATAGAAATTCGTCCAGTGATTGTGATTCAATGTGAAGGCATAGGGCATCGTCAGGCACTTCTTTGCCTAAAAGAACGCTTGCGTATGGCTGCAAATGCTGTCGGAATTTGTAGTATTGGTTTAGCAGTTAGGGGAGCTCACGATGTCGGTTTCTTTTGTCAGCAATAGCTAGAATCAATAGCTGACCCCTCACTGCATTAGAATAGAGAGGTTAATTAGGGAGCAAATAGAGAATGGATGCAATGACCTTTTTTCAGCAAAGTGCAGGAAAATGGCGATCGCAACGCACGACCCACCATTTACCCTTTCGACGCTCAGAAGCGGGTAGTTCTAATATAGTTGTTGAATCTCTAACTGCGGATGACCCTAAAGTAGCAGAAATCTGTCAACTCCACGATGTTGATCCTAGCCTCGCGGTTGGGGGCGCATTTGTCAGTTGGAACGGGGAAATGGCATGGGATAAGGAAGACGAAAATCATCAAGGAACAACGGTTTTTGCTCTTGTCCCTGATCAGGATAATCCCAAGCAAGGACAGCTTTTGCGCGAAAGAGGCTATGCTGAGATTGTCCCTGTAATTGGACGCTATGAAATTGATGATGATGATGCCCTGTTGCTAAGTACCGACTATGAAACGATGAGTACGACTGAACGGTTTTGGTTTCCGAGTCCTGACCTGCGCTTACGGACTAGTACCGTGAAACGTTTCGGGGGTTTAAGTACAGCAACATTTTGTGCTGAGATTCGTACTGAACCAGAAAAGGAAGCTCCCCGTGAACCTGTGGACTTTCATTCTGTATTAGGTTGGTAGATACTCAACAAATCAATTTAGACATGGCTAAAAAGAAGAAATTCCCTCATTTGCTAGGGTCTAAGTGGACAGCGGTTAGTTCTACCTGGGGCTGGCGACATTTTCAGGTGATTAACCGCCAAGAGGAAGGTAAGTGGGTTTTTGCGGAAATGACTGCCTCCTGCGACCCCCAAACCCGTTTCTGGCTAAATGTGAAGCAACTCAAGGATGTGTCGATTTGGACACCTGGTTGGAAAACTTTAGCAGAAATAAGATCACCTGTTGTCGATGATGAAGATGGCTTAGTTATTGTTGACTAAGTGTTTTCTTGGAGTAAGCATTTTTTGCCTCATACTATGATAGATGGATGGTTCAATCTCAATTTGTTTCAACTCCTATCAACCAATCTCTAACCGCTCAGGTAGAGGCGATTTTATATCTCAAGGGACAACCTTTGTCTGTTGTCGAAATTATTGAATACTTGGGGTGCGATACTGAAACTGGTCATCCGCGCGATCGCGATTTAGTCGAATCTGCTCTACTAGATTTAATCGCGGATTATGCCCATCGTGATAGTGCTTTAGAAGTGATCGAAACTCCTGTCGGCTATAGCTTACAACTGCGTTCTACTTATGAAGAATGGATGCACACCCTAGTTCCACCAGAATTAGGAAGAGGCGCATTAAGAACCTTAGCCGCGATCGCGCTTAAAGCCCCGATACTACAAACAGAACTGATAGAATTGCGCGGAAGTAGTGCTTATCAGCAAGTACAAGAACTAACTGCGCAAGGAATGGTACGCAAACGTCGTCAAACCGAAGGGCGTTCTTATTGGCTAGAAGTAACAAGTAAATTTCATCAGTATTTTGAGATTGACGAACTCCCCCAACTTCTGCAAGAATCTTTATCGTGATCAGCAATTTGTTATGCTAAAAACGCCTTCATCGTTTACATTGAACGTAGAGTAAAAGCAAAACTCAACTACTACTAATGGTCTTTAATCCTGATTTTAGTCGCCCAGATCCAGAAGATCAATCCCTCAATCCTTTACTTAAGTACCTACAGCAGCAACATCCAGACGCTTTAGCGCAAGTAGCCCAATCTGCTACTCCTGAAATTCGTGAAATTATTAGCCACAATGTCCAAGGATTAGTTGGACTCCTACCCACCGAAAACTTTAATGTGGAAATTACCACCGACCGCGAACATCTAGCGAAACTATTGGGTTCAGCAATGATGACTGGCTACTTCCTGCGAAAAGTAGAACAGCGTATGGAACTAGAAGGGACTCTCGCAGATTCAGGCTTCCTTGACGACCAACCGTAATCTAATTATTCTCGTTTAGCCCTAATAACTTTCCTTGTCCTGGGAGATACAGGATTCTAATGATCGATTAGAGTCAATTTGAGGGAAACCTAAACAATGAACGGTAAGAACCCTCAACTCAAGAGGAGTAGGGCTAGATATTTCCAATAATCAGCCTCCTTTAGAAAAGGTTAACATGACGATCACAGAAAGAAGCATTCCAGGACTGAGTAATAACATGAGCATGAGAAAATCATGAGGGAGCATAGACTTTAGGTTACGCTGAGTTTCAAAGTGATTATATCGCACTTGAAACTTCATGTCCTCAGATTAAAAATCCAGTCAACAATTTTTGCGCCTAGTAGAGAAATTTCCTAGCTCGACTGGAACAAAAAAGAGATAGGTATTGTCACGAGAAAAGTGATTAACATTTGTTAACATTAGAAAAGAAACGACTGTGACGTGGAGGATGTAATGGCTAACGCTGCTCAATCTTATACCTATACCGATGAACAAATCTCAGCCTGGTTACGAGGTTTACTAACGATTGCTTGGGCTGATGGAGAATTTGCTGAAGAAGAAAAAGATTTAGTTGCGGAATTAACTCAAAATCAACTCGTCCCCTCTGTTGATGTCGATTCCTTAGAACCAATTACCCCAGAAGATTTAGCGAAAGTGCTGGGGGAAGATAAAGAAATTGCGGAAAACTTTTTACGTACTGCGGTTATGATGGCATTAGCGAACGGAATTTACTCAAAAGCTGAAGCAAAAGTTGTTCATGAATACCACTCTGCTTTAGGGTTAAATATTGAAGCATTAAAATCTCTAGAAATAACCCTTGTTACGTCCGAGACGATAGTAGAAACAGAGACAGAACTGGAACTTCCCCTTAAAGAAGCTTCTACCCCTCATGCTTCTCCTTATCCCCATTCAGATATTCTGCATCCAATGAAACAGTGGCTAGAGGATATTAATATCCATGACTCTCGTGTCGCTCGTTTTATCTGTAAAACTGTTCCCTCTCAGTGTCCTTTTGAACGAGATATCACTGTTTTTGGTCGCAAGGTCGCCCATATTCCCCCACTATGTAAACTCAATCCCTTGTATGATCAACTTGTGGGGCTACGTTTTCGGGCTTTATCTTATCTTGCTGATGATTGTCAGGAGGATATCTCGTCTTATGTCTAGCGTTATCTTTATCGAAAAATTGAATGCAATTTATTGACCGTGTTGAAATTGAAGTAGAAGCAGGAAAAGGAGGCGATGGTGTAGTCGCCTTTCGTCGTGAGAAATTTGTCCCTGCGGGAGGTCCTGCGGGGGGTAATGGTGGAAGGGGAGGTTCGATTATTTTAGAAGCCTCTGAAGAGTTACAAACCCTCCTAGACTTCAGATATGCCCATTATTTTAAAGCTGATGATGGTGGACGGGGAGGAACGAAAAATAAAACTGGTGCAGCAGGGGAAGATCGTATTCTCAGGCTTCCCTGTGGTACAGCGGTGTATAATGCTCAGACTGGGGAACTCCTTGCGGATTTAGTCACCCCTGACCAAACTGTTTGTATCGCCCAAGGTGGGAAAGGTGGCTTGGGAAATAAGTATTTCTTGAGTAATCGTAACCG
>JBBQDV010000059.1:0-14578 GCA_038320005.1 Cyanophyceae cyanobacterium
TTAGAAGAACTACTTAGCTATAAAATTTTAGATACGCCACAGGAAAAAACCTTTGATGATCTAACTCGTTTAGCTGCCTATATTTGTGGGACTCCTATTTCCTTAATTAGCTTACTGGATAAAGATAGGCAATGGTTTAAATCGAAACAAGGGTTAGTCGATATTGCTGAGACTCCTCGTGATATCGCTTTTTGTTCCCATGCCATTACAGAACCAAATAAAATTCTCGTTGTTCCTGATGCCACTCAAGACCCTCGTTTTGCAGATAATCCCCTCGTTACCTCAGACAGCCATATTCGCTTTTATGCGGGTGTTCCCCTCGTTACTCCTAATAATTATGCCTTGGGAACTCTCTGCGTACTGGACACAAAGCCTCGTCAGCTTAGTCAAGAACAGTTAGATGCTTTAAATACTCTTGCAAATCACGCCATGCAGTATTTTGAGTTACGGCGTAATTTAGATAATTTGAACTTAGTTCAAGTAAAAAAGCGCAAAGTTCGCAAAGAACGGGGGGGATTCTTTAAAAAAATACTGGTGGGGTTAAGTTTAGCCTCAGTGGTCTTGCTGGGGATTGGCGCAATTACCTACCGTAGCACTTTAGAGAGTATCGAAATAGATCGCCAAGTTCGCCATACTCTTGTAGTTTTGAAAAGTGTTGAGGAATTATTTTCTTTGCTTAGGGATGCAGAAACGACAGAAAGAGGTTATGTTATTACTGGCGAGCCAACTTACTTATTACACTACACACAAGCGGTAACTGAGGTAGATGGTGCGCTTGCGGAATTGCAACTTATAACAGCAGATAATCAGCAGCAACAACGAAGACTTAATGAGCTTGAGCCTTTGATTGAACAGAAACTGGCTTACATGCAAAATATAATTGACCTACGCACAGAGCTAGGGTTTGAATCTGCTGCTGCTAAGGTTCAAGCTACTGAAAATCAGACCAGGAATAATAAAATTCGGGTACTTATAGAGGCACTAGAAACGGAAGAAAATTTGCTTTTAGAAGCCCGTTCCACTGCTTCGCAAAATAGTAGTAGAAATAAATTAGTAGGCTTAAGCTTAGGTATCTTGACCACTTTTATCATTCTTGTGGCAGTTTATTACATCATTATTCATGAAATACGCGAGCGTGAGGTTGTTGAAGATGTTTTAATTCAAGAGCGTAATTTTATTTCCACAGTTGTGGATACGACAGCAGCTTTGGTGATGGTGATTGATTGTCAAGGGCGAATTATCCGCTTTAATAGTGCTTGTTCTCAATTGACGGGTTACTCCCTTTTAGAAGTGAGAAATCGCATATTTTGGGATCTATTTTTACTACCTAAAGATTTAGAAAAGGTCAAAAAAGTATTCCAGAAGATTTACTGTGGCGATTTTCCCCAAGAGATCCAAAATTATTGGTTAACGAAAGAGGGTGAACTCCGCTTGATTGCTTGGAATAATACAGCTTTGTTGAATGAGGAAGGAGAAGTTGAGTTTATTATTAAGACGGGGATTGATATTACTGAACGTAAACGCCGAGAACGGAATATTAAAGCGGAACAAGCAGCAACTCAGGTTTTAGCAACAGCAGCAACTATCACTGAAGCGATGCCCAAATTGTTGAGCGCGATCGCGCAAGGTTTAGAATGGGAACGTGGAGAACTATGGACACTAGAAAAACCTCGTTCTGTACTACGCTGTACGGAAACTTGGCAGCAAAATGTTTCTGAAGCTAAAAAACACTTTGTCAAAGACTTAGAAGCCGTTAGGAAACAAACCATCCTCGCAAAGGATTATGGCTTTTGGGGTCAAGTTTGGCAACATCAACAACCAGTTTGGATTGAGGATATAGTAAAAACAGAATATTGTTTAGAGCCGGAAATTTTAGCTCAGGTGGGACTTCATTCAGCTTTTGCGATTCCCTTAGCAGTTGGGGATGAGATGTTGGGGATAATGTGTTTCTACCAAAAAGGAGTGCAAGAAACGGATGATGCTTTGCTGAAATTGATGGAAGCGGTAGGGAGTCAGATTGGTCAATTTATCAAGCGTAAACAAGCTGAGACAGAAGTTCAAAACCAAGTGGAAATCTTGCAACGGGAATTGAATCAAGCAGGAGTTTATGTGCGTTCGCTTCTGCCACAACCTTTAAATAAAATTGTCCAGATTGAGCAGAAATTTGAGCCTTCTTTACAGTTAGGAGGGGACGCTTTTGATTACTTTTGGTGCGACCCTGAACATTTAGTTATTTATGTTTTAGATGTGGCAGGACATGGGGTAAAAGCTGCGCTTTTATCTGTATCTATTCTCAATATTTTGCGCTCCCAATCTTTAGCAAATACAGATTTTTCTAAACCTCATGAAGTGTTAGCGGGACTTAATCGGGTCTTTCAAATGAATGAAGAGGGTGATGATTATTTTACTATTTGGTATGGGGTTTATAATCCTGTAACTAATGAACTGGTTTATGCAGCAGCAGGTCATCCTCCGGCGATTTTACTATCTCAAAGTCCCAATCCCAAGAATATCAATATCCAACAATTACAACAAAGAAATATGCCAATTGGGATGTTTCCAGATCTGAAGTTTAAGCAAGCAAGTATTCAAGTTCCGAGTAAAAGTATTCTTTATGTCTTTAGTGATGGTGTCTATGAAATTCCTCTTTCTAATGGTGAGATAATGGGAATTGATGCTTTTATAGAATTATTAGTCAATGAACCAGAAATCAAGCAAGATCAGTTAGAAACAATTTACCAGCAAGTGCAAGAACTTAATCAAAATGATACCTTGGATGATGATTTTTCTTTGTTAAAAATTGCGATTAGACAGTAATTCGTTTCTTTTCAGGATGAATTGGAATTGTGATGGTTGCACGGCAAAGATTTGGCAATGGTTGAGAAGAAGATTTAAACATTCACGACTTTTGCTTCAAATTCAGAACGGTCTTTGAAAATTGTGAAGACAAACTCCATATTAGCTAGTTCGATAACAATTTTCACCTGAGCGCTCAAACAACATAGGTATAGCGAAGCTCCTGATGCTCGTGAAATTTTGAGAGTTGCGACTAGTGATCCTAAGCCAGAACTGTTAATAAAGGTTACTTTTTGACAATTAATTAGAATTGTCTCTGCGCCTTGCTCGATTGCCTCACGAACTTCTTGGCGAAGTTTATTTGAAGTTACGCCATCGTCTAGAACACCCGTTGGTTCAATAATTTTTACAATCATATTGGTTTTGGGTCAAGGATTGACAACAAGCTTTAAGGATTTACTACTTTTGTTTTAAATTCTGAGCGGTCTTTAAAGATTTTAAATACATTTTCCATGTTAGTTAATTCTAAAACAATTCTCACTTGATCATTCAAGGAACATAGATAAAGTTCTCCTCCTGATGCTCTTACGCTTTTGAGGGTTGCGACTAATGCACCTAATCCAGAACTGTTGATAAATGTTACTTCTCGAAAGTCAATGAGAATATTATTTGCGCCTTGTTCAATTGCATCGCGAACTTCTTGGCGCAGTTCATTGGAAGTGACACCATCTAAGATACCAGTTGATTCAATAATTGCTACAGTCATGTTTGTTTTGGGTGAAGATAACAACAGCTAGTTTACAGGTTTTTGGAATTTCAGCAATTAGCTTTTTTCAGGCTTCCAATAGGCAGCCCGAACTATTGCCCATAATAAAGATAAGTTATAAATTGCCCAAGCGGAATTGACGAGATAGGCTAGGGGGTTTTCTAACTCACCTCTGAGATAACGGAAGATTGACCAAGCCAGTCCGGCTAAGGTGAGGACAAAAATAGCGATTTGGGGCAGGACTAAGCGAAAATAAACCCCTGCTTGACGCTGTTTGGGGGTGACTTGGAATTTAATTGGTTTCCCTGTGAAAACGCTCCATACGGCTTGAATAAAGAGGGGGAAAAGCGCGATCGCGTATTGTTCAGATCGCCAAGCCTCTCGCGCAGGAATGCCCCAACTGGCTGCAATAAAGGTCAGGCGATTGACGATAAAAGCAGGAGCAAAATAGAGAACAAACTGATATCCATAGGTATCAACGGGAATCACTCCAGTAAAGAAATAGATAATGGGACAAGCAATAAAAATCAGGGTAAAGAAACCAGAAAAGTAACTATACATGGTCTGAAAATACTGCAACTGCTGCCAAAACGATAATCCTGGTTTATTCCAAGGATTTTCCCGTAGTAGCACTTGAATCGTCCCCTGCGCCCATCTGAGCCGTTGTTTGAGGGTGGAACTAAGGTCATCGGGGGCTAAACCTTCCGCAAGGATTTCGTGATGATAAGCAGATTTCCAACCCGCATTATGTAACCGCATCGCAGTATTCATATCTTCGGTAATACTGTTAATGGAAACCCCACCAATTAGTTCAAATTCATCTAAATAACTGGCATCTTCTGCGTACATATCAGCAAAGCTTTTCAAACCTGCCCGTAGTAGGGCTTCTCTTCTTAATACTGCATTTGTGCCAGTATAGAAGGCTGCACCCATGCCATCTTTTCCCTGTTGAATTGGTCCATAGAAGAGGTTGGCGGAATGGGCGAAGGGATCGTCAGCAGGTAAGTTATAAAAGGATTGGGGGGTTTGCACAAAAGCAATTTGATTACTTTCGTAGTGACCAGAGTAGGGGTTATAGGTGGAAAAGTAGGGTAAAACCCGTTTGAGGAAATGGGGTTTAGGAATATGGTCTGCATCAAGGGTGAGGATAAAATCTCCTGAAGTTTCTCCCGAAAAAATGGCGTAGTTGATGTTACCTGCTTTCGCATGGTGTGCCTTCCCTTCTGGCTTCGGACGGGCGATATAGCGACAACGAGCCAGATTCTTGATTTTTAATTCTTGACGACGAATTTCTTTATCTAATGATTTCTTCTGCGCTGCAAGGTAATCAGGTATGTTTTTATGGTTAGCATTTAATAATACCAAGGCTTGATGAAAGCTTTGTAAGTAGCTGCTGAGTTTAGCTTCAATTGACTCTTGTTCTTCTTCAATTTGGGTATAGGATTTAACTAATAAAAAGCAGTTGCGTCCGTCAGGAAGTTGGGTATAGTTAACATAGTCAGCAATTTTCTCTAAAAGGGCTAGACCTCTACCCCGTTCTGCCATTTCATCCCCTTTTTGAGGCAAGTTTTGCAGAGATTTTTCCAGATCAAAGGGAAGCCCTTGATCTAAGATGCGTATTTGAATTGAATGGGTGAAAAGGGTAATTTCTAAGTCAATTTCGGTAGTGGGTGGTTTTTGGTGATGGGCGTGTTCTACTGCATTACTGAAGGCTTCGGAAAGGGCGGTTTGACATTCTAGCCAAGTTCGCATCGGGACAAAGCTAGGTTTGAGGGAGTTATACCAATCTAAAATACCACTAAAGGCATTGAGATCACTGATCGTCGAGTAGTGAAAGGTGGTGAGATATTCTTCCGCTTTAGCAAGTTCTGGGGTGAGATATTCGAGTTGTTGGCGTTGGACAATTAAACGCGATCGCGTTTTTTCCATTTCTGCCCGAACCCTTTGCAGTTGGGGAGATTCCAGGTCTGCGGATGCTAATTTTTTCGCCATCGTCCGCACTTGGGGGGAATTGCCATCATCAAGAATATACACCGCCAGTTTTGTCTCTGGATAGTCAATGGCTAAAGCAGCCCTCGCGGTTTCCTCAATCATCTCCACTGGTTCGTTATAACAGGTGATAAAAATATCAACAGTGGGCATTTCTGCGGTGGGAAGAGGTGGAGTTAATTGATCTAAAGATTTAACCTGACGTACTATCGGTCGCCATAGACCCACGAAAAACATTACTCCCCCCACATAACTATAAATTTCTGCTAGTAGGAGGGGAATCGACAACCACAAAGCAGCAAAATTGATCGAATCGGTAATCCGCCAGTAGAGATACCAACCTCCCAAAATCAGGTTAATTTCGACTAGAAAGCGGAAAAGCAGCGTGCGCTTTTTTAAAGTAGTGCGCACATTACCGACAAAATTGGGCGTATTTTCAACAACGGTGGTGGGTGTGTACATTGGTAGTTATGCAATTCCTAAGTTAAAAATAATTAATCTTTACTTACCCAAGCAGTATGATTTCCCTCTCGTTGTAAACGAATAGTGGGTTGCGGTTGTTGCGGAAGTCCTTGTCCTAAATCTCCTGCTGCTATCCTGCGCCACCAGGGAGATTTACGCGAAGCTTCTGGTTGAACTAAGGGTTGGCTATCGGTGACAAGATGAAGAAGAGACTGGAGGACAACGCTGTTGGTACTACTGCTAAAGCCTCCAGCCCGTCTGCCTGTATTTTCGGTGTAACCTTCGTAATAACCTAAACGGGGGTTATAGAGGTCGGTGACTGCGTTCCAAAGTCGGGGGGTATATTCATGGTTGGGAAAAAGGGCGTATAAAGAGAAAGCCACAGCAGTACCAACGACACGCTCATTCGGGACAAATTCCCCTGTATCGGTTACGGTTGCCCATTGTCGATCTTTGTTGATAATGCTGTTATGAATAATATAAGGTGCTGTGGGCATTAATGTGGTAGTTGCAGCAGTGAATTGTCCTGTGCGCTCATACCTCCGCGATTGAGCTTCTAAAATCGGCTTGACTAATGCAGACATCTCTGGGTCAAAGCCAAATTCTAAGCCATATTGCACAAAGGGGTCAGTGGTTACATGGGTTGTATTTCCCTCTCTCCCGATGGGTACTGTAACCCCTTCAATTTCTGTGGTGCTATAGTTCCCTCCTACTTCCGCTTGAGCGGTATCAAAGCCCCAGAGAGCAAAGCCACGAGCAGCATATTCTTGATAACCGAAGCGAGAAGCTGGTTCTGTACGGGTAATCTGTCTGCCATTACTATCTTTAGTAGTTGTACCACTGAAAAGCATTCCGTTTTGGACAACGCTCATGAAATTCCACTCTAGAACTACTTCATCGACAACGTTTTGATACTGAGGATAGCAAGTTTTTAGGGTATGGAGGGCTGTTAGCATCCGTCCAATATCATAGGCTGACCAACCTGTTCCTTCCGCACTAGGATTGGTGCTGTTTTCTAAGCTAGGATTTGCACCATAATCAATGGGGGTGAGGTTTGTGGTGCTGTAGCCCCGATGGGGAAGTTGTCCTGCAAATAGGGGTAAGCGTTCCATTGCGCCGAGTAATTTGCGTACTCGCAGGTCAAAGTTTTGGGGGGTGATAATTTCCAGGGAACGGGCTGCGTGTAAGGCGGAGATATAGTCTCCCATACCCCATAAACTAGTAGCATTCATGTCAGCGCGATCGCGCACTAAACCCGTATTAGGATTATAGTTAGTTTCAAAATACTGCCAAGCTGCTGCTCCATAGCGTCTTTCTGGGACAGATAGGGGGCGACCCAACTTTGGGCAAGCAGAGGGCTGCGGTGCGCCCAGAGATGCCACAGGATTAACGTTGAGGTCTGAACTAGGAGCGCGAGTTGGCGAGGGTGTTGGGGCGTTTATGGGGGTGCGAGGAATACTTTGAGGAGGTTCTGACACTTGAGGCGAAGGAGGAGGTGTGACAGGAAGTGCAGAGGTATCTCCTGGGATATTTCCCCGATCAAAGGTAACATTTGCGCCACCAATTAAAGGCTTTCTTCCCCTCGCTTTGAAATAGAGCATTTCGAGGACTAAGCCATTCGTATTGCCCGTTAAAACCGCATTCGGCTGATTAGTTTCTTGATACATCCCTGCCCAAAATCCCCCACCATCAGGACTTCTCAGGTTCTTAGCAGCTTCATAAAGCTTCTGGGCGTAGGGGTCATCAGGATAGAGGAAATACCACCCTAACGCAGCCTTGGTGCTAAAGGTACGCAGTTCGGGATAGTCTTGATTATTTTCCGTAATTGTTGCCCAGGGTTTCCCATTCGCATAGACCGTATTATAGAGAAAGTAGGGGGCGCGATCAATATTATCTTCTGTAACTGCGGTCAGTTCTCCCGTTTCTTCATAGCGTCTTCTTTGGGCTTCGAGAACTTTCGGGGCGTATTGGGCTAAACTGCCTTCTAAACCAAACTCAATTGCATCTAAAATATAGGATTCGCTGACGACATAATTATTCGCATTTGTTTGTTGAAAATCGCGTTGGTCAACGGGAATTTGTACCCCATTTACTTCTACTAATTTGAAAGGGTCTAAACTAATGGCTTGAGGTACAGAATAGCCCCAAAGTTCATAACCACGAGCAGCATATTCTTCATAACCTAAACGCCCTTCTTGTACTAATAAGGTTTGACCATCAGGTAGAACCGTTGCGCCATAAAGTTTCTCGTCTTGAACAGATTTTTCAATATTCCAGTTTCCTAAAATATCTTTAATCCAATCTTCATATTGAGGGTGACAAGTACGAATTACATGAAACGCTGCTAAGATGCGACCAATATCTAAAGCAGACCAACCAATTCCCCTGTCTAAAACGTTATTACCATAATCGACAGTTTGGGCTGTGGCGGTGTTATAAACTTTGTTCGGTAATGTGTTTTCAAATAGTGGTAGTCGGCTCGATGTTTCCAGAAACTTATTCAACCGTGAATCAAAATCACCTTGTTCAATTAAACCTAATTGTTTCGCTGCATTCAAAGCCATGAGATAGTTTCCCATGTCCCAAAGCGTCCCAGAAGGATAGGCATTAACGGAGTTAGTAAAACCTGTTTCAGGGTTATAATTATTAATAAAATATTGCCATGCTTCGCGAGCAAACATCTGTTCTTCTGGAGATAAAGGCGAAACAATTTCTCGACAAATTGCAGGATTAAGGGAAGGCGTTTGAGCAGTAGCGATAGGAGAAAGGGAAATAAGTAAACTGGGAGAAAGAGAACTAATTAATAAGAAGGAAGGAAAGAGTCGCCAAAGAAGGGGTTTACTTTTTCTTTTCATTTTGCACCTAAGGTTAGAGATATTTCAACAATTGATTTGATCTTCGTGACAATTAGTAGCAGAGTTCATCACGGTGACTATAAATTTATTCTTCTATTTCAACTCCTGCCCAAACTATTAAAGGTTGACCCACCTTTTCGTATAAAATACCTTCTAGAATTACCCCATTATTATTAGCAGTCAGAGCAGTATTAGGTTCATTTAGATAGGAATAATAACCGTTATACCAACCCTTATCTACTTTAAGATTTTCTTGGACGAAATCAACTAATTTCTCCGTATAATCTGTTTTATAGAGAGAGTCTAAACCAATAGAGGCTTTAGCACTCAAAAAAGTTAGATGGTTATAGCTTTTCCCAGTATCGGTGATAGTTGACCAAGGTTTCCCATTGACAAAGAGACTGTTGTAAACAAAATAAGGTTCTCGGTCTAAATTATCTTCAGTGATGGCTGTAAGTTCACCTGTGGCTAAATAACGGGCTTCTTGAGCTTCTAAGATGCGGTCAGCATAAGCTTTCGGTAAACCAGAAAATCCAGTTTCAATCCCATCTAAGATATAAGGTTCGGTGAGGACATAGTTATTCGCCCCTGATGTTTCCGAATCTCTTTTATCATAGGGAACGCCAATGCCATACAGATTAACAAATTCAGCATTTTTTGTGGCGTTAAGGGCTGCTTCTACATCTAACCCCCACAGTTTTAAGCCATAGGCTGCATAGTTTCCATAGCCTAAGCGACCTTCTTGATTATATTGCTCTTTACCAGCAACTACGCTTGTCCCATACATTTCCCCCTCATCGGTCAAGCGGTCAGTCTCCCAAGAGTCCCAAACTGCTTCTGCTGATTCTGTAAATTCAGGATATCTGGCTGCAATAATTTTTAACCAAAGGGCGATTCTTCCTAAATCAATGGCTGACCAACCAATTTCTGCTTCGGTTTCGAGTTCCCCATAATCGACAGGGATTAAGGTTTGGGCGTTATAGACTTTGTTCGGTAACTCATCGTTGTAAAGAGGTAAATTTGCGAGAGTTTCTAAAGCTTGAGTCATTTTCTCGCTAAACTCTGCTTCTGAAATAATCTCCAACTCATATGCACTAACTAAAGCAGCCATTCCCGCAGCTTGATCCCACATGGTTACGGAGGGGAAGTTATCAACAGAATTAACTAGTCCTGTTTCTTGATTCCAGTTGTTCTGAAAATATAGCCAAGCGGTTTGCGCTATCTTCAGTTGTTCAGAAGTCAATTCTCCTGGTTCTGTGGGGACGTAGGGAGTTGTGGTTTGCAGATTTTGACTTGTAACTGGATTCCCTGGTAATTCAAACGAGGCTGCATCTATTGCGACAATCTTTGCATCTTCTGCATCTAATTTTGCATCTGTGGAGGGGCTATCTGCTTGATTAAGATAGGGAAAAGTTGCGGTTTCTGATAGACGATTGGAAATAAACTTTAAACCAATTATAATCGCGATCGCGCTCACAATTCCCCCTGTGATTGCTAGAAAATTCCATGTTCTTGGGGGTGGCTCAAATTCAGAACTCATAGGCTTCTCAGTATTTGTAATAGATTATAGCAAGATGAGGATAATGAAAAGATTTTAGGGGAAATAGTTCCAAATTTTCAGTTTATTTAGGAATTTAAAAGTTAAAGCGCAATTGAGTCGCGATCGCGCGATTATTAAAGGTACTATCTCCAGTATTACGTTCAAAAACATTTGAGTAAGTGTAGCTAAGGTCAAACTCAAAATTCCGAGACACTATTGCGGTACAACTCCCCGTATAACTATTCGCAAAATCGAAGTTTCCTTCTAAACGCTGTTGTCCAAAACTCGTAGCTACACGACAACGCAGAAAATCTGTCACTTTTGCTTGCCAACCCACTTCCCCCGTATAAACTAAAAAGTCAGGTGGTGAAAAATATCCCGTTGCTTCTTGGACATCCTCTGTATAACTCCAAGTAAACAAATTAGCTGCAACAAAAAACTCTCCTATATTCCGTTCCAAGCGAGTAAAAGATTGAAACTCTTCATTACCATCACTATAATCACCATAACGAAACGTAGAAAACAAGCTCATATCTGGATCAATTTGCCAATAAAGACTCGGACCGAAGTGCAAAGTTTGAATTTCATTCTCTAACGTGCGAGCATTAAACTTGTAAGGTGCATATTCAATTTCACCTGATACAGTTAAACCAGAAAGAAATCTTCCCGTTGGGCTGACGTTGCTATAGATGGGATGTTCTATTCTAGCTCGTAAATTGGGCGCGATCGGTAAACGGTCAAAGAAATCAACCCCACCAGTTACCCCTACCGTTGTCTCATCAATCTTTCCTTCCCAACCTACCCGTAAAGGAACATTAACAATAGATTCAACCTTATCTTGATTAAAATAGTTAACCCCTGTTGTTACCGATAAGCTATCCCCATTAGGAAGACGAAAACGGGCTGTCGGTTCAAAAAAAAGATTAAGTCGGTCAAAATTATCTAAATCGCGCCGAAAATCAGTAGTAAGGCTTTCTAGCTTCAAAGGAGGCTGCTGAAACTCTGGGGGTTCTGGGGAAGGGGACGGTTGAGGGGGTGGAGGTGGAATTTCCTGTCGTAAACGAGGTGTAAAGCTTTCTGGGGCTGATGCGATGTTTGTTTCTCCTTCAAAGAAAATTTCTGCATTGACCCTATCAACAAAACTAGTAAAACTTAAAGTCTGGGTTACTATTGCAGGTAGCAATATTTGCGAAAGAGGATTCTTTGAATTAGTTAATTTCACTTAACACCATCGCTACTTTGATTTAGAAAATCTCTCTCTATTACAATTCTTTGGGAAGATGAGAAACTAGCTGTTCTAAGGTTTTACTGATTAGTAGAATTTTAACCACATTGGCATTCGGTTGAGGATAAATCGTAACATAGTCTATCTCATTAAGTTCTGTTCTTACGGGGAAAGCCAAAGTTTCTTTATCTAGATCAAATTCCGCTGTAACTCCTGGTTTATTTCCACGCGCATCTAAGCGAATCCAACGCTGTAAACTTGCTAAATAAACAGCATTTAAACCGTGTAGTGTTAAATATTTTGGTTCTGTATCATCAAAAACTAAGCGTTGGTAACAAAATCCAGAGGGAATCCCCACACTACGCAGAAGCGCAGCTAACAAATGAGCTTTTGCAAAACAAATACCTTCTTGATTTTTGAGTACATCTGATGCAGCGCATGTTACCACTTTACCTTGAATATCAAATGAATGAGAAACGCGATCGCGCACAAATTCATAAATTGCTTTAACTCGTTCAATTTCGCTCTTAGTTGTCTGCAAAAATTGTTGAGATAATGCTTGAATCGCCTTATTGTTAAAATCAATAATCTCAGAGGCGGTCAGATAAGTATTCATCTCTTCGGTTTCAAGAACTAATTTCATTGCCACTTTTCCAAATTCTTAAATAATTAAGGCTTAACTATATTCTTACGGTTTTTAAAAACCTTTGTTCCTAATTCAACCCTGTAAATCTAACCACATACTATTACCATCAACAAATTGCAAATTTTGACGCGCTTGTTCTATAAATTGCAGCGTAATTTCTTGCCAATTAGGTTGAATCTCATCATCCCTAGCACCAATATCTCGCCACATTTGATAAAAGTGTTTAGTAATCAAATAATCATCTTTAGAATTAGCAGTTCTAAATTGAAATGATGGTTGAGCTAACATTAGTTTAGTAAGGTTTTTCGAGAAATTAAGCAATTCTAAGATTGTAAACTGGATGCGGAAATAGACGTTAAGAGAAATTTGAAATTAACAACACCTATCTTGGGGTTGTTACTTCCTAATTGATCTACGAATTAAATAAGGTAAAAGTTTAACTCACAAGCAATAGAATAATGCAATCTCTGAAGTGGGGAACTATGGCGAGTGTCGCCGTGTTAGGATTTTTAGCAGTACAAGCCTTGAAAAACGAAGGAAATATTTAAATTCTCAGAGAAACTCTACTAAGTTTGCAATAACAACAATAACAAAATGCAGTCATTGCAAACTTTAGCAAAGTATTCTTAAAGCTAGGTTGGTTAAAGGTCGCCACCGCGAGCAGCTAGTAAAAAGATCACAGCAGGACCCGATATCATAATTAGAGCAACAAAAGTTAATTGAACTAATGCTTCAAAATTAATGTTACTCACAAGGCTGTTTAAAAAATCCATATCCTCTCCCAATTTTATTCAACTTAGTTTATACTGTTGAACACAAAACACCACTGTACATCATAGTGGGCAAATTCTTGTTGTTTTTCAGAAAAGATACAAATTTTAATAAAATCGAGCTTTCTTCAAGCAAAACATCCTACGGAACAAAATCTTATGGCAAACTGGAAATGTGTCCAAAACTGTGGAGCTTGCTGTCATCTTGACCCCACTGCACGACCTGACCTAGAAACCTATCTCACAACCGCAGAACTAGAACTGTATCTGGGTATGGTGGGAGAAGACGGTTGGTGCATTAATTTTAACGCCCAAACTCGCCAGTGTGATATTTATGATGAGCGTCCCCGTTTTTGTCGAGTACAGCCAGATATTTTTCAGCAAATGTATGATGTAGAAATCACCGAATTTGAAGATTTTGCAGTTGAGTGTTGTCAAGAGCAGATTAGCGGTGTTTATGGGGAAGATTCCCAGGAGATGGAAAGGTATGACGAACAAGTTGTTATTTGAGAAGGGCTTTTGGGGAGTATTTGGTTCAACGTTTATTACAATTTTCCTCGCAGAAATGGGGGATAAAACCCAACTCGCAACTCTGTTAATGAGTGCAGAGTCCCAGTCTCCTTGGATTGTCTTCGCAGGGGCAGCTACAGCTTTGTTTACCACTAGTTTATTAGGGGTATTACTTGGGAGGTGGTTATCAAAACGGGTGTCTCCTAAGACCTCTGAAACCGCAGCAGCCTTTTTGTTAATCGCGATCGCGATCGCGCTATTTTGGGATGTTTCTACAATAAACGTAAAACCTTAAACCAATAATATCTTGTCACGAACCCGCCGTTAACCGCTAACACGGTTTAACGGGGGCTTGCAAAAGCCTAAACGTGACCAGACTAAGTTTTTTAATAAACTCCCTTATTAGAGTCATTACACCTTGAGATACGTGCCAGTCTCTCGCCATGTAGTCTAACTTTAAACATATTTAATCGGGTTAAGTAAGTGAGTTAGACCGAACAAGCCCCAATAAGTTTGTCGAGGCAGAAATTACCCAAGAAATTGGAGTCACCCATGTCTAATCATGTTTTCGTTATTGATACCAACAGAAAACCTTGCAACCCAGTTCATCCTGCGCAAGCAAGATTGTTACTGACTCAGAAAAAAGCTGCGGTCTTCCGTTGCTATCCGTTCACCATTATCCTGTATGAGGAATCTGAAGTATGTGTTAAACCTTTAGCCATCAAAATAGATCCAGGTTCAAAAACAACGGGACTCGCCTTAGTTCAAGGGAACAAAGTTATTTGGGGAGGCGAATTAACTCATCGCGGTCAACAGATTAAAGACAAACTGGAATCCCGTAGATCTCTTCGTCGCAGTCGCCGTAATCGCAAAACTCGCTATCGTCCTGCTCGATTCTTGAACAGAAAAAGACGAAAAGGCTGGTTAGCACCGAGCCTTCAGCACCGAGTAGATACAACTTTAACCTGGGTCAAAAAGTTAATTCGTTACTGTCCTGTCACCAATATTGCACAGGAGTT
>JBBQDV010000060.1:0-13886 GCA_038320005.1 Cyanophyceae cyanobacterium
ATAGTTAACGATAGAGCGAGAGGCTGGCAAGCACCTCAAGGTATCCTGACTTAGATAACGTAGCCAGTTAAGGCTTAGACTGGTCAACTAACTGAGTAATCCGAGGCATGAAGCGGAGTTACTTCAGTACGGGGTGCTGACCTAATTTTATGCTAAAGGTGAGTAAGCTCTATATTCTTTGACTCTCTATCTGTTCTTAGTTATTTTTCAACTTTTATCCCTTTCCAAAAAGCAACATAACCTTCTATATTTTTAGCCTTCTCTTTTGCTTCAGGATAATACCAGGCTGCACCAGGGTTTTCTTGACCATTAACAACTACGTTGTAATAACTAGCCATGCCTTTCCAGGGACAGCTAGTTTTGGTTTCACTCGGCTGAAAATATTCTTGGTTAATTGAATCAGAGGGGAAATAGTAGTTTCCTTCGACGATTTCACAGTTATCACTTTCTGCTAAAGTTACACCGTTCCAAGTTGCTTTTGCCATTGTTTCTCAATCTTAAATAAGCTTTCTTTCAAGATAGCTTAAATATCTAGTCGCTGATAGACTTCATCTAAGTGTCTAATCTGATATTGTGGATCGAAACAAGCATTTAGCTCTTCCTCCGATAATGTTTGCGTGATTTGTTCATCTTTAGTCACTAAATCACGGAAATTTCCCCCTTCACTATTCCAAGCTTGGTGCGCACTCTTTTGCACGAGGCTATAAGCAGTTTCGCGATTCATGCCTTTTTCTACTAACGCTAGTAGTAAGCGTTGACTAAAGATAACGCCCCCATAAACGTTCATATTGCGCTTCATATTTTCGGGATAAACCAGTAGGTTCTTCACCAAGTCAGAAGTCTCGGAAAGCATGAAATAGACTAAAGTACAAGCATCGGGAAAGATTACTCTTTCTACACTACTATGGGAAATATCTCTTTCGTGCCAAAGGGCAACATTTTCCAAGGCTGCGATCGCATGACCGCGAATTACTCTTGCAATTCCCGTTAAGCGTTCAGACCGAATTGGGTTACGCTTGTGGGGCATTGCAGAAGACCCCTTTTGTCCCTTAGAGAAGTATTCTTCTACTTCTAAAACGTCCGTGCGTTGGAGGTTGCGAATTTCTACCGCAAAGCGTTCAATAGAGGCAGCTAGAAGTGCTAACTGCTGGAGATAGTCCGCATGACGATCGCGCGAAATAACTTGGGTTGAAGCAGTATCTGGTTGGAGTCCCAGTTTTTGACAAGCAATTGCTTCGACGCGAGGATCTAGATTAGCATAAGTTCCCACAGCCCCCGACATCTTACCCACAGCGATTTCCTGCCGTAAGCGTACCAAACGATCGCGATTTCGCAATACTTCCGCTAACCACCCAGCTAACTTAAAGCCAAAGGTCATCGGTTCAGCATGAATGCCGTGAGAGCGTCCTACCATCACGGTGTAGCGATGTTGTTGGGCTTGATAGCGAATAGATTGAGACAACTCCTCAACCCGTCCTAAAATCAAATCTAAGCTTGCTACCAACTGTAAAGCTAAGGCAGTATCAAGAACATCTGAACTCGTCAGTCCCAGGTGTATATATCTCCCCGCATCCCCCACATATTCATTAACATTCGTGAGAAAAGCAATCACATCATGACGAACTTCCGCCTCGATTTCAAGAACCCTTTTCGGGTCAAAGTTCGCTTTTGCTTTAATTTCCTCTACTGCTTCCATGGGAATATAACCCAACTCTGCTTGTGCCTCACAAACTGCAATTTCTACTTGCAGCCAGGTCTTTAATCTATATTCGTCTGTCCAAATTTCGCCAATTTCTGGGAGAGTATATCGCTCAATCACAGTCTGTGTCGTTCTATACAACCGTCACATTCTACACTCTCCAGGGTCGAATTGGTAATGGAAAAAGACTTAAATAGCTATAAACCCAAACTCACATCCCAACTCCTAACTACACTGAGGGTGCTTTCCTCCTTGACGACAAATCAATTCAACCTGTCGAATATTAAGATTTCTCACTTTAGAAAAATCTACCCCCTCAATTTTGGCAGCAGAAGCCTCTTGAGGAGCAGGTGCAAGAAACTGGTCAGAACTAGGAGCAAGGATTTGGCTAAAGTTTACTCCTTGGAAATTTGCCTCTGCTAAATTTGCCCCTCGTAAGTCTGCTTGACTTAAATTAGCATTACGCAGATCTGCATTACGAAGATCTGTGTTTCTTAAATTCGCTCCCGTTAAATCCGTGGCTGCGAGATTAGCCTCACGCAAGTTAGTATCACTAAAATTACTTTGAAATAAGTTTGCTTCTTGCCAGTTGGATTGAGTGAGATCCCCAGAGGAAAAGTTTGCTCCTGCGCCTTCTATTTTTACTAAACTTCCCCCCTGCAAGTTAGCCCGATAAAAGTTAGCTTCGGTGAGGTTTGCTCCTGTCAAACTAGTATTTTTCAATACTGCTGCGGTTAAGTTTGCTGCAACTAAATTAGCCCTACTGAGGTTTGAACCAGTGAGTTGAGCTTCCCTGAGATCAGCTTGCTGCAAGTTAGCACCCATCAAATTAGTATTTTCAATTAAGGCAAGGGTTAAAATTGCTCCCCGTAAGTTTGCTTCCTTGAAATCTGCCCCACTGAGATCAGAAATCCAATCATCGAATGTGCCAAAACGACCATCTTCCCCTGCCCCGTAGAAACGGCTATTCTCTAAGCTGGCGTTACTGAGAATTGCGCCCCGAAAGCTATTTCCAGCTAAGTCCACCCGATCTAAAACTAAGGTAAATTGAGGGTCTTGATTTGACCGTCC
This sequence comes from Cyanophyceae cyanobacterium, assembly GCA_038320005.1. Lineage (GTDB taxonomy): Bacteria > Cyanobacteriota > Cyanobacteriia > Cyanobacteriales > SIO1D9 > JBBQDV01. The sequence continues at coordinate 2,771 of JBBQDV010000060.1, forward strand.
CGCTAAGTTAGTGCGATCAAAGTCAAAGCTGCGAATCTCACCGCTATGGAGAGTCAAAAGTTTCGCGATCGCGCGTTGGCTAGTAAGCAGGCGCGACTCTAGCAAAGTTCCGTCCTCATCACTATTTTCCCCAGAAAGGGCTGCTATATCGTTAACCAAGGAACGATTGAGGCGATGGAGATAGGGCAATGACTCTACCCCACTACTAACCAAGGCTTGTTGCAGAGTTTCCATTAAGGGTAGATTCTCTTCTTGACCTAATAAATCTACCAAAAGAGGGATGGCACGAGGGTCATTCAGCCTTGCTAAAGCTAAAATAGCTGCGCGTCTCTCTTCTAGGTTTTCCAGAACTGGAGAACTTAGTTGGTCAACTAAGGCGAGAAAAACTTGATTATTTTGTTGGGTAGAGTCCCGATAGTTCGCCTGGTTTTGAATATAAATCTGTGTTCCCACAAATGTACCGAGAACCGATATTACGACAACACCAACACCACTGACTATGGTTGTACCTGGGTGCTGGCGCATCCAGCGCAGGAGATTGAACTTAGGAATTTCAAGTTCATGGGCTGTTAAGATAATTGTCGTAAAGCCATCTTGAGGGACGTGCGTTGACCAATTACTTTGAACCTCAACAGCATAGGGTTGCTGAATTTCTTCCCCTAAATGCTGCCAAGCATCAACAACATAGGTTTTGCCTAAACAGTCATGCCACCCGCGCCTCCGCGACCCCAATAAGACCATGCCTCCTTCGATGACCAGCATAAGTCCTGCAAGCCCCGACAAGACTCCTAATGCGGGAAATGCTCCTGCATACCGCCAAATTAAATAAGCCGTGCCTAGTGGCAAACCATAGCGTCCTAGTCCTTCTCTCACTACCGCCCGACCCACTCCTGGAACATCCCCTGTTGGTTGAATCACCTGTATCCCTAACCAGCTTTTGGGCAGAGTTTGTCCAGTTTTCCCTAACTGATAGAGTTGCCAGGCACTAATACTGATGGGGGCAAGTAAAGCTGTCCACCAGAGGAGATTGGTAAGGGGAGGTACTTCTGCTTCACTCTGGGGACTAGGGGGTAAAGCTAAGGTTTTGCTAATACTTTCTCTCGTTTGGGCTAGGACAGGGCTAATGGGTACAGTTTCTCCTTGTCCGTAGATGCGGATATATTCACCGATGCTGTAAGGGACTAAAGCACTAGCTGTGATCAGGGAGGCTTCTAATAGCCAAGCTGCACACCTCCTGGGTAGTAAGGGGACAACCCGTTCTCCGATATGGGAAAAAGGACGACTTCTTTTGTTATTTTGTTCAATTGTTGGACTTGCCATGGTCGATCACACCATTCTTTTTATTTTGAGGGTTTGGACGCAATGAAAAACTGGTAAACAAAATATAACACTACTGCTAAAATTGCGAGGGTGATCAAAGCACTAATTAGCTGGAGGGTGATTCTGAGAAGGGAAAAGCCGATGATAAGCGCGATCGCGCCAACAATAAGTTTTCCTCCTTTTGGCAAATCGCTAAACCAATTTTTAACTTTATTCAGCCGATCCTGCTGGGACTCGGAAAGCTTTTGTAGAGGTTTAACGCTTTCAGTGTCTATTTCGATTTCTAGTTCTTTCAGTTTCTGCTGCCAATCTTGATTATTAGGACGATTCATCAGTATCTTTTTTTTCCTTACGTCTAAATTAAATATTTAGCGAAGTTAGTGATCGCTATCATATTCCATTTTGAAATTCCTTGTCCTTTGTCAGGACTAGAAAAGGGGAAATATTCGCCTACCGTGACAGTTGGGAAAGAGGAACATAACCTCATTACTAGGAAGAAGTTGTAAGAGAGAGTATAAGTAGAAGAAAAGCCTTCTTTATTTAAAATCCCTTTAATTCCCTTGGAGAACAGAAGATGATTAATAAACTTTATCAAAAATTTCTCTTTCCATCTGCCCTAATTACCTTTTGGTTAGGGGGAAGTTTCCTCAGTGTTTCCGCCCAAACTATTCAAGTTAGTAGTAATTCAGCAAATGATCCTGTTATTGTCACAGGTCAAACAGGCGGAACTGTCTCAAGCCAAAGCTGTGGCTTCATTCGAGAAACTCCCAATCAAGTCTTAGAAATCTCTCAACGTCTTGACTATATGCGTTTGCTTGTTGAAGCAGAAGGAGGACAGCCCACTCTTTTAGTCGATGGTCCTGATGGCAAATTCTGTGTTCTTGCAGATAATTTATCTCAAGATAATCCTGTGATGTCTGGGGTTTGGCCAGCAGGTTTATATAAGGTCTATATTGGCGATCGCGGTGGTAATCCCCACAACTTCACCCTTTCTATCTCTCAACAAAGATAGGGTGATGGGGTGATGGGGAGAAGGTAGATTATCACTTTCTTCAATTTTGTGGGATAATTCTTAACAAAGATTCTAATATTTGTTTGTCTTGTCCAATGAGCGATCCACCAAAAGAAAAAACCCTTGCGGAACAGGCTGCATCACGCTATGAATGTCGTGCTTGTGGCTATGTCTATGAACCAAATAAAGGTGACGACAGTAATAATATTGCTCAGGGAACTCCTTTTGACGAGTTACCCCCAAATTGGCGTTGTCCAGTTTGTAGTGCCAGCCAATCCCAATTTAGAGATGTGGGGGCAACGGGTACGCCATCAGGATTTCAAGAAAATTTGAACTACGGCTTTGGTGTTAATCGTTTAACGCCTGGACAGAAAAATTTACTTATTTTCGGGGCTTTAGCCGTAGCTTTCTTGCTATTTATAAGCCTTTATGGTTTGCGATAATTGAGGAGGTCTATCGTTATCTATCAGCAGTTATGAAACTTTTTGTGAGAAAGCTTAAACAAATCTTAATAATAGTGGTGCTTGCTGCCTTTTGTGTTGGTTGCAGTAAAATACCTTCTTTGAGTGCCAATCCTTGGAATGTAATCAATCTATCCACAGAAGCAACATTTCTTGATTTAGACTTTACTGGTGATCATAATCATGGTTGGCTAGTAGGTACTAATTCTGCCTTGCTTGAAACCCTAGATGGGGGAGAAACTTGGACAGCAAGAGAATTGGAGTTGGAAGATACGGAAAGAACTCGTTTTGTCTCCGTTGATTTTGAGGGACAAGAGGGTTGGATTGCTGGAGAACCATCTATCTTGCTTCACACCCAAGATGGAGGTAAGTCTTGGTTACGAGTTCCGCTGAGTGAAAAACTCCCTGGTTCTCCTTACCTAGTCAAGACTTTAGGCAAAAATAAAGCAGAAATGATGACTGATGTCGGTGCGATTTACCAAACTAAAGATGGGGGTCGTAACTGGAAGGCTTTAGTTCAAGAAGCTGTCGGGGTGGTCAGAAATGTATCTCGTTCTAAAGATGGTCGCTATGTCGCGGTATCAGCGCGAGGAAACTTCTATTCTACTTGGCAACCTGGAGAAACTGCTTGGCAGCCTCATGAACGGGATAGTTCGCGCCGAGTCCAGAATATGGGATTTACTGAAGATGGTAGACTATGGTTAATCGCTAGAGGTGGTCAGATTCAGTTTAGTCAACCCGATGATTTGGATAGTTGGGAAGATATTCAATACCCAGAACTCTCCACCAGTTGGGGATTGCTAGATATTGCTTACCGTACCCCAGAGGAACTTTGGGTAGCTGGAGGAAGCGGGAATTTATTGCGAAGTGTTAATGGCGGGGAAACTTGGCAAAAAGATCGCGAGATAGAAAGCGTTCCTTCTAACCTTTACAAAATTCTGTTTCCAAATCCTGAACAAGGATTCATTTTGGGTCAAAGGGGAATTTTACTGAAATATGATCCTACGGTTGATCCCGTAGCAGTTGCCTCAGCACTTTCCCTTGTTACGTATGCAAACCATTCTTTATGATATAAAGTGGGTTGTTTATTTCTTGTAAGCTAAAAATAGGAGAACAAAATCATGTCAGGTACAACAGGAGAACGTCCCTTTGGGGATATTATTACTAGCATTCGCTATTGGGTTATTCATAGTATAACCATTCCGATGCTGTTCATTGCTGGCTGGCTTTTTGTCCAGACTGGGTTAGCTTATGATGCTTTTGGAACGCCTCGTCCCAATGAGTATTTTACAGAAAATCGGGTCGAATTACCCATTGTTACCGACCGTTATCAAGGTGACAAACAAATTCGAGAATATCAAAAGTAGTAATTTAAAAGAGGTTTACAATTATGACTGGAAGTAATCCAAGTAATCAGCCTGTTAGTTATCCGATTTTTACGGTTCGTTGGTTAGCGGTACACACTTTGGCTGTACCTACCATCTTTTTCTTGGGCGCGATCGCGTCGATGCAATTCATTCAGAGATAAGGAGTAAATTATGGCAGATAGAAGTCAAAACCCCAATAAGCAACCCGTTGAATTGAACCGCACATCCTTATATTTAGGTTTGTTGCTTGTGTTCGTTCTGGGTATTCTGTTTTCTAGCTATTTCTTCAACTAAACCATCAGCTTACTTGCTGTGTTAATTAACTTAGGAGGTATCAATCAAATGTCTCAAACTGGAAGAATTCCGTTGTGGATTGTCGCAACAGTCGCAGGTTTTGGTGTAATTGGACTGGTCGCTTTATTTTTCTATGGTGCTTATGCTGGAGTTGGTTCTTCTTTGTAAGCAAAATAGCTAAGACTTGACTAGTTTGGAAGCCGTCAGTTGCGGAAAAGCTGGCGGTTTTTTGCTATCCCTTTAGATGAAGTGACAATCTAGAAACTGTCATAGTTGGTTTGCCTGAAACAGGGAGATAAAGCTATTCTCTTTATTAATAAGGTGTGAGGAAAAGGAATTAGCTCTCAGGGTCGAAACACGGAAAGACTCCTGGGAGCTTTTCCTATGTTTATTTAATTCACCCCATCAGAACTTCTCTTGTGAGTTCTGAAGCGAATCCTTTAAATCAAAGCCATGAGTATGGCTATACCAGCGCAGCAAAACTTGGGCTAATTTTTGAGGTTGGTGGCGCACATAGCCAGTTTCTTGGTCTTCTTCCATGACGTTAGCCAGGACAACTCTGCGTCCTAGTTTTTCAATATCTTCTCGGTCTAAAAAGACGGGATGAGAGTTATCTTGAGAGTAGCGGATTAAAGTGTGGGCTGTGGGGACACGACGATGGACAACAACCGCATCAAAGAGGCGTTTCCCACAAATTTCATCTATTTTGCGAATGTGGTCGCTAACGGTGTAGCCTTCGGTTTCTCCAGGTTGGGTCATGATGTTGCAAACATAGATACGAGGAGCATTTGATCGCGCGATCGCGTCCCTAATTCCTGGTACTAATAAGTTGGGTATGATACTGGTATAAAGGCTACCAGGTCCCATGATAATAAAGTCTGCTTCTTCAATGGCTTTAATCGCTTTCGGTAAGGCTGGGGGAGAGGAGGGAGTACAGCCAATCTCAACGATTTTTCCTTCTGCTTTGGGGATATTAGATTCTCCTTCAATTCTGCGTCCATCTGCCATTCTTGCCCAGAGGCGCACATCGCTAAGGGTTGCGGGAAGTACCCTTCCTCGAATCGCGAGTACCTTAGAACTGGCTTCTACTGCTTGTTCCAAGTCTCCAGTAATCTCACTCATGGCGGTGAGAAATAAGTTACCAAAGCTATGTCCAGTTAAACCATCTCCTGCTTTAAAGCGATATTGAAATAATTCCGTCAGTAATTTCTCTTCGTCCGCTAGGGCTGCAACACAGTTGCGAATATCTCCTGGGGGAAGGACTCCAATTTCGCGTCTTAAGCGTCCTGATGACCCTCCATCGTCTGCAACGGTGACAATTGCGGTAATGTTAGCACTATATTCTTTTAAGCCTCTCAGTAAGCTGCTGAGTCCTGTTCCTCCCCCAAGGGCGACAATTTTTGCACCACGATTGAGACGACGGTGGGCGAGGAGAACTTCAACTAGTTCTTCACTATTACCAGAGTAGAGAACTTCTGTAATAGAATTTACGGTGCGAGTTTGTCCCCAAAACAGAAAAAATAAGCCTAGCACGATCGCGATCGTTCCAGACACATAATTAGGTATAACATTGACAATCGCCTCTAGAACAATAGAGGTGAAAGTTCCTAAACGATAGATTGGAGTCAGATTTGCCAAAATCGCAATCCCTAAACTGGTTAATAAAACCCCAGTAATACTGATAAGTAACCAGCGTTTAATCAACAAACCTGGGGATAACCACTTGAACCAACGGGGTGTCCATCTTCTCACTGGAGTTAAATGGGGGGATTCCACTCCGAATGTTCTTAAGGCTTGTCGAAAGATAGGATTTGACATAATTGCTAATAAAATCAGGCAATAAATACAAACGAAATTACAGTACAGTATTCACTTATTCGTCTCGATCTAATTAGCATCGGTACGATTAGGAGGTTAGATTATTATTTTTTTATATCCAAAATAGTTTTATAAAAAATATACTTTAAAATCAACTGAACTTATTACTTCCTACACTGAAAGCACTCTTATTGGCTTTAGCATTTAATTAATGGCTATATAGTATGCTCATTATGACGAATAAGCAAGTATCCTGGGAATTTAGCTTTTTCCTACTCAAGAAATTCATTTGTAAATCATGAAAGATGATACCTTAAAAAAGCCCAAATATATCCTTGGACTAGACCCTGGTTTAGCAATAGTCGGTTTTGGAGTAATTGAGTGTCCAGAAGTATCAACTCAGCTTCTAACAGTCGCAGAAAGGCGCAATCAAATAGTTCCGACCACATCCGTAAAAATGCTCGATTTTGGCATTGTGCAAACAACCGCAAAAACACCTATCGGAAAACGACTGGTTACTATTTATGAGGATTTGCATACTGTATTTCAAGAATTTAAACCAGATTTAGTTGCGGTAGAGCAGCTATTCTTCTACCGTATGAGTAGCACTATTAAAGTCGCTCAAGCTAGGGGGGTGTTAATGTTAGTTTTGGCTCAACATGACTTACCTTATTTGGAATTTACCCCAGCCCAGATCAAGCAAGCCTTAACTGGTTATGGTAATGCGGATAAATTGGAAGTCCAGGAGGCTGTGGCGCGAGAGTTGGGGCTTGATAAGATTCCTAAGCCTGATGATGCTGCGGATGCTTTGGCGGTGGCGATTACGGCTTGGTTTTATCTTCAGTAAGTTTTAGATATAATAGAAGAAATTTATTACTTTTTTAGTTTTACTTTTCAGTATTAATCGTTATGCTAACCCTCAGAAAAGCCGACGAACGAGTTAAGGGGGGATGGAGTCAGAATTAGTAAAGTTGACGAGATTACCTTAAAGGGTAATAGTGAGGCTGAGATACTTTTATTTGATTTAGGATAAGGTGTGAACGATCGCGCTCTCAATATTGCTAAGATAAATTGGCAACAGTTAGCCCAAGAATATTATCAATCTCAACGTTTAGGGGAAAAGAAGGGACAATATTTCTCAACCCCTGCTGGTTGTCCTCAACTTCCAATTGCGTTACAACTGCGAACCTATCAGCGTCAGGCTGTCACCCGTTGGCTAGAAAATCGGGGACGAGGAACGCTGAAAATGGCGACAGGAAGTGGAAAAACAATTACCGCTCTCGCGATCGCGACTGAACTATATAATAAAATTGGTCTACAAGTCCTCCTCGTAATCTGCCCTTATCGCCACCTAGTAGCGCAATGGGGACGAGAATGTGAGGCTTTTAATCTCCACCCCATCCTCGCCTTTGAAAGCGTTTATAATTGGCAAAGTCAACTTTCTAACCAACTTTATAATCTGCAAACTCGCAACCAGTCTTTTCTGACCGTTATCACCACAAACGCCACCCTCCTTACCCCAGGATTGCAAACTCAACTAAAATACTTTCCTGAAAAAACTTTAATTATTGGTGATGAAGCCCATAACTTGGGTTCAGCCCGTATAGAAGAATGTCTTCCTCGTAATATTGGTTTACGTCTCGCCCTTTCTGCGACTCCCGAACGCTATTTTGATGAAGAGGGGACAGAAGCTATTTATGGTTACTTTGGCGAGATTTTGCAACCAGAATTTACGCTACGAGATGCGATTAAACAAGAAGCTTTAGTTCACTATCTCTACTATCCCGTTTTTGTCCAATTGACAGAAGCGGAAGCTTTTGCTTATGCTAAACTGACGAAACGGATTGGCTGGGCGATGGGGAAAAACGATAACTTTACTGGTAATAATACTCTAACTGCTTTGCTAATGCAGAGGTCGCGCTTAATTGGTGCAGCCCAAAATAAACTTCCAGCTTTACGTCATCTCATGTCCAACCGCTTAGATACCACTCACACCCTTTTCTATTGCGGAGATGGCTATATGGAAACTGCTAGTAGTTTTACCTCTCAACGTCAGTTAGAAGCAGTTACTCGTTTACTAGGAAAAGAACTTGGTTATCGAGTCAATACCTATACAGCAGAAACGCCCTTATTGGAACGGAAAATTTTGCAAAAACAGTTTGAAACAGGCGAATTACAAGGATTAGTGGCGATTCGCTGTTTAGATGAAGGGATTGATATTCCAGCGATTCGCAATGCGGTTATTCTGGCGAGTACAGGGAATCCGCGCCAATTTATTCAGCGAAGGGGAAGAATATTACGTCCCCATCCAGGGAAAGAAAGGGCGACTCTATTTGATATGATTGTAATTCCTCCTGAGCGCGATCGCGATACCTGGGAAGTTGAACGCAATCTCCTACGCAAAGAACTAAAACGCTTTCTAGAATTTGCAACTTTAGCAGATAATGCAGAAGAAGCAAGTAAGAAACTTCTTACTCTCCAAGAACAGTATCAACTTATTTCTGAAGAAGATTAATTCTTCTCTTGATTTTCTTATAATTATCCCCCAGTTTACTATATTATTTATTATCCAAGAAAGTATTGAATAATATTTGGCAAAGGCTATTTTTATTATTATTATCTTGTCTGATTGGCTTGGGAGGCTGTGACTTCCCGACTTCTAAGACAGAAATAACCGCCCAAGTACAACGGGTAGTTAGTGGACAAACCATAGATGTTCTGATTGGAGAAGCTATAACAGTAGAACGGGTGCGATTAATAGGTATTGATGCACCAGATTTGCAACAAGACCCTTGGGGACAAAGAGGAAAAGAAAACCTTGAGAAACTTTTAAGTGAGGATGGGAAAGGTTTTGCTTTCGGAATAGTCCAATTGGAGATGGGAGTAGAAGACAAGGATGATTTTGGTCGTCGTTTAGCCTATGTGTGGCGAGATGGAAGATTGCTTAATGAGGAAATCGTTAAAATGGGGTATGCTTTGGCTGTAACACTATACCCGAAAGGGTCAGCGAAGCCATCGCACAATTATAAATATAGCCAAACCCTTAACTATGCCCAAGAATATGCCCGTATCATGGGCTATGGAATTTGGGATACTAAGCAACCATTAAGAACTACCCCCGCAGAATTCCGCCAATAAGAAATTCAAACTTTACTAAAAAACTATAACCATTCCAATATGTCTTCACTATCTCCTAAAGAATTACAAACCTTTCTCGAAATTGCTACCATTGCAGCAACAACTGCGGGAAGTATCCTCAAAAAATATTGGCGAAATGTTCAATCCATCGAAGAAAAAGGCGAAGCTGGAGATTTAGTCACCGAAGCAGATAAAGAAGCAGAAAAGATAATCTTAGAAATTTTTTCTCGCCACCTCCCGAACCATAAAATTTTAGCAGAAGAATCGGGGGAACTAGGTAATCTAGAGAGTGAATATCTTTGGGTAATTGACCCCTTAGATGGGACAACTAATTTCGCCCATGGCTATCCTGTTTCTGCGGTATCTATTGGACTTTTAGTAGCAGGAGTTCCCGAAGTTGGTGTAATTTATAATCCTTTTCGCGATGAACTTTTTCAAGCAGCAACTCGTCTTGGAGCTACTTTAAATTATAGACCAATTCAAGTATCGGAAACTAACCAGTTGCGTCAAAGCCTTCTGGTCACGGGTTTTGCTTATGACCGCAGAGAAACCCCCGATAACAATTACGCTGAATTTTGTCACCTAACCCATTTAACCCAAGGCGTTCGTCGTAGTGGTTCTGCTGCTACTGATTTAGCCGAAGTTGCTTGTGGACGTTTAGATGGTTACTGGGAAAGAGGACTTAGCCCTTGGGATATAACCGCTGGAATTATACTCGTCCGAGAAGCAGGTGGAACAGTAACCGCTTATGACCAGAGTACCTTAGATGTTAAATCTGGTCGTCTTTTAGCCACTAATAACCACCTCCATACTGATTTGAGTGAAGCCCTTTTAGCTACTCCAAAAATTGAATTTCCCAAGAAGAACTAGAATAAAGATAAATATCACCATAATTTTCAGCAATAAAGAAAGAATTAACTTGTCACCAGCAAGTTGAGAAATATCATCAAGGAGAGGTAGCTTAGTAACTAATATCTCTAATATCTTTATATAAAAAACTTATCCAACTCTTATGTCTTCATATAAAATTCAGCAAGGACTTTTCCAATTTGATTTTACGGACTATTATGCAATTTTAGGTATTTCCTTGAATACGGAGGCAACGAAAATTCGTAAACGTTACTTGAGAGTAGTTTATAATCTTCATCCTGATACCTGTAAAGCGAAAACGAATGCAGATAAAGAAACAGCTAATCTACTTTTGTCAAAATTAGTAAACCCTGCTTACGAAGAACTACAGAAGGATAGGGTCAGGGCTGAACATGAGTTAATTTTACCTCAAATTGGTAAACGCATTACCCAGGAAAAAAAAGAGCTTTCCGTCAAAAGCGAAGTAGCAAAATCATTATTAACTGTGACAACTAATGTTTTGGAAATGACCTATGAAAAGCTTTTAGCAGAATTATCAGAAAATGAGTATAAAGATATACAACAAGCAATGGCTAGAATTGCTCAAATAAGCGAATTGAATTTAGTTTATTTGCAAAAAAGATATGGTGAGAACATTGAACCAAACAAGAAAAAAAATATTAATAGAGATAATTTTATTCAAGCTAATATTCAAGCTGAATCAACTCAGGAAACTAAAGCAAAAGCTTCCCCGACAGAGAATTATACTCGCCGTGCTAAACAGTATATTGAAGATGGTGAATTTGCCAAAGCAACTTTAGAATTACGAGAAGGTTTAAAGCTAAATACTAATGATA
>JBBQDV010000061.1:0-13821 GCA_038320005.1 Cyanophyceae cyanobacterium
TTCCCCGCCGTTTCCGCTTGATTGTGAAACAATCTCTCCCTTTTTGGAAAGGGCTTGTTTTAATAACTATTATTAGCTATTTATCAAATCTATTTATCAACGTTTCTGAGGTGAACCTTTTTGCGTTAACTGGCACAATTGCCGTAGCTCTAGGTTTCGCTTTCAAAGATTATTTGAGTTCGATTGTTGCGGGGATCGTTGCTCTATATGAATCTCCCTATCGAGTTGGCGATCGCGTTAGGATTGGAGATAACTATGGGGAAGTGGTCGGCTATGGCGTACGGAGTATTCAGCTACAAACCCCTGATGATAATTTAGTGACAATTCCCCACAGCAAAATTTGGACAGATGCTATTTCTAATAGCAATAGTGGCGACCTCGAAGCAATGGTTGTCACGAACTTTTATTTTGATCCCCAGGTAGATTTAGAAATAGTGGTAAATATCCTCTATCAGGCTGGATATAGTAGTCAATATACTCAGCTTAAGTTACCCGTTGTGGTAATTATCTCAGAAGAACGGGGCATAACTCACTTTAAACTCAAAGCTTATCCTATGGATATAAGGAATGAGTTTATCTATCAAACCGATTTAGTTCGGCGAGCTAAACAAGCTTTTATCCAAAAGGGTTTGACCTACGCCCAAATCCCGATGATGTCGATGGAGAAAGGAGAATCCTAACCTATAAGCCATTAGCGTATTGCTATCTCAAATAGGAAAAGGGTTAAAATAGTAGTTGACTTTTTGATATTATTTTGCTTAGGGGTCTGGAGGAAAGAAATTGTGGACGAATTAAGATCGGGACTGGAATTAGCAACGGAAGAAGAACTCGAACAACTCACTCAAATCCTATTTCGCCGAAAATTTAATCCCCTCGATTATTTACAAGCACCCGAACCCATTGAGGTGCAAAGTTTAGACCGCAGTTTATGGCTAGATACTGTTGAAGAGAGATTTCGTTTCCTCGCTGCGGATGGCTTGACGGTGATTCGCAGACAAAGCCAAAATATGAGCTATCGTCAAGTTTTGATTCGGGTTTGTCAATATCTCAAAATCCCTTACTCTGGGAAGATGACCGCCACAGATATTGAAGCAGAGATTTTCCTCAATCTTCTCAGTCGTACTTGGAAACGCCTCCCCTTAGCGGAACAAAAGTCTCTGACTATAAAGGTACAGAAGTCTCTATCCCAGTCTGATCTATCCGAACCCCTACCAGTCCATTTACAACATGACCCGATTAATTTGTTGGTTAAGGGGGGAAGTGTTTTTGCGATTAGTTCAGTAGTTCGCCCTCTGGTACTTCAACAAATTGCGCGTCAATTTACTCTCCATTTTGCTAGTTATCAGGTTGCTCAGGGGGCTTTATTAAAGGGCGGAGCAGTAGCAGCAGGGCAGTTACAGAAGCAAGTCGCGATCCAAACGGCAAAACAGGGTATGGCGATGAATGCAGCCCGTTATGGGGCAGTACGCACGGTCTTTGCTTTCGTTGGTCCGGTGTTGTGGGGCTGTTTTTTGGCGGATTTGGGTTGGCGCGCGATCGCGACAAATTATGGTCGCATTATCCCCAGTGTTTTTGCTTTAGCCCAGATTCGCCTCACCCGCGAAGATTGTTGGGAAATTGCTTAGTTAAAAGACAAGTAACCCTCGATTAGAAGGTCTGGTGCAATGATTTGCCATCGTACTCGCTCTAAGTTTAAGGCTTGAGTCATTTTTTCGATTCCTAAGTCCCCCACGGGGGAGGGAGCGTTTACTCCGCCAATAATTTTTGGGGCGACAAAGGTTAGAACTTTTTGGATTGCACCTTGTGCGATCGCGATCGCAGCGAGAGTCCCCCCACATTCCCACAACACCGTTAAGCAACCTCGCTCATATAGATGCACCATGACCTGATCTGGACTTAGATCTTCCAACTCTAATATTTCTATGCCTTTTGCGCGTAAATACTGCTGAAATTGCGAATTTGCACCCTTTCGCGTTACTACCAGAGTTTTAGCTTCCTGTTGATCCCAGACATGGGAATCTCGTGGTAAATCTAAACTACGACTCATCACCACCCGTAGCGGATTGGGGCTATCACTATGACTTGTGAGGTGAGGATTATCCTGACGAATCGTATTTCCCCCGACAATCACCGCATCGCAGCCAGAACGAAGCTGATGTACATACTGACGCGCTTTTTCCCCCGTAATCCAAGCACTATGACCTGTCGTGGTGGCAATTTTACCATCGAGAGTCATCGCCGATTTTAAAATCCCAAAAGGACGCTGTTGGGTGATGCGATAAATAAAACCTTCATTGAGTTGACGACAAGCAGATTCCTCCACCCCCACCACCACCTCAATTCCCACAGAGGTTAGAGTTTCAATACCGCCACTAGCCGTTTCATGGGGATCTCTCATCCCAATCACTACCTTAGCGACCTTTGCAGCAATCAAAGCTTGGGAACAGGGGGGAGTGCGTCCATAGTGATTACAGGGTTCTAAATTGACGTAAACCGTCGCTCCTTGTGCCTTTTCTCCCGCAGCACGGAGGGCAAAAACCTCCGCATGGGGTTCTCCAGGTTGGGGATGATAGCCTTCCCCGACAATTTCGCCACCCTTCACCACCACCGCCCCGACTAAAGGATTGGGCGCAGTCCGTCCCCTTCCACAAAGGGCGAGTTCGAGACATCGCTGCATCATGGTGCGGTCAAATTCTTGAGGTTGACTAGGGGGAAAGTTACTCATCTTTTTCATCCTATGGGATCATGGCTTAGAAGGGAATTGGCAGCAAAAACTGACTAAATATATAAGTTTTTTTGATAGTAAATCAAGGGTAAACCGCGACCAACTTATTAAATACCTGTTAATGTGAAGAAACATTACTAACTTTGGGTGACACTTATTACCAATCCGCATCTACCTATTGTTCTAAATTTTAATTATTATACGCATCTTTCCCTATTGCCATGACAGTCGTTGCTCTTAGACCTCAACCTTTTACGCTTTTTTGCGACTTTGACGGTCCGATTGTGGATGTCTCTGACCGCTATTACAGTACCTATAAACTTGGACTGAAAAATATTTTTGCAGATTATCAAGCCCAGAATGAAACTCTCCAACTGCAAGTTTTGAGTAAGGGACAATTTTGGCAAATGAAAAAAGAGAGAGTCTGCGATCGCGAAATTGCCATGCGTTCAGGTTTACAAGGAATGCAAATTGATATCTTTCTGCAAAAAGTACGAGAAATCGTCAATCAACCCACCCTACTCCATAAAGATAAAATGCAGTCAGGGGTAAACTGGGCATTGGCACTACTCCATTTTCAAGGAGTTAGACTGATTATAGTCAGTCTCAGAGAAGAAGGGCAAGTTAAACAGATTTTACAGAATTACGGTTTACTACGCCTTTTTAGTGCAATTTATGGCACAAATAACGAGATGACTGCGTATGACAACTATGCAGATATGAAAGTGCAGTTGTTACAAAAAGCATTTAAGACTCAAACAGTGGGTGAGGCTTTTATGGTCGGGGATACAGAAGCGGATATCCTTGCTGCTCAAGCCCTGAATATTCCTGGGATTGCGCTTACTTGCGGAATTCGTAGTCGTACCTATCTGCAACAATTTCAGCCCTCATCTATCTATCCTGATTTGTTGTGTACTGCCCATCATTTGTTAGATTTAGCTCGTAGTAAAGTTGCATAATAGGTAATAATTGGTAATTGATAGTTAGCTCCAATCAGCTAAATTGCTAATTTATGAAGTGGTACAATTTTTCTTCTCAACTCCTGATTACAACTCTCCTGATTTCAGGATTACCAGTTAAGGCTCAGACCGAAATTCCTAGTTGTCAACCTCCTGGGGTTGATCAGTTCATTCTCCTGGTGCGCGAAACTTCCAGAACGGATCAAGAACAATTGAAACGAACCTTACCCCAAGGAGTAGAAATTTCTCTCTGTAATTATTCAAATCAAGAGGTTATTCGTCTGGGAAATTTTAGTGACATAGAAACGGCGGATAATTGGGGTAGTTATATTCGCGAGATTACAGGTTTAGTCACGGTGATTGCTGCTTCTTCCCAGGAAAGGGAAACTTCTTTAGAGTTTAACCCTCGACCTTTAGATTCAGGCTACGGGGTTTTAGTCAATTATTTCAATGAAACAGAAGTTGCTGTTGAACTAAGGGATCTTTTAAATAAAGAGATTGGTTTAGTTTCCTATCTTGCTCGTCCTTATCTTCTCGTCCTCCATACCAAGAGCGAACGGGAAGCTAGTCAATTATTAGAAAGACTTAGCCAGAGGGGATTCTGGGCGGTAGTTGTCCAGAGCGATCGCGCAACTCTTTTAACCCCTGTTGTCAGTTACTAAAAGCCGTTCCGACGACCAAAGAGACACAGATTCCTAAGATTAAACCAACCACTACTTGAAAAGGAGTATGTCCAAGTAACTCCTTGAGTTTTTCTTCATTAAAATTATGATCTTCTTGGAAAAACTCCTCTACCAACTGATTGAGAATTTTCGCTTGTTTCCCTGCTGCTTGTCTAACTCCTGCTGCATCATACATAACGATAACTGCAAACAAACACGCGATCGCGAATTCTGGACTAGACCATCCCTTTGTTTGTCCTACCCCCGTCGCCAGGGAAGCCACTAAAGCAGAATGTGCGCTCGGCATTCCCCCCGTGGAAAATAGATAATGTAAGCTCATTTCCCCATCCCGAATCAATTCAATAACCAGTTTTAATAGTTGCGCCAGTAAGCAAGAAGCAATGGCGACAATGAGAACCTGATTATTGAAAATACCGCCAAATTCTTGCATGATTTTTCTAAAATGATATTTTAAAGTTGACTGTAATTTTCGATTTTTAGGGAATAGGGAGTTAATGAGTACGATTGAGAATAAAATCCGCGATCGCGCTTAAAGGATCTGCCTTGTCCCCATAAGATTCTAACTGAAGTTTAGCTTCAACAATCAGCTTTTGTGCTTGGTTACGAGATTCTTCTAGACCCAATAAACTCGGATAAGTAGCTTTTTGCGCAGCCACATCCTTACCAGCGGTTTTCCCCAACACTTCAGGAGTCGCCGTAATATCTAAAATATCATCGACAATTTGAAATGCTAAACCAATATTTTGCGCATAGCCAGAAAGCCGTTCTACTTCCTCCACAGTCGCCCCCCCAATAATCGCCCCACAGGTCACACAGGTCTCCAGTAAAGCCCCAGTTTTATGGGTATGGATGAAATTGAGAGTTCCGACATTAACATCGGTCTTTCCCTCACTTTCCAAGTCCACCACTTGACCACCCACAAGACCCGCAGCCCCAACCGCACGCCCTAAACGCGCCACGACTTGAATTAAACGCTCTGGAGATACATTTTTAGTCTCAGAGGCGACATACTCGAAAGCATAGGCGAGAAGCCCATCCCCAGCCAAAATCGCAATATCTTCCCCATACACTTTATGATTCGTCAGCTTTCCCCGTCGATAATCATCGTTATCCATCGAAGGAAGATCATCATGAATCAGGGACATGGTATGAATCATTTCTAATGCACAAGCCGTAGGTAATGATTGTTCTATCTTCCCTCCCAACATTTCACAGGTTGCTAAACACAAAATTGGGCGTAAGCGTTTCCCTCCTGCGAGGAGAGAATAGCGCATCGCTTCATAAATAGTTTCTGGTTTGGTTATCGGTAGAGAACTATCTAAAGCAGACTCCACTAAAGTTTTATATTCTGTTAAATAAGCTTGTAAATCGAACGAAGACTTATCCTCCGAAGTTAATTTACTATTTGTCATGACCATGCCTGAGTTCCTTTCTAACCAACTGCTCTAACTATTTTAAGAGGCAATGAGGCTTTTCTTGAATTTTGTTAGCAATTTTACAAATCTGTTCAGCCAATTTCAAAACTTGTACCCTAGAGTTAGCAGCACTACTTCTTCTAGTTGAGTGATTATTTCATGGCTGAGTTGTCCTAATTTTCGGATTAAACGGCTTTTATCAAGCACTCGCATTTGAAAACACAGCGCAACAGAATCTTGAATTAACCCACCTTCTCCTTGCTTAATTGGTACGCAAATTGGTATTAAAGCCCGACGTTGATTCGTGGTTAGGGGAATTGTAATGATTGTCGTTGAAAATTGAGAAACAATATCGTTTTGAAAAATAACGATGGGACGGATACCTGATTGCTCAGAACCTTGAGTTGGGTTAAGATTTGCTAACCAGACTTCACCTCGTTTGATCTGATTAGTCATAGTTTACGGTCTTCTTGCTGTAGCATTTCCGTATAATCGTTCATTCCTTCTTCAGCAAAATCACGGTCTTCGTCTGCAAATTCAGTCGCAAGAATAGTCAACTGAGTAGGTTCAAGATTAAGATGACGGCGTTTATCTTGAAACTTGAGAAAGGCGATAAAGTCGCCTACTTGCTGAAGTTGTTCCTTACTAAGTTGCTCAATGTTTTGCTTAATAGTGTCGGTACTAATTGACATAGCAGGGAGATGAAATAATATAGGCTATTACTTTTATTCTAAGAGACTTATACCCGTTGGCAATAGCTCAAAAAGGTATTTTGAAGTAACATTGCTACGGTCATCGGTCCCACACCACCAGGAACAGGAGTAATATAACCCGCTATTGGCGACACTCCATCAAAATCGACATCTCCAATCAAACGCCTTTTTCCTGCGCCCTTTGCTACAGAATTAATCCCCACATCAATCACCACTGCCCCAGGTTTAATCATATCTGAGGTAATCATATTGGGTCGCCCGACTGCGGAGATAACAAGATCTGCATTACGGGTCAAACTGGGTAAATCTTGAGTTTTAGAATGCGCCATTGTCACCGTAGCATTAGCATCTAGCAGCATTAATCCCAATGGTTTACCGACTAAAATACTACGCCCAATTACAATTGCTTGCTTGCCCGCAATATCAAGATTATATTCTGCAAGCAGTCTCATTACTCCTGCTGGGGTACAACTACGCAAGCCTGTTTCACTTCTTACCAACTTCCCTAGATTGACAGGATGCAGTCCATCCGCATCTTTCTCTGGGGCGATTTCATGAAGGAGAGAAACGGAATCTAAATGGTCGGGTAAAGGTAACTGAACTAAAATTCCATCGACTCTTTCATCTTCGTTGAGTTGATGAATAACAGCTTCTAGCTCTTGTTGGGATGTCTCGGTGGGAAAATGTTTTCCAAAGGAGGTAATGCCCACTTTAGCACAGGCTTTTTCTTTATTACGGACGTAGGCGGAACTAGCAGGGTTATCTCCAACCATCAATACCGCTAAACCAGGGGGACGCTTGGCGAGTTTGGTGTGGTCAGCAATTTGGGCTTGGAGTGTGGTTTGGATTTTTTGCGCGAGGGCTTTACCGTCAAGGATTTTGGCATTCATCGCAGGATTTTTGGCGTTTTGACTCAATTGGGTTCGTTTTCTATTGTATAGTTCAAGCTTGGAAAAATGATTTTCTCAAACTGTTAATCTTGGCGAGCTATGATACCAGTAAGCAAATTCTTCTTTGATGATTTAGAAGAGTAACCCTGAGATTATTCTCATTGCTTTGCAAGTAATCTTTTTAAGCTTATCATTCACAACAAATGCTAAAAATTTTACGCCATGCTGCATCAATAACAATAGTATCCTTACTCTTGACAGGATTACTCGCTTGTGAGCCTGTAACTTTTCAAAAAGGCTTGACGCAAATAAGTGACTTAGAACCAGACGAGATAAAAGATAATGAGATTTATCTCAAGGGTGAAGTTACTCAGTTAGCTAAGTTCTTAGATGGGGGGGCGTATGAAATACAAGATAAAACGGGAAATATTTGGGTTATCACTGAAAACGCTCTACCAGAAGAAGGAGAGCAAGTTCTGATTCGCGCTCAGGTTAAGTATGAAAGTATTCCAGTAGGTCAGCTAGAATTGGGTGAGGCTTATGTCGTGGAAATTGAGCAAGTAGAGCGATCAAAGGTGTAATTACATTGCTAAAAAATTATGTCAAATTCGCTTAAATCTGTCGCGATCGCGATTATCATATCCCAGGATAAATTTTTAATGCAACTGCGTGATGATATACCAGGAATCCTCAATCCAGGCTGTTGGGGACTATTTGGGGGACATATTGAAGCAGGAGAAACTCCAGAAGTTGCTCTCAAACGGGAATTAAAAGAAGAGATTAGTTATGATTGTCACGAAGCAAATTATTTTAGGTGTTATTCAGACGAGCAAGTTATTCGCCACGTTTTCTGGACATCTCTTGCTGTTCCCTCAGAAGAACTAATCTTACAGGAAGGTTGGGATCTAGACCTTCTCACCGTGGAAGAGATTGAAAAAGGAGAACACTATTCCAAGAAAGCGCAACAAGTTCGGCTAATTGGGAAACCCCATCAAAGGATTTTATTAGACTTTCACGGGCAAGGCTTAGACAATCCAGAAAGTGGCATAAAAATAGTCTAGTCTAAACTTTGCTTAAGTTACTTTAAATAAAGTTAGAATTTAGATAGGTTTCCAGAAGAAAGTGCTAAATTTTGGAGTATAGCATTTTAAAAAAATCCCCTTTAGATTCACTGCTTTCACTTCCTAACCATAATGACCTATCTCAAGCAATCCCCTCGCTTAAGTTTTCTCTCTCGGATCGCGATCGCGACAATCGCTGGAATCTCTCTTTTAGCCCCAGTTTCTCACCAAAGCGTTTCCGCTTCTCTGGAAAATAGCCCTAAAATTGTAGTAGATGAAGTTTGGCAAATTGTCAATCGCGAGTTCGTTCATAATGACTTTAATCAAGCAGATTGGCTCAAAGTAAGGGAAGACTTACTCTCGCAAGAATATAGTTCCCAAGAAGAAGCCTATCGCACTATTCGTAATACTCTACGACACTTAAGAGATCCTTATACCCGTTTCCTTGATCCCCAAAACTTTGAAATTCTAACCAGCCAAACTTCTGGAGAATTAACGGGAATTGGTATCCGTCTCGCTATTGATTCTGGAAGTGGTAGTCTAGTTGTGGTTGAATCACTAGTCAACTCACCAGCCAGGGAAGCAGGTGTTAAAGACGGTGACAGGATCACCGCCATTGATGGCAGATTGACCTCCCTGATGAGCCTAGAACAAGCCTCAGAAGCGATTCGTGGCGAGGTTGGGAGTTCTGTTGAGTTAGAAGTTGCTCGTGAAGGTCGTTTCTTGGAATTTTCTTTGGCTCGCGCTCAAATTGAAGTCCCCTCGGTTCACGCAACCTTACGTCAAGAAGGTCAAAAACGGATCGGTTACATCAAACTTGATGAATTTAGTTCCCATGCTGCGGAACAGATGGAAAAAGCGATTTCAGATCTGAGTCAGCAAAATGCGGAAGCTTTTATCCTCGATTTACGGGGAAATCCTGGGGGATTGCTGCTTGCGAGTGTTGATATTGCGCGGATGTGGATGGAAACCGGACCAATTGTAAAGACGATAGACCGTAATGGGGGAGATCGTGATTTTGCTGCTAATAATACCGCGATAACTAACTTACCTTTAGTAGTATTAGTCGATGGCGACTCTGCAAGTTCAAGTGAAATTTTAGCAGGGGCGTTAAAAGATAATAGACGGGCGACTATTGTGGGTACACGCACCTATGGAAAAGGGACGGTTCAATCTGTACATACCCTCTCTGATGGTTCAGGTCTAGCGGTGACTATCTCTCGCTACTATCCTCCTAGTGGGATCAATATTAGCGAACATGGAATCACCCCAGATATCCAGTTAGATTTAACACGGGAACAGAACTCGCGTCTGCAAAATAATCCTAACTTAATTGGGACATCTGAAGATCCTTTATATTCTCGCGCGATCGCGGTTTTTAATGGCTCAAAATTCAGTCAAATTCCTGCTTCTAACCCCATAAGTATCCGCTAATCTTATCGCCAATCTTCCCAGTCTTCGTTAAAAATCGAAGTATCAGGGAAGGTTGTTGGGTTTTGGGTCGCTTCTATCCGTTGACGTAATACAGGTAACTCCCTTTCTGTAGATAGGGTTTCATCTACAAGTTGATAGGGTAATATTCCTCGTTCTAAGCTGAAGTCAGCAGTGATCCCCGCAGCAGCCCCCACAGACCATTCAAAGGAATGGACACGGTAAGCAGCAGAGGCGATATGGCTAACAGCAAGGCTTTTTCCCCCGATGAGAAGATTATCAATCTTTTGGGGAATTAAAGCGCGTAGAGGAATTTGGAAAGGATATGCTTGTCCTGCGCCTTTGCGTTCCCCTGGACGTTCGATATTTCCCCTCGCAGTGACGGGATGAAAGGTTAAGCAGGGGTGGAAGTCAATAGCATAATGTCCAATTCCTACAGAGTCGGGGTAGATGGTAGAACGACCTCGTTTTTCTACTTCTGCAATGGGGATATCTCCAACGATAACATTCGCTGCATCCCTTCCCGATAATAATGTCCAAAGGCTACGGTAGTCTCTCTCGCTTAAATTATCTTGATAGTAGTCTTGACGATAATCTTGACGGGAAATATCAACTTCAGAAATCATAAACCCATCAGGATGTCCATAGGTGGGTCGCCCAATAATTCTGCGCCCTTCTCGCATATAGGGGTATTTTGATAAACCGTGAAGCGTTCCCATGGGTGAATCTGAACCAGCCAGGAAACGGTGATTGGGATGAGGTTCTTTAAAGCCATCTCCTAACTGAGAATCAGTTGTTCCTGCTACTAACCAATGGAAGTAACCTAAAGCTTGTTTTTCTCCTTTTGCTAGGGCTTCGGGTCGTAACCCCCCTAACCATCCCCCAGGTGCGAGTTGTCCAGTTTCTGCAAGTTGGTCTTCTGTGAGAATAAGGTTATCTAGATAAGTTCCAGGTCGGTAATCATTTCCCCAAGTCCAGTTTTGCATGGATATATCTCCTGGGGTGGGTTGAGAGAAGGAAATTCCGCGAAATGTCTCTTTATCCCCTGTCTCAGGACTCCAAATTCGGCGATAGGTATGTACGAGGTTGAAATTTGCCAAACGTTCCAGTTCATAGCTGTAGTAGGGCGCGTAGGTAGCATAGAAGTCAGGTTCAGGATGGGGTATGGCTTCTGCTAGGGTTTCCATGGCGAAGGTGTAGGTAAACCCTTGGGTACAGTAGGGATCTGGGATTTGGCTAGAAGCAGAAGGTTCAAGGAAGGAGACGGGATCAATCCCTAAGCGATAGGGGACATTAGTTATGGGGATCAATTCTCCAGTTTCCGTTGCGTCGATGACAATCCAGTTATTACGGGGGACAAACTGAATTGCTTTTTTACGGAAGCGTTCGGAATCTTCGTATTGGTAGATATCGGGAATCTTTTCGGAAAGGGTGTAGGCATTTAAAGGGACATTGCGAGGACTATGTTGAATAGCGGTTAAGCTGGTAATGTTACGCCCATCATTGCTGAGGGTGACTTCTTTGGGAACGGTGGCGAAAAATAATTTCAGTTCTCCTTTACCTTCATTTTCCGCATCTTTTAACATACTAAGGAGAATCTCATGTCCGTCTTTGGGAAGGAAACAGGACACGCTTACCCAACAGTCGCCAGGGTTTAGCTGATTGTAGGTTTTTTCAATGCGATCGCGCAATTCCAGATAGCCCCGAGAGTAAAATAACTGTTCTCGTTGCGTGGGGCGTTCATCTAAAGCGGATGTTCCTTGGGCGGAAATCTGTCCCCCAACCCAGTCAGTGATTTCGGTCAAACAAACTGTCCGTCCAGCGAGTAGCCCTTCATAAGCGGTTGCGACTCCTGAGAGTCCTCCCCCCACTACTAAGATGTCACAGTCTATTGTTTCATCCTGAACTGGGGATGGTTGGGCGAAAACAGGGGGGGTGAGAAGAAATGCAAATGCTAAGGTGAGAATCCGCTTCATTCAGTTTTTCCTTTACTTTGTCAGGGAGAGTTTATCGCTAAAGAACAGGTCACAGCAATTCGTATATCATTTTACCCTTTGCCGGATAGGATTAGTTATTCATTTTTGCCATAACTGCTCATTTCAAGAAAAAAGTTTCCTTATCTTGAAAAAGCGAGAAAGGAGTTGAGGATAACTTGACGTTGTTCTGAATCATAGCCCCAACGGTTGAGAAAGTCTTTATATTCTCCCTCTCCTGTTTTTGCACTATGCTGAAGTTGTTGAGATTTTAGTTTAGTTTCTGCTAACTGTAGCTGTTGGATTAAATTGGTAACGCGATCGCGAACTCGTTTTGAACTTTGCGCCATCTCCTCATCTTTGTTACGCTGATGGGTAATAATCATCGCGCTAGACATTGCTAAATTCTTAACTAGCAACTCTGCAACTAACTCCGATTCAGACTTTAACCCCTGAATTATACCCTCAGTGGGATGATCCGCAAAAGAACCTTCATCAGTTAAATAGCTAACAAAGAAACCACGCGCCCCATTTTCACTTTTCACAAAAGCGGTAACAGTTTCCTCGATTTTCACTTCTGTGAGTTCATTCCCTTCCAGTTGATTTAGGAAGGATTTGGTTTGCGCGATCGCGTCTGGAAATGTAACTGATTTTGATATTTGCATCAATTCATTAAACAAAATTATCTTTAGTCTTAATCGTAGCAAACAACATATTTTTGATTAAGCCAATCTAGATTTTCTTGTACTTGATTTTGCACATTTTGGGTTAGCTGTTCAACGACTTCCCCTTTATGCTGACGATAATCTTCATAGTGATCCTTAAGGTTAATCGGATCACCAATACGAATATAGACTTTCCGATAGGCTTTGCGTTTGGGTTGATCAATCTCAAATATTTCCCGTTCTAAGCGCGTTAAAGTATCAAGATATCGTTCAGAAGTGGGAGAATCTGCGACATAACCATAGTAAATTGCATCAAAATTAAGTAAGCGAAAGATTGATCTCTTGATTTCTTTATAAGTATCTTGTTGGGCTTCTGTCCAGTTTTGGGCGCGATCTTCTAAGACAGATTGAATTTTATAGACTCGTTCGCGATCAGGAATTTGAGGATTACTCGGAATATCTAATTTACTTTCAGATACTTCTAATACATAGGCTTTAAGTTTTTGTAAACGCTGATTCCAATCTCGTGATTCAGATACTTCTAGCCCATATTCTTTTTCTAAACGGATAACAATCTGTTCCCCTAATTTTTGTAAGCGTTGGTAAAAATTTGGAGTAGAAGATTCGATATTGAGATAGTCTTCTAGACGCTTTAAACTATTCTCAATCTCTCCTGTCATATCTTCCTGGTAATGATATTTCATACTGACAGGAACTAGATATAAGTTGGGAACTTCTTGCTCTGATTTGGCAATCCTCCCCATAGCTTGTAATGGCAACTGTATCGCCCCTGTGCGGAACGGCATCACCGTATCATTCTGGAAAGAGCAACCCCCCTCTGGAAAGATAGTTAGATGTGTTTCAGGCTCTTGTAGCAGGGTTAAAGTTTGAGCAATACTAGCGCGATCTCCTACGCCCCGTTGAATAGAATAAGAACCCATCCAGGGTAAGAATTTACTCAGGAATCCAGTAAAAGCATCTCTAGCCACGAGATAGTAAGATAAGTCTCCCCATTTAGCGAGGAGGAGAAACATAGAAATAGCATCATCAAAAGTAGAGTGATTTGGAAGTAAAACGAGACGTTCATTCCTTAAAGCCCTCAGTTTATCGAGACTATCTTGCTCAATTTCGAGTTCAAGATGGAAAAAACAATAAGCTGTTGGATAAGAGATACTTTGGATAAGACGAATTAACAAGTCTTGGCGTTGGGGAGGATAAAAAGGTGTTTTATTCACGGTGTATTATGTTCGCTAGACCAGTATTCAGGGGCTTCTATTGTTCCTGCTAGGGCTTCTAGTGTATCCCA
>JBBQDV010000062.1:0-13705 GCA_038320005.1 Cyanophyceae cyanobacterium
ATCATTATCAGAAAGTTGTCGGAAAAATGATAAAGATGTTAAATTTAATTAAGAAAACAAGTGAGAAAGCCTTATTTTCTCGTTAGTCAGTCTGAAGGTTGTTACAGAAATTATTTAAAACGATTAAAAACCTAGTTATCAAATTTATCACAAAGCCTGATCTGTGGTATGGAAGCAAACCCTGCTAGTAGGCTGTCAGCATAAACAATAAACAAATAGAAAACATTAAACTTATGAAGAATTCTTGGCGAGTAATCTTACTTTGGACAGTGCCAGCCCTAGTAGTTGGCTTTTTTCTCTGGCAAGGGACATTCACTAATGCAGCGGTTACTACATCAGCAAATACTGCTAATACTCGCATGACCTATGGTCGCTTTCTTGAGTATCTTGATGCTGACCGAGTTACCAGTGTTGATCTTTACGAGGGTGGACGGACTGCAATTGTCCAAGCTATTGACCCTCAGCTAGATAACCGTCTGCAAAATCTGCGGGTTGATTTACCTCAGAATGACTCACAGCTAATTACTAAGTTGCGTGAAGCGAATATCACTCTTGACTCTCATCCTGCTAGTAACGATGGGGCTTTATGGGGCTTTTTGGGTAACTTGATTTTCCCTGTGTTATTAATTGGGGCTTTGTTCTTCCTCTTCCGTCGTTCTAATAATATGGGTGGAGGACCAGGACAAGCGATGAATTTTGGTAAATCTAAGGCGCGTTTCCAGATGGAAGCGAAGACAGGCACTGTTTTTAGTGATGTTGCTGGGGTTGATGAAGCCAAAGAAGAGTTACAAGAGGTTGTCACTTTCTTGAAGCAGCCAGAAAAATTTACGGCTATTGGCGCAAAAATTCCTAAAGGCGTACTCTTAATTGGACCTCCTGGAACGGGTAAAACCCTACTAGCAAAAGCGATTGCTGGGGAGGCTGGTGTTCCTTTCTTTAGCATTTCTGGTTCTGAATTTGTGGAAATGTTCGTTGGGGTTGGTGCTTCTCGGGTACGGGATTTGTTTGGTAAAGCCAAGGAAAATGCGCCTTGTATCATCTTTATCGATGAGATTGATGCTGTCGGTCGTCAACGGGGTGCTGGTATTGGTGGCGGTAATGATGAACGGGAACAAACTCTAAACCAATTACTCACTGAGATGGATGGTTTTGAGGGCAATACTGGCGTTATTATTATTGCTGCAACTAACCGCCCTGATGTTTTAGATTCCGCTTTACTGCGTCCAGGTCGTTTTGACCGTCAGGTGATGGTTGATGCCCCTGATTTGAAGGGACGAGTTTCGATTTTGGAAGTTCATGCCCGTAATAAGAAACTGGCTGCGGATATTTCAATTGAAGGGATTGCGCGGAGGACTCCTGGGTTTACGGGGGCTGATTTAGCGAATCTTCTTAATGAGGCTGCAATTCTGACCGCCAGAAGACGCAAAGAAGCGGTGACTATGTTAGAAATTGATGATGCGGTTGATCGAGTTGTCGCTGGTATGGAAGGGACTCCTTTGGTTGACAGTAAGAGTAAGCGGTTGATTGCTTATCATGAAGTTGGTCACGCGATCGCGGGAACTCTACTTAAGGATCATGACCCTGTACAGAAAGTTACTCTAATTCCACGAGGACAGGCTCAGGGGCTGACTTGGTTTACCCCAAATGAGGAACAAAGCCTAATTTCGAGAGGGCAGCTTAAGGCGCGGATTACAGGAGCTTTAGGTGGTCGTGCTGCGGAAGAGGAAATCTTTGGGGATTCGGAAGTAACGACAGGCGCAGGAGGAGATATACAACAAGTTGCTTCCATGGCGCGACAAATGGTAACTCGCTTTGGGATGAGTGATTTAGGTCCTTTATCTTTGGAAAGTCAACAGGGAGAGGTTTTCCTTGGTGGGGCTTCGATGTCACGGTCTGAGTATTCGGAAGAGATTTCTGCCCGTATTGATGAGGAAGTACGTCAGATTGTGGAAAAATGTCACGACGATGCCCGCCGAATAATTCGAGAAAATCGCTCTGTGGTTGATCGTTTAGTTGATTTACTAATTGAAAAAGAAACCATTGATGGGGAAGAGTTTCGTCAAATTGTGGCAGAGTACACGGAAGTTCCTGTTAAGGAACAGTTTGTCCCACAGCTATAAGTTAAGTTTTTAGTTCAATCTTAGGGGGGAGGTGCTTTTGAGCATCTCCCTTTTTCTGGTACTATGATGAGGATTAGTCTGTCCTCGACTCTTTTATGTCCCAGAAAAACGAAACCACCGTATTAATTGTTTCCCTAGTTGTTACCCTCGCCCTGATTGGAACGGGGGCTTGGTGGTTCGCTAATCGTATGGGTTTCGAGATTGGTGAAAATGGTCTAGGGATTGGTGTTGGACGACCTTCTTCTTTGGAGGGGCGTTTGAGTATGGGAGAGCAAAGTTTAATTTCTGCTAATTTAACGCAACAGAAGCAAGTCGGGGTGAGCGCGATCGCGTCTGGTGAGTATGATCTTGCAGTAAGTGAATTAGAAGCCTCTCTACAAGAAAATCCCAATGACCCCGAAGCCCTTATTTATCTCAACAATGCCCGAATTGGGGAACGACAATCTTACGCGATCGCGGTTTCTGTTCCCATTGAGACTAACGAAAATGCTTCCCTAGAAATATTGCGCGGAGTCGCCCAAGCACAAAATGAAGTGAATCAAGCAGGAGGAATTAATGGCGTTCCCCTAAAAGTGCTAATTGCTGATGATAGCAATGATCCTAATATTGCTCAATCTATCGCCAGTAACTTAGTTTCTAATGATGATATTTTAGGTGTTGTGGGTCATTATGCTAGTGGTGTTACCCTGGCGACAGCAGATACTTATGGAAATGGGGAGTTAGTCGCAATTTCTCCCATTAGTACCTCTGTAGAACTTTCAGGATATAATCCCTATATTTTCCGCACTGTCCCCAGTGACTACATTGCTGCAAGGTCTTTAGTACAGCATTTACAACAGACCTTCAATCAGGATCGAGTTGCCGTCTTTTATAACTCCGAAAGTGATTACAGCAGATCCTTAAAATCGGAATTTGTTACAGCTATCTCTTTAGGGGGAGGGCAAGTTGTCGAAGAGTTTGACTTTTCCTCTGGTAATTTTAGTGCTTCTAGTAGCCTCAGCCAAGCGGTTAGTAGTGGCGCAGAAGCGATTATGTTAGCAGCCGATAGTGCAACCCTCGATAGTGCTTTACAAGTTGCAGCAGTAAATCGTCAGCAGTTAAATGTTTTGGGGGGAGACGATGTTTATGACTCTAAAACTTTGCAAGTGGGAGGACAAAATGCAGAAGGAATGGTCGTGGCAATTCCTTGGCATATTTTAAGCGATCCCAACGCTGATTTTGCTCAAACCTCTCGACAACTCTGGCAAGGGGAGGTAAACTGGCGTACCGCTTTATCTTATGATGCAACCAAAGCGTTGAGTGCTGCAATTGAACGGAATCCAACCAGGGAAGGGATTCGAGAAGTTCTCGTCTCTCCAGATTTTGCAGCTAGTGGGGCTTCGGGGTCTGTGCGCTTTTTACCTTCAGGCGATCGCAATCAAACGGTACAATTGGTAACTGTCGTTGCGGGAAATCGAACAGGTTTTGGTTATGACTTTGTTCCTATTCCTTAATTAGGCTACTACAATAAAATGATTGTTCCCCCTGCTAATATCAAACTGAAAACTAGGCTTTCTTTGATTATCCCTACTTACAATGAAAGCAAAAATATCCAGATTTTAATCAAGGTTTTGAGTGAACACCTTGAATCTGTTATTCCCGACAACTATGAATTGATTGTTGTTGATGATAATAGTCCCGATGAGACATGGAAAGTCGCCCAGAATTTAACAAGTTTTTATCCTCATTTGAAAGTAATCCGTCGTATTAAAGACAGAGGACTTTCAACCGCAGTCATTGAGGGGTGGAAGATTGCGAAGGGAGAAATATTAGGAGTTATTGATGGGGACTTACAACATCCGCCAGAAGTGTTATTGAAGTTGTGGGAAGAAATTGAACAAGGTGCAGATTTAGCCGTTGCGAGTCGTCATGTTAAAGGTGGGGGAGTGAGTGAATGGAGTCTAACGCGAAGATTTTTATCTCGGGGCGCACAAATATTGGGAATTATTTTATTACCTAAAGTGATTAGTTCTGTTTCTGACCCCATGAGTGGCTATTTTTTAGTTCGTCGTCACTGTCTAGAAAACTGTCCCTTAAATCCTCTTGGATATAAGATTCTCATAGAAGTTTTAGCTCGTGGTAAAATTTCCCGTATTGAAGAGGTTGGTTATGTCTTTCAAGAGCGACTAAACGGCGAGAGTAAGGTGACAACTAAGCAATATATTGATTATATTCTTCACCTACTACGATTACGCTTTTCTTTAGCAAAATCAGTTAAGAAAAAAAGATAAGTTTGCATTCCTAGAAGTTAATTAACAAGGATTATTTTTCTAGAAAGCTATAAAGAATATAACCAGAGTTAGCATGGGAAATTGGAAGATTAAGAGAATGATCAGATTTAGTCAAAAGGTATTTGGTTTTATATTTTACTAATAACGCTTTTACTTCTTCGGTACTGAGTTGGTTATAACCCTGACTTAAGGCTTCTTTAATCTCATGTTTTTTGGCATTTCGGTTACTTAGATTTTGTAGACTTTGCCAAAAATCAGCATTCCCACTTAGAGCAGCCATGCGTTCATACCACATTTCTATTCCTGCATAAGTTTGAGGCATTTGTTTATATTTTGCAAGAGTAGCTCTTTCGGTTAGCCAGTTAAAGTTTTCTAAATCAACAGGAGGAGAGATAATTAAGGCATTTCTAGGAGTAGAGTTGCGAATCCAACTAGACATTTCTTTCCATTCCGCATTAACTCCTTGCTGTTCACTGGGAAAATTACGCAAGGCAAGTAAATCTTCTTTAAACTCTAGGGCTTGAATAACAAGAATTACGCTAATTGCGAAAATACAAAATAATTTAAAAGTTCGTTTTTTCCAATATACAAAGATAGTTTGTAATGAACAGATTAATAATAAAGAAGTTGTTAAGCCGAGCATCAAAGAACCAACCCGAAAGGGATAATATTGTAAGAGTTTACCTTGGGTATCAAAAGGCGCGATCGCGACTCCTAATAAAAAAGGAATAAGAGTAATAAAAGTCAACTCAGCGAGGGCTAAACGTGCTTGATAAATAGACTTCTCTTGATACTTTTGCTGAGAATTAAGGAAAGCTAAACTTCCCCCTAAAAGAAAGAGGGAAAAGAAGAGAACTCCCCATTTGTACCACTCCCAAGCTAAAGGATTTAAATGGTGAGGTAATCGGAGAAAAACGTAGATGTAGGATGCTGATACTAAACTTGCATTACCAG
The DNA here is from genome assembly GCA_038320005.1 of Cyanophyceae cyanobacterium. Taxonomy (GTDB): domain Bacteria; phylum Cyanobacteriota; class Cyanobacteriia; order Cyanobacteriales; family SIO1D9; genus JBBQDV01. The sequence goes on from JBBQDV010000062.1 coordinate 5,345, forward strand.
TTTCTAATAAATGTTGTAATACAACCCAAATCGCCCAAGCACTACTAATAAGAAAGAGGACAAGCACAGATACTGTATAAGAAATACTATTAAAATCTTTTCTACGCCTCAACATCAACCATCCCAAGATTGCTAGAGATATCCAGCCTCCCACAAGGACATGGAATGTACTGGCTAGTCCTAACATTATTGCCATAAGACGGTAGCTTCCCGATAGCATTAATGCTACTGCCCAAAATAGGAAAACATAGGCAACTGCTTTGGATTCAAAGCCTCTGACTGCCCATTCATCAGCAACGTAACCTTGTCCAGCGTAAATAAATAAGCCAATGGAGACTAATAGAAACGGTAAAGTTAATCCGAGTTTTTGACCAAGCAGAAGAAATCCAAATGCAATTCCAGTGTAACAAATTAGCCTTCCAATAATTGAGGTTGCTAAAAATCCTAGCGTTGTGGTTAAGTGACCAAACAGAAGAATAAAAGGTAATCTATATCCTGCTGGCTCGTTTAAATAAAAATCATTGGGAATCCAGTTAGGATCAATATGTTGTCTAATAAAGGGTAAAATATCAACTTCATTTACGCTTCCGACATTGCCTTCAAACAACAAAATAAAGCTAATAAATGCTGTTACAACTAAGGTTTGAAATACTATTTTGAGAAACTGTTGTTTTTGATTAGATGAATTGAGTTGGCTTGGGTAATTAGATAAAGATAACCACTGGCTCATAATTTATTTTAAATTAGTCTAGTTTCGATGTGCGAACGGCTGTTAAATATTGTTTTAGAAATGGTAAACCACCGAGGGCAGGAAGTAAATAGCGAGAGGTCGTTAATATTCCTAACGCTGCGCCAGTAGGAGCAGCAAAATAAGGCTGGTAAAAGACAATTAAGGCTGCATCTCTTGTACCAACACCACCAAAAGTTAATGGTAATAATCCAGCTAAAATTGCGAGGGGAGAAAGAGCCAGATTTGCAAGGAAAGGAGTCCAGGCATTAAGAGCGAGAATGAATAACCAGATTTGAAGAAGGTGTAAAAACCATAAGATAATTGAGGTTAAAATAATTGTAGTTAGTTGAGCGCGATCGCGCCAAAAATAATGGTGCATTTTTCGCCATGATATCTGCAACTTTACTATCTTTGGACGCATTGTTTTAGGAGCAAACTTTTTGATAATAACTAGAAAAGTTTGAGCTACTTTCTGAGAAGCTAAAGTAAAAGTTACTATCACTAAACCGAAGCAAACAATACCACCCAATACCCACAGCCACCAGGGTCTTTCTGGTTGAGGATAAAAAATTAAACCAAAAACACACCAAAGTAAAAGGGAAAACAAATCACAAGCTTTTTCAAACACTACCAAAGATAACGCCAGGCTTCCTTCTAAATGCCCTCGTTGTCTCATGAAGTAGGCTTTAGCAATATCTCCCATCTTAGAAGGTAAAACCATATTTAAAACACTAGAAGCCAATATTAAGCGATTCGCTTCAACAAAGCTTAATCCAGTTCTATTCGGCATTAATTGTTGCAATCGCCAAGCTGTGATCATCGTCAGAGGAATAATCATGCTGACACTAATTACTAACCACCAAATATTACAGTTTTTGAGAACTTCTAGTAAGCTTTCAAAATCTATTTGCCAATATATAAGTAATAAGATTAAGAAGCTAACACCGAGAGATATTAATTGTTTCATACTTGGAAATAAATTTACCTTTCCTCAAAATTTAGGATAGTTTCGGATACAATCACTTTCTACCACAAAGTAGTAACTATCATCGAAAATCGTACAATTCTTAGCAACTTTTACTAAGGCAGGTATTTTCCCTGCTGCTAATGTTTCCCTTGCTTCTTCTATCGTTGGTTGATGTTGTTGTAACCAGCCTTTATGATTACTGCTTAAAAAGTCGAAGATTGAGTTGATTTCTGGAGGGGTAATATAACTAACTTCTAAGGCTTCTGATTTTAGCAGCCAGTAGTCAATATTATATTTTTGATTAAAGTCTTTCAATACTTCTAGGTCAGGACTATATTGGGCGGTAATTGTATCCATTACCCGTTGACGGAAGGGTTTATAAAAACCGAGATGATAGGGGATAGCGGTTTCTCTTGTAGTTAGGGCGGTGCGTTGGGCAAAAGTGGGAATATTATCTGTTTCTTCTGTAAGAGAAGCAATAGTAATATCTTTAGGTTGTTGGGCAAAAAATGTATATAATTCGGTGTGGTTTCCCCTAATATAGTTTGCTTGGGGGAATATCTTGACAATTCCTGGATAGAGAAAAATCAATAAGCTTAGTACGATGATGATAGTAGCAGGAATAAACTTAGTTCGCCAAGAAGTTTGTTTTTGTTGGATTAAATAATAGTAGTGGTTAAAGAGAACTGTGATCGCAATCGCGCCAGCAATAGCTAAGATAATCGGTAAACTATATTGGGTGTAACGACTCGGTAAATGTAAACGAAAGAGTAGAATATGGGCTGCAAAAAATAAGCTCAAGCAAGCAATTATAATTTGAACAAATATTTCTGTTGTGGGTTTTAGTTGCTTAACCAGAGGAAACGTATCTGGAAATCTTATTAAAATTGGAAGTAGTATTCCGAGTAGTAATAAGGGTGATAAAAATATCTTTTCAGAAAACATTCCACTTCTTCCTCCAAGCCAATATAACCAGGGATTATCCCAAAAAAAAGTTGAACGTCCTTGGGGATAAAATTCTGGTAATTCCTTTGCTTGTTCTAAACTAATAACTGGACTAAATTCAGAGACGTTGAGGGCAAAGGGTAATAAAATAATAAAAATAACTCCTAGCCCTGTTCCACAAATCCAATAGTCCTTTTTGTTGTCAGTTAGTTGTAATTTACCATCGCGCCAAGTGATTAACCGTACCACAATTACCCCAGCAGCAACTAACGCATAGGTGGGATAGAATAAACCGAGTAGCGCGATCGCGATCAAGCAACAAATAAGAGAACGGCGTAATAAATAATAGATAAAAGCGAGAAATAAAGGTGCGAGAAAAGCCCTTGGTGTTGCAGAAGCAAGATTATCATCCATCCACAAGTTTTGATTGAGTAAAGAAGCAGCAAAAAATCCTGTGATTGGAATTGGTAGTATTTCTAAAGTTACTCCAAATATATAACCTGTAGCGATTAATCCTAAAAGTAGCGGTAAGATTTTACTAAAGGTAATTGGATCAATACCGATAAATACAGCAAACTTATAAAGACTAGTATATCCCAATGGTGCAACAGACTGGAAATAATCAGAAATAAGGTCATTGGGAAACAATTCTGGATCAACATAACGCATCATCCAATATACGTGCTGTCTCCCATCATCTTGAATTATATAGTCATCTGCAAAGGCTAATCTTAATCCGCCTAGATAGGCATAGATAACAGCAAAAGTCAAACTTAACGCGAACCAAAATACTGCTGAAGAATTACGCCAGCTTTTTATCGGGGTTGTTAATTGTTTTTGGATAATATCGCGCATTTTCTTCTTAATTATTTAGCATGATTAATGTCTTTAACTATTGCTAAATATTTCCTAATACCAACATCAATAAGGCGTTTCATCTAGTAATTATAAATAGCGTTCAACTTCCAAAACTTCACCAGGAGATAAACCTTTTACCTTCGCTGTCAAATCTAGCCAAGGTTGTAATTGTCCTATCTGAAAAGTACGACTCATGACCACATAAATAGAAGTTTGGTCTCCTCCTATCCCTAAAGATTGTACCTGTTTCCAAGCAGAAGATTTCAACTCATCTGTGATACGCCATTGTCCCTCTTGCCAAGATAACTTTCTTTCAAATTCAAACGGGGCTTTTGTCTTCCCAGTGATTAAAACTTTTTGTAATAGCTTCCGAATCAAATCAGGAAAGAAACGTCCAACCGTTAGCATTACTATGCGTAAAATTAGCAAATTACCAGGAGTCATCTGCTTTTGCTTCGCCCATCCTAGCTTTCCCTTAATTATTATCTCATCTGGCGTAACTTTGATCTCATATTCATCAACTAAATGCCCTACAGCATTTTTAATCTTATTCTTAGCTTGTAACTGGACAGAAAACTGTGTATCAGAACAAACAAGTTTGCTATTTCTAAATAGCTTAAAAACACCTCCCTTATTCAAAGCTAAATATAACTCTGTATCCTCGCGTCTATCAATCAAAATTTGAGCATCCTTTAACCAAACTTGTCCTTCTAAACGAGGTGATAGATTCGGTCTTTCCGTCGCAAAATCTCGCCAAGCTAAGAGATAATTCCAAGTATGATGTCCAATAATATGATCATCAGCATAACAAGGGTCTAAACCTTGCGAAATTCCCTGTAAAAAACGATCATTAATCTCTAAAGCTTCTGGTAACCATTTCCCCACTAACTCAAAGCCATACGGGAAAAAATTATAAGTATTACGACTCGTATATTCTCCCCCATAAGAACCATCGGGATGAATAAAATCAGCAGCTAATTTTACCGCTTTAACTAATGCTTCCTTGACGCGAATATCTTGACTAAATTGATAAATCTGTGATATAAAGGAAATACTAAGAGTGTGATATCCTGGATCACACCCTTCATATTCAGGAAACCACCCCTCATTACTCTGCCAAGATAACACTTTTTCTAAGCGCAAAGCCTTAGCCCTATCCCATTCTGAGGTTTTTAGTAACCGTGAGAGAAGTTCCAAACACAAGACGATTAAAACGTGATGATTGGTGAGACGACCGCTTTCAGTGTGATCAGCCAGCCAAGAAGCCCGTTTTGCAAAAAAATCCAACAAATGAGGATTCTCTAACCCTAACAGCGTATAGCTTTCAATCCCTGCGAGTAAAGAAAAAGCGGATGCGCCCCCTGCTCGTTCAAAAGGAAAGTAATCATCACAAGACCCATCAGGATGAGAACTATTTGCAGCATAAATAATCCCAGCTTCTACCCAATCTCGTATAACCCCTTGTTGATAGAACTGATTATTCGGAACATCTGTGAGATAAGCTAAAGCTAAAGGATAAACAAACTCCTGCGCCATCCCACTGGGAAAATCAATAATTTTGTAATGCCAGAAATTGCGGTCAAAACAGCCATACGTCGGACTATGGGGGTTACGGTCTAAGAGGGTGAGGATTTTGGGAATTTGCTCTAAAGCCTTCTGTGCAAACAGATTTCTAGTCATCTAGTTTATTTTTTCTCCCTTGCTTATCTAAGCTCTGACGACGTAAACCTAGTTGAATATCTTCCAATAAAACTCGATTAGCTGCTAACAAATCTGCAACCAAACCAAACATCCACAACTGAAAGCCGATAATAATCAAGATAGCAGTTAAAATCAGGCTAGGAATACGGGTTCTTTCTGCGCCCAGGAGAAAATAAATAAACCAACGCACTCCCAACATAGTACCAAGACTAAAAGGAATAGTTCCCAGTAGCAGGAAAAAACGCAGGGGTTGATATAACATGAAGATGCGGAGAATCGTAAACAGCGATCGCGCCACATAAGCAGGAATACTTTTCACCAGGCGCGACTTGCGCAACATCCCATTAGTACGAATCGGGACAGAAGTAATCGCTATACCCTTTTGACCCGCTTGAATAATCGTTTCTAAAGTATAAGTATATTTATTAAATACATTTAACTCCATCGCTGCATTGCGACTGAGGGCGCGAAATCCACTGGGTGCATCAGGAATATTGGTATTACTCGCCAACCGCACTACCCAACTTCCAAAACGCTGTAGGAGTTTCTTGATAGGGGAAAAATGGCGAGTTGTTTGAATCGGACGTTCCCCCACCACAATCTCAGCTTCCCCCAGAAGAATCGGTTCAATTAGTTTGGGAATATCCTCAGCACAATACTGATTATCCGCATCGGTATTAACAATAATATCAGCCCCTGCCTTTAAAGAGGCTTCTAAACCAGCCATAAACCCCTTAGCTAAACCTTGATTAGTTGAGAAATTAACAATATGATCTACACCATAGCTTTTCGCCACAGCAACCGTATTATCATCACTACCATCATTAATAATCAGCCACTCAACTTGGTCAATTCCAGCTAAATGTCGTGGTAGTTCACTTAAAGTTATACCAAGAGTCCGTTCTTCGTTATAGCAAGGAATTTGAATAATCAGTTTGGTCAAGCCTAGTTTTCCTTATCGCAAATTTATGTATATTATCCAAATTAACTATAAAAATTTACGCCAAAGCAGGGTAGATATTAACCACCCCACAATAGTCATTCGCTGCTACACATTAAAACGAAATAGCATTACATCCCCTTCTTGGACAACATATTCCTTACCCTCAGAACGTAATAAGCCCTTTTCCTTCGCTGCGGTCATTGAACCCGAAGTAACCAACTCTTCAAAACCAATAGTTTCAGCGCGAATAAAACCCCGTTCAAAATCCGTGTGAATCACTCCTGCTGCTTGAGGGGCTTTCATCCCTGTAATGATTGTCCAAGCACGGGTTTCCTGTTCGCCAGTGGTTAGATAGGTGCGTAAGCCAAGGAGGTCGTAGGTAGCGGTAATCAGAGATTTTAGTCCCCCTTCTTCTACTCCTAAAGCTTCTAAATAGTCCTTCTTATCTGCTTCGTCTATTTCCACTAATTCTGATTCTACTTGTGCAGAAACAATCACAACTTTAGCATTTTCTTGGTCTGCGACTCCTCGCACTTCTTCAACCCAATCATTTCCTGTTGCTAAATCATCTTCCGAAACATTAGCAGCATAAATAATCGGTTTATTAGTTAATAATCCTAGTGGTTTAACCAGTTCTTCTTCATCTTCAGTTAAATCTAAATGACGAACAGATTGTCCTTCATTTAAAGTAGCAGCAATTCTTTCTAGAAGCTCTTGTTCTATTTGAGCATCTTTATTATTATTACTTCTCGCTTGCTTGCGTACTCGTTCCAGACGACGTTCTACTTGGAATAAATCCGCAAGACCCAATTCTATATTAATTACTTCAATATCTCGTACCGCGTCAACTGAACCTGCGACATGAATAATATCTTCACTATCAAAGCAGCGCACCACATGGACTATAGCATCAACTTCGCGAATATTCGCCAGAAATTGATTTCCTAAACCTTCTCCTTGACTCGCACCTTTTACCAACCCCGCAATATCGACAAATTCAACGCGAGTAGGGACAATCTTCGCCGAAGAAGATAGTTTTGCGAGTATATCTAAACGCTCATCAGGAACAGCGACAACCCCCACATTTGGCTCGATGGTACAAAAAGGAAAATTTGCAGCATCTGCCTTCGCATTAGCGACGAGGGCATTAAAGAGAGTAGATTTACCAACGTTGGGTAGTCCAACAATTCCAGCTCTTAACATAATTTGGAGTTATTTACGATTATATCTATCTATATATTTTTATTTTATTGGACTTGTGTAAATCCTGTGTTGCTCAAGGTGAGATTAGGTCTTGCTTGCTAATTCTTTTTCAAGAACTTGTTGTATCTGCTGCTGCACTTCCTCTGCTGTACGATTAGCATTGATGGGAACAATACGGTGAGGGTTAGTTTGGGCTAAATGATGAAAACCTTCATAGACTCGCTGATGAAAGGCAAGATTAGCAGACTCCATGCGATTTAGTTTACCGCGCGATCGCGCTCTCTCCAAACCCGTTTTTACATCCACATCTAACCAAAAGGTAATATCACTCTCTAATCCTCCTGTAGCAATCTGATTTAGTTGGTTGATTAAATCTAGTGAAAGTCCCCGTCCATAGCCCTGATAGGCGATTGTAGAGTCCGTATAGCGGTCACAGAGAACTATTCCCCCTCGTTGCAAATGGGGTTTAATAACTTGGTTGATGTGTTGAGTTCGGTCTGCTGCATATAGTAATAGTTCGGTCAAGTCAGTAACATTCGTTTCCTCTTCGTCTAATAAAATCCCCCGTAACTTTTGCCCCAAAGTAGTTCCTCCAGGTTCGCGAGTGGTGATAATTGGGATTTTTTCGGAATAATATGCCTTTAGCCAGAGGGATACTCTTTCTATTTGGGTGGTTTTTCCTGCCCCTTCTACCCCTTCGAAGACGATGAATTTGCCCATTTGCCCATTTCCGTGCCTCATAGTTAACTACTTTTAGAATATTTTTAAAGTAAATACCGCTCACCAAAATGTAAGATAAGGTATATCAAAGAGATATTTAATAACCTCGTTTTACATGGCTCGCTATACTTGTTCATTCGCTGTTACAGAACCATCCCAACATCTACCCAAGTCCCTCAATGACATTTTGGAGTCATGCAACTTTGAGATGATGTACGCTACTGGCGATTATACGATGGCACGGGAGTATCCAGGGCAAGTTAGTTTTGCGCGACTGGTGACTGTGGAAATTTT
>JBBQDV010000063.1:0-13604 GCA_038320005.1 Cyanophyceae cyanobacterium
CCTGAGTTTATCTATATGTCGAATCGCCAGGAAGTGCGCGATTATGCCTTAGAAATCATTGCAACTATTTATAGACGACGGGAGGAAATTGATCAAGCTCTCGAATCTGCTTTGGTTGATTGGCAATTAAGCCGTTTATCATTGGTAGATCGTCAGATTTTGCGAATTTCAGTGGCGGAAATACTCTTTCTCGGTACACCTCACCGAGTCGCAATTAATGAGGCGGTGGAGATAGCAAAAATTTATTCTGATGAAGAAGGTTATCGCTTTATTAATGGTGTATTGCGCCGACTAACTGATAAGCACAAGACGGAGATAGTTCGCTAGACTATGAGTAATAATTAATAGATCAAGGGTAATGGCGGAACAAGAGCATTCTTCTCAAAATCTTGCTAGGGAAGCAGCGGAAAGCGGAAGATTGCCCAAACAAGCCCGTAAACCCTTCGCGATTGGAGATAATTAGCTGGTAACTATTACAATGAGGGGCTTCTTCCGTATAAGAACTAGCTCAAAGAAGGAAAAATTAAAGATCTAGACCCATCTGAAATACTTGTTCAAGTTGCTCACGAATTAATTGAGCAGAATTGAATAAAGCTTGCTGTTCCGCATCTGTTACCGCTAAAGATACCACCTGTTCCACCCCATTGCGCCCTAGACGACAGGGGACACCCATGAAAATATCTTCTAAGCCATATTCCCCTTGTAAATAAGTACAAGCGGTTAATAAACGGGACTGATTAGAAAGAATTGCATCTACCATTAGACAGGTTGAAGATGCAGGGGCAAAATAAGCACTACCAGTTTTCATTAACTTAACCACTTCCGCACCCCCATTACGGGTTCTTTCGATCAACCTAGCAATCGTGTCGGAATCTAGTAATTCAGTAATCGGCACACCCCCAACAGTGCAATAGCTAGTCAAAGGGACCATTGAATCTCCATGTCCCCCTAAGACCATCGTACTGATATTATCGGGAGCAACTCCCAACTCCATCGAAATAAAAGTTTGGAAGCGAGCAGAATCTAATACCCCTGCCATACCAAGGACTCTCTCTGAGGGTAGCTTTGTGGCTTTCCAGGCGAGATAAGTCATCACATCGAGGGGATTGGTCACTACAATCAGTATTGCCTTTGGAGAGTGCGCGATCGCGCTTCTAGCTGCCTGTAGGACAATTTTAGCATTAATATTCAGTAATTCATCCCGACTCATCCCTGGTTTACGGGGAACACCCGCCGTAATCACGACAATATCAGAATTTGCCGTATCTTCGTAGTTATTTGTGCCAATAATATGGCGATGATGACCTTCTAGCCCCTTTGCTTGGGTTAAATCAAGCGCGATCGCGCTGGGCAATTCTGGCACAATATCTAAAAGCACCACATCCGCCAAATTTTTCTGAGTCACCTGTTGGGCTAGAGTACTACCCACCCTCCCTGCACCAATAATAGCAATGCGAGTAGAAGAGTCAGCGAGGACATAAGGAAAAGGAGTCATCGCAATTATTTAGCTACTTCTAACAAATCAACATGTAACCAGATATTAGGAGTCGGGACATAAAACTTGATAAAAGCGTAATCTCCTTCGAGTTCGACAATTTCGCCTTTACTCTCCCAAAGATAACTAGGAAAGCGATTGTCACTAGCTGTAGCCTCAAGACTATTTTCTAACTTCTCTCGGACAACATGAACGAGAGAACCTTTTTTGATTTTGTCTGCCATGCTTTAAAAAACTGGAAAAACTAAGAACTGCCTTTGTTAATTGTTACACAATTGAGTAATATTTTTTTGCTACTATCCAAGAAAAGTTGCAAGAATCCCAAAAAAATCATTTCTTTCTCACCGAGCTTAAGTTAATCTAGAGTGGATTATTTTTGCCAAATTCATGGTTGAAGCAATTTGGAGCAATATATTTACAGTGAGTATTTTGTACAATCCTATTTTGAACTATTTTCCGATTCTAGGAACAGTCACCGAAGCAGAAGCAGAAATTCCCGAAGTAAGTAGTTCCCTAATTCTTGCTGGAGTCTTGGTCAGTCTGATCATTATTTACTCAGCCAGTAAAATTGGGGGCGAACTTTGTTCCCGTATCAACTTACCCCCTGTCCTGGGGGAATTAGTTGGGGGTGTAGTCGTCGGAGTTTCAGCTTTGCACCTCATCGTCTTCCCTGAAAGCGGTGTACTCGCCACAGACTCTCTAGTAATCCAATTTCTTACGGAAACAGCCCACCTCCCCATCGAAGTAGCCCCCCAGCTATTTGCAACCCAGAGTGAAGTCATTTCTCTTCTTGCAGAACTCGGAGTAATCATTCTGCTGTTTGAAATTGGCTTAGAATCAGACCTACAAGAATTAATTCGCGTTGGACCTCAAGCTGCGATAGTAGCTGTCGTCGGAGTTGTCGCCCCCTTTGCAGCAGGAACTGCGGGTCTAATCTATATTTTTCATATTGCCACCATACCAGCAATTTTTGCTGGTGCAGCCCTAACCGCCACCAGTATTGGGATTACCGCCAAAGTTTTAGCTGAACTCGGACAACTTAGTTCCAAAGAAGGTCAAATTATTATTGGGGCTGCGGTACTAGATGATATTCTCGGTATTGTCATCCTCGCTGTTGTCGCTACCCTCGTTAAAACTGGAGAAATTCAGGTAACTCAGACAATTATCTTGATTATCAGTGCAGGAGCTTTTTTAATTGGCTCTATTCTCCTCGGACGTTTTATCAGTCCATTCCTTATCGGGATGGTCAACAAAATGAAAACCCGTGGGGAGCTTTTAATTACCTCATTAATCTTTGCTCTCGTCTTAGCTTATATTGCTTCTGCTATTGAACTTGAAGCCATTCTCGGCGCATTTGCAGCAGGTTTAATCCTCGCGGAAACCGATAAACGCAAAGAACTTGAAGAGCAAGTTATTCCCCTCGCTGATGTTTTAGTCCCCATCTTCTTTGTCTGTGTGGGCGCAAAAACTGACCTTAGTGTTCTCAATCCTGCAATTCCCAGCAACCGAGAAGGGTTGATTTTAGCCACCTTTCTGGTCTTAGTGGCGATTTTGGGTAAAGCAATTACAGGTTTTACTATTTTTGGTAAACCAGAGCTTAACAAACTTGCTATTGGGGTGGGGATGATTCCGCGCGGAGAAGTAGGCTTAGTCTTTGCTGGAGTTGGGGCAGCTAGTGGCGCACTTTCCGAATCAACAGAAGCAGCGATTATTGTCATGGTCATCTTGACAACCTTTGTCGCCCCCCCTTTATTACGTTTAGTTTTTACTGAACCTGTTTTAATTACGAAAACCCTGGAAGCAAAAGGGAAAGTAGAAACAAGCGAAAACTCAACCTCAGAATAATTTTTACGGATGAACCAAAACTATTGGGTCATATATTCTCAGCACGAAGTGAAACATACCTACTCTGATCTGCGTCAGGAGAGAAATATTAATCCTTATAGTCACGAACCCGCCGTTAACCGCTAACACGGTTTAACGGGGGCTTGTAAAAGCCTAAACGTGACCAGACTGAGTTTTTTAATAAACTCCCTTATTCGGGTCATTACACCTTGAGATACGTGCCAGTCTCTCGCCCTGTAGTCTAACCTTAAACAGATTTAACGGGTTAAGTCAGTGAGTTAGACCGAACAAGCCCCAATAAGATTGTCGAGGCAGAAATTACCCAAGCAATTGGAGTTACCCATGTCTAATAAGGATTCGCTTCGCTCAGTTTATTTATTGACCTCCATTCCTCTCACCGTTAAGCCGATCGGCTTTAACGGGAGTCCCCTGGAGGTATAAAGATGGTAATATCAATAAAAAAACTGCTAATCAGTCGTCAGTTTCTGCTGGAGTATGAGATAATTCGGAATCACGAATTTCCATTTAACTTGAACGATAAACGTTCAGTCGATAAAGTTTGATAGTTTCAGTTTTGCCAAAATTACCAGAACTCCTCTATTTCAGGAGTTTTAACTCTGAGAGTGTGAGGTTTGGAGAAAACATCTAGACCCGAAAGACATTTTTCCCCAAAGGAATAACTGGCTGGAACTCTAGATGAATAAGACCTCGACAAATAAAGATTTGAGTTTAAGGAACAACAAATTGTGAGATTTCAATGGTTACTGCTTAGTTTTTTTAGTTTTTTTCTTTTTTCTTTACCAGCCCAGGCAGCTAAATTGCTATCTTGGCGTTTTGATCAAAGTCAAAACCAATTGGTGTTTACCACAGATGAAGGGGTACAACCAAAAGCACTGCTAATTTCTGACCCCACGCGCTTGATCATTGATTTACCTGGGACAACCTTGGGACAACCAACGGTTAATCAATCTCTGGGGGGGGCAATTCGCCAATTACGAGTGGGTCAATTCGATAACAGTACAACCCGACTAGTAATTGAATTACAACCTGGCTATACAATAGATCCCCAAGGAATTAGAGTTCGGGGAACTTCTCCAACCCAGTGGGTTGTGGAATTACCAGACGCAGAACGCGCTGAGATACAAACACGGTCACCTTCATCAGCTTCTGCCCCAAGCCAAACCACTACCCCCTCGACTCCTTCCCCACCAGCAGCAACCAGTAACTCTAAGTTCCAGGTAACGCGAAGTGGTTTTTTTCTGCGCTTAGATAATGCAACTTCTGGGCGGATTCAATCTCAAAGAAGTCGCAACCGTCGTGAGATTGAGTTTGATATTGAAGGACTGCAATTTCCCACAGATTTATTGGGAGCAAATATTGCGGTAAATCAGTACGGGGTTAGTCAAGTTAGACTTTCCCATATAAATAACAATCAGGCGCGGATTGTCATGGATGTCACACAAGACAGTCCAGATTGGCAACTCTCTTTTAGTCGCCTTGGGGGCTTAGTCTTTATCCCTAATGGCGTGTTGCGAACAAGCTCTAGTAGTAGCAGTACGACAAATGCGGTAGTTCCCGCCGTCCCCGCAGCAACGCCTATTTCCGTAACTACCTCTGCCCCACCATCAAGTTCATCTGCTTCTAATTCCAAAGCGGTTAAGGTAGAAGCGATAGAAATTTTGGGCAATAGTCAACTAACAATTCGTACTAACGGTACTGTTAATGCTCAATCTCGTTGGAATGCTAGAGAAGGGGTTTATGAAATTACTATTCCCAATGCCCAGCTTGCGGATAATCTTCTTGGTCCAGCCTTGACAGCGGATGGTCCGATTGCGCGTTTGCGAGTGCAACAGCCAGATGATAATCGGGTGGTAATTTTAGTACAACCGTCTGCTCGCTATCAAATTGGGGCGTTGAATCAAGTTAGTGGTCAAATTCTCGCCTTGGAATTGCGACCCTCTCAAACAGTTCAAGCTTCATCTGTCCAAATTCCCGTTCCACTTCCAGCAAATCCTGCCCCAGCAACCCGTCCATCTACCAGTCTTAGTCCTTCTCAAACAAGAGCGAGGGTCGTGATTGATCCAGGTCATGGCGGTAGTGATCCTGGTGCAGTCGGAATTGGCGGATTACGGGAAAAAGATATAATCTTACCGATTAGTTTGAGGATTGCGGAACTTCTTGAGAGAGAGGGTATTCAAGCTGTTTTGACTCGCCCTAATGATACTTTTGTCAGTTTAGACGGGCGTGTGCAAATTGCAAGAAGCTCGAATGCTGATTTATTTGTCAGTATTCACGCTAATGCTATTAGTCTGAGTCGTCCTGATGTCAATGGTTTAGAAACTTATTACTACTCTTCTGGTCTGGGATTAGCTCAAACGATTCAGAGGACAATCCTGGAAAAGTTGAATATGCGCGATCGCGGTGTCAGACAAGCGCGGTTTTATGTGTTAAGAAATTCACCGATGCCTGCGGTTTTGGTCGAAGTTGGCTTTGTTACTGGTCGGGAGGATGCAGCTAAGTTAGCTAATCCTGATTTTCGTGAACAAATGGCAGAAGCAATTGCTGCGGGTATTATTCGCTATGTTAATCGCGGTTGATCCGCTTGAGGAGGTCTTACTTAACCCCATTTTTTTTGCTGAAGGAGGCGGGAAACTAACAATTTTCTCCCTTCTCTCTCAATTCTTTACCCTTTTATTTAATCAATCACAAACCTTTATGAGCTTATCTGCACACAAACCCATTGGCATTTTTGATAGTGGGGTTGGTGGTTTGACTGTATTGCGAGAGTTAGATCGTCAACTCCCTACTGAGTCAATTATTTATTTTGGAGATACGGCAAGATTACCCTATGGTATTCGCTCTCAAGAAGAGATCGTCCAGTATGTCCGCGAGATTATGCAATGGATGCTAACTCAGGATGTCAAGATGGTGATCATGGCTTGTAATACTAGCTCTGCTTTGGCTCTGGATGTTGTTAGCCAAGAGTTTGATTTACCTATTCTTGGGTTGATTTTGCCAGGGGCAGCATCCGCCGTGGCGGTAGGAAAGCGGATTGGGGTGATTGCAACTAGTGCAACCGCAGCCAGTAAAGCCTATAGTCGAGCGATTCTGGAGGTTAATCCTCAAGCTCAGGTTTGGGAAGTCGGTTGTCCAGAGTTTGTGCCTCTTATTGAAGGAAATCGCCTTGCTGATCCTTATACTTATGAGGTGGCGCGGAAATATCTTGCTCCTTTAATAGAGCAGGAGATTGATGTTTTGGTTTATGGCTGTACCCACTACCCTCATTTGGCAGGGGTGCTGAAGACGATTTTACCACCAGAGGTTCGTTTGATTGATCCAGCACAAGCGTTGGTGATGTCAGCACGACAGGAGTTACAACTGGGCAATCTTGTTAATTCTGCGCCAGCTTTACCGACTCGCTTTTATGTCAGTGGTTGTCCAGAAAGTTTCGCGATCGCGTCGCAACATTTCCTGAAAACTCTACCAGTGGTGAAAAAGGTCTACCTGGAGAAGACAAGTTATTTGTCCTTGCCTCTTGACTCAGTAGACTTTATCTAGTATAGTTAGAAAGATTTTGTCTTCTAACCTTGACGAGCATCATTGGATTGGCTAGGCGTTGCTTTTAGAAAACGCTGTACTACCATTAGAAGCAGGTAGATTGCCACTAAATAACCAGCAGCGATAAGTGGAATTAACACGGGGGTTTCTCTCCGAAATTAAGGCATCAAAAAAAAGGGAAAGGCAAGAGAGAAGAAGTTGTTGCTAGATAGCTCAAACTTACAAGTTGGCTCTTGAAACCCAAGAAGCAGCATCTAAGTTGTGCTAAAAAGATAAACAGATTCAAGCAAAATCCCTACGGCAAAATTTGCCCAAGAATTTAGATTGAGTTTACTTGCTTCTTTGCTTCTGCTTAACTCAATACTGAGCTTTGGCAGAGGTATGGGTCAAAATGAATATAGTAATCTTGAGTCTTGGTTAAGATTATCCAAAACTTTACTTATCTGCAAAGCAAGTAACAAAGTTGTTATTTCTTTAACTTTTGAGATAAATAAATGATTATAGAACTCCCTACTTCAGATAGTAACATAGGGTTTGGAAATAAAAAAGCGTTTTTAAAGATAAATTTCAATTAGGTTAGCCTTGATCCCTCTGTTTTCTTTCAGACTGAATTGTCAGG
The DNA here is from genome assembly GCA_038320005.1 of Cyanophyceae cyanobacterium. Classification (GTDB taxonomy): domain Bacteria; phylum Cyanobacteriota; class Cyanobacteriia; order Cyanobacteriales; family SIO1D9; genus JBBQDV01. The sequence goes on from JBBQDV010000063.1 coordinate 7,518, forward strand.
AAAACTTTCCAGGTCGGTAGGCTTCGCTTAAAATTAATTAAAGTATATGTAAACTTTCGTAACCGTTGTGCCGAGTTAGGCTAATCCATGACCTCTGTGACTTCCCTTTTCGCTCCTGTTGAAGCCGACTTATTCACTTTGACAGATAACCTCAAAAATCTCGTGGGTGCGCGTCATCCCATCCTCTATGCTGCTGCTGAACACCTATTTGGTGCAGGGGGTAAACGAGTCCGTCCAGCGATTGTCTTTTTAGTATCGCGTGGGACAATGCTAGACCAAGAGATCACCCCCCGCCATCGCCGTTTAGCCGAAATCACAGAAATGATTCATACGGCGAGTTTAGTCCACGATGATGTGGTTGATGGGGCGAGTCTGCGTCGCAATGTCCCCACAGTCAATACTATTTTCAGTAATCGCGTTGCGGTCTTAGCGGGAGATTTTCTTTTTGCTCAGTCTTCTTGGTATCTGGCAAATTTAGATAACCTTGAAGTAGTGAAACTCCTTTCTGAAGTGATTCGTGACTTTGCAGAGGGAGAAATTCAACAAGGGTTAAATCAATTTGATGCGGATATCTCGATTGAAAGCTATCTGGAAAAAAGCTATTACAAAACTGCTTCTTTAATTGCTAATAGTGCAAAAGCTGCTGCGATTCTCAGTGATTCTTCGCCAGAAGTTGCTGATAATTTATACCACTACGGACGTAATCTGGGTTTAGCCTTTCAAATTGTTGATGATATTCTCGATTTTACGGGAACGACAGAAAGCTTAGGTAAACCAGCGGGGTCTGATTTAGCCAGTGGGAATTTGACCGCCCCTGTGCTTTATGCTTTAGAAACGGAGAAAGAATTGCAAGCTTTGATTGAAGGGGAATTTGCAGAAGAAGATGATCTCGAAAACGCGATCGCGATCGTCAAAGAAAGTGGCGGAATCGAACGCTCTCGCGAACTTGCAGCCCACCATGCCAAAATTTCTGTCGCCCATCTCAGCGTCCTCCAGCCTTCCGTTTCTCGTAAAGCTCTCACTGATTTAGCCGACTATGTCCTGAAGCGAGTATATTAATAACCTTTGACAAAATTAGATCTAAGATGTTCTCTGGAATAAACGCGCACCCAAACTACGGGCATAAAGTAGTATCGGAAACTGATAATATTCCACAATTAACCAAAGCACACAAGTGAGGTGAGCAAAAAAAGTTAAACACGTCCAGATTATTGAAAAATTTCCCAAAACAGCACCAGGGAGAGGAGGAAAAAAATAAGCTCCTAGTCCCACAATTGCGGTTGGGAGTAAAATAAAGAGAATTGCGATCACCCAGTAACCGAAGCCTAGCTCAACTCCAGGGCGATGGATTCCTTGCCAATTGTTACCATTCCATCGCCAACTTAAAGGTAAATGACTATCTACCATTTCAATGGATTTGTCGTCTAAATTCGCTGCAAAAATATGGCGACAGAAGTTACAAGCAAAGGCATCCATTAAAGCCAAAGAGGAAATTTCGCCGTGACGACAGACGGGACAGTGATAAGCACTGTTGAGATCCAATACACTATCAAAGCGGTTCATAAAAAAAGACTGATGACCCTGTATCGTCATAATAGCCAATTTTCCTGGGAGTTATTGCTCAAAATCGTTAAAGTTAAAATAACGTCAGTGGACAAAAGTAATCATGGGTTTATTTGATGAGGTAAGTCAATTTCTGGAGATGCGCTTAGAGGAGTTTCTCCAGAGTCATCCCCATTTGGAACTCCAAGCCTTAGAGGAACAACTGCGAGAACAGGAACAAGACACCCAACGGCTAATTATTGACTTGCAGAGACAACAGAAGCAACTAGAGGCTGAAATTCTCTCAATTGCTGAAGATATTCAAATTTGGCACTCACGGGCGACAAAAGCGAAGCAAGCCAACCGTCCCGATTTACTGCAAGCAGCCCAAGAAAGAGAAACATCTCTATTAAGCTTAGGGAATCAACGCTGGGGACAGCTAGAGGGAATCAAAAAACGCACCGCCCAAGGAAAAGAATTACTTCGTCAAGTGCAAGTACGACGCAAAGAAGTGCAAGCAAAGGCGGAGGAAGCGAAAAAAACTCAAACCGCGAATACCAGTAAGGATTGGGAAACAAATGCTTGGAATCAAGCTCGGACTAATCCTTCTCAAACCTATAGTAGTGGAAATTTTGATCCTCTTGATCAGAAGTTTCGTGATTGGGAAACGGAGACAGAGTTAGAAGAGATGAAGCGAAAAATGGGAAAATGAACGGGGAATTGAGAATTGAGAAGACAATACTAAGATGAATGAGCTTATCCGCAAGGTAAGATTTTTAGATCCCCTTAATAATATTGATCAAGTCACCGATGTTTGGTTGGCTGATGGAAAAATTAAACAGATTGGCGGAGTAATTAAAGAAGTTCCCTCGACAACAACTCAAATAGATGGAGAAGGCTTAGTCTTAGCTCCAGGTTTGGTGGATCTATATAGCAGTAGTGGTGAACCAGGTTATGAGGAGAGGGAAAATTTAGCTTCTTTGCAAGCATCTGCGACAGCAGGAGGTTTTACTCGTCTGAATATTTTACCGAATACAATGCCGACGGTGGATAACCCAGGAACTTTATCTCTGTTTAAACAATATGCTAATCAAATGCAGGTTTGGGGAGCATTAACTAAAGGGACAAAAGGGGAACAGATGACGGAGTTGGGGGAGTTAGCCCAAGCTGGTGTTGTCGGTTTTACGGATGGGCGAGGGATTACTAATCTGGGCTTATTACAACGTTTATTAGAGTATGTGCAACCTTTAGGAAAACCAGTGGCGTTGATGGCGGTTAATCCTAAACTGCAAGGAAATGGGGTGATGCGAGAAGGGAAGTTATCAATAAGCTGTGGACTTCCAGGAGATCCAGTTATTTCAGAAGCTTCAACGATAGCAGCAATTTTGGAAATGGTAGCAGGGATTGGTACACCAGTCCATTTTATGCGAGTCTCCACGGCTAGAGGGGTGGAGTTAATTGCACAAGGGAAGGCTCAAGGTTTACCAATTACAGCGAGTACAACTTGGCTGCATTTACTTCTCGATACTACTGCGGTGAGTCGTAGCTATGACCCAAATTTGCGTGTTAATCCCCCTTTAGGAAATCCTGTTGATCTTGTAGCTTTACAGTTGGGGGTGAAAGAGGGGGTGTTAGATGGAATCGCGATCGATCATACTCCCTACACCTATGAAGAGAATACCGTTGCGTTTGCCCAATCTCCCCCTGGGGTAATCGGTCTAGAACTCGCCTTGCCACTACTTTGGTCAAGTTTTGTCGAAACGGGGGCATGGTCAGCCCTCACCCTTTGGAAAGCCCTCAGCACTAATCCAAGTCACTGTTTGCATCAGCCAGCTATCTCTTGTCAGGAAGGAGAAAAAGCGGAATTAGTTCTCTTCGATCCCCACTATAGTTGGACAGTTACTTCTGCAACTCTCAAGTCCCTTAGTCAAAATACATTTTGGTACAAGCAAACTCTACAAGGGCAAGTGTTGCAAGTTTGGCAGAGCTAAGAATAGCAGATAAATAGACCAATTATAATATTTTTCTAAAATGAGGTGAAAGTTGATCCCAATTAGTTGTAGCATTACTTAAAGGTAATAAAATAACTTTATAAGTCATCGGGAACACAATGCTTTCGGTAAAAGAGTGCGATTTTTCCAAAGAAGTTTTAGAATCTGCTCAACTTGTTATAGTTCACTTCCAAGCTCCTTGGTGTGGCTTGTGTCGTCTGATAGTTCCCATCTTGTCCAAATTTGAGGCTGCATCTCAGGGAAATCTGCGAGTTGTCTCGATTAATGCGGATGAAAACCTGCGGTTAGCAAATACCTATCGTCTGACAACTCTACCCACTCTTTTGTTTTTCGATAAAGGGAAGCTTATCTATCGCTTAGAGGGATTTCAAGGGCGTGAAGAATTACATAAGAATTTAGAGGATATGATGAGGAATATACTTCCAAATTCAGTCTAGTTTAAAAATAAGAGTAGGTACTCTGATAATAAAAGATTTTTAGGAGTAATCTGTTTGCCTAAAAAAGATATTCTCAAGCAAATTTCCTCCTGGTTTTTTCAAGCTAAAGAAGCAACCCAGAACAATAATACTGATGAACTTTGTGAACTGCCCCAAAGCTTAATCACTAAGCTAGAAACTGAGGTTGAGGGTTTACCATGTCCAACCGTTTATCGGACTACGGTTCAAAACGCGATCGCGTCTGGAGTGAAAAATTGGCAGCAAAATCTTCATGGGAGTAATTCTTTAGCTATCTTAGGCAGTCCAGTAGAACCTATTGATAAAATCATTGATGCAGCATTGCAAAATTGGCAAACTGAGGATTTGCAAGTTATTCGCATCTTACCTTGGTTAAATCGTCCCTATGATAGCTCAGAAATCACCACAGCGATTAAAAGCGCAGTTTATCCCTATTATCCTGAATTGGCTGATAATAATGGCGATATTTTGGAGCAAAGGGAAGATTCATTAGACAAACGCCTTACGGTTTTTGTGATCCAGGATTTGTCCCAGTGCTTTTTACGATGTATCAACGGTTGGAAAAGTATTGAGTTTTTCAATAACACTGTTATTTATGACAAATCCTATTTCTGGGTGATAGGTTGCAACTATTGGAGTTGGAATTTTCTTGATCATGTTTGCCAAATTAGTGCCTATTTTGAGGAGACTCAGCACTTACCGACCTTAGATAGTGAGGCGATTCAGGAATGGTTAAATCCTGTTGTCGAAACGCTTATTCAGCAGAAGAAGCAGACAGAAGAAAATGCAGAATCTCAGGGTGAAACTTATTGGGAGACTCTCGCTGAAAAATCCAAAGGTTTAAGTCAGGTTATTGCTCCCCTTTGGCTGCAATCATTGCGTTTTCCTAAAGAAAATTCAGAAAAGTTAACGGCTTCTCAGTCTGAAGTTGATCTTTCTCTTGAAGATTTAGAAGAAGTTGAGCAGATAGAACCGAAAGTACCAAGTTTACCAACACTCAAGCCTATAGACCGTTATTTATTAAATTCCATTTTAATGCATGGTAAAATCAGTCGTTCTCATTTATCGTTGAGTCTTGGCGAAGCGGAAAGTATGATTCGCTCTCGATTACAAGTATTATTACGAACGGGAGTTATTCAACAGAAAGATAATTTGCTGGCGGTAAATCCCCTCTATTACCCCAAGATTAAGACGGAACTGGAATATAATAACTTTTTGACAGAGGAAGCATAATGTCAACTCTGGTAATATCCTGGTGTAGTTTATTTTTAATTCATTTCTCCTTTTTCACTATTGCTCAATCGAATAATGGCAATTTATCACAGGACATTTTAGCTGAGATTACCGCCTCAAAAGTTTTTAGAGCCATAGTTGCGATCGCGGTTGCTTATGCCTTGACAAAAGGGATACAAACTTTAGCCAATTTCATCTCTGAACGAGTTCCCCGCCGTTTCCGCTTGATTGTGAAACAATCTCTCCCTTTTTGGAAAGGGCTTGTTTTAATAACTATTATTAGCTATTTATCAAATCTATTTATTAACGTTTCCGAGGTGAACCTTTTTGCGTTAACTGGCACAATTGCCGTAGCTCTAGGTTTCGCTTTCAAAGATTATTTGAGTTCGATTATTGCGGGGATCGTTGCTCTATATGAATCTCCCTATCGAGTTGGCGATCGCGTTAGGATTGGAGATCACTATGGGGAAGTGGTCGGCTATGGCTTACGCAGCATTCAGCTACAAACTCCTGATGATAATTTAGTGACAATTCCCCACGGCAAAATTTGGACAGATGCTATTTCTAATGCGAATAGTGGCGAACTTGAAGCAATGGTTGTCACTGACTTCTATTTTGACCCAAATGTGAATATAGAAGAAGTCGTAAGCATTCTCTACCAAGCGGGATATAGTAGCCAGTATACTCAGCTTCAGTTACCTGTCGTGGTGATTATCTCAGAACAATGGGGTATAACTCACTTTAAACTCAAAGCTTATCCGATGGACGCAAGGAATGAGTTTATTTATCAAACTGATTTAATCCGACGGGCTAAACAAGCTTTTGCCCAAAAGGGTTTAATATAT
>JBBQDV010000064.1:0-13588 GCA_038320005.1 Cyanophyceae cyanobacterium
GAAACCATACCATGGCTTTTGCCGAAGGCATGACCGCCCGCAATCAGCACGACAGTTTCCTCGTCATTCATGGCCATGCGCGCAAAGGTCTCACGAATGTCTCGGGCAGAGCCAACCGGATCCCCTTCACCATTTGGACCCTCTGGGTTGACGTAAATTAGTGCCTGATGCGAAGCCGCTAGCGGGTTTTCGAGGTCGTAATATTCCTCGTCTGGCTTGCCGACCCACCGAATATCGCGGGTGACCATCTCATCTGGATGTCCAAGGTGCTGTTTGCCATTTTCTTCGAGCGGTTGGCCGTTCCAGAACTCAGATCCCCAGTAGGTGCTGCGGTCTGCTTCCCAAGCATCAATGCGGCCACCGCCATAGCCAAAGGTCTTCAGTCCCATAATCTCAAGCGCGCAGTTGCCAGTCAGCACCATCAAATCAGCCCAACTCAGGGCTGCGCCGTATTTCTGCTTAATCGGCCAGAGCAACCGCCGTGATTTATCTGTGTTCCCATTGTCCCACCACGAGTTGATTGGGGCAAAGCGTTGCATACCCCGACTCGCTCCGCCGCGACCGTCTGCAATCCGGTAGGTGCCTGCGGAGTGCCACGCCATGCGGATCATCTGCGGTCCGTAGTTACCATAGTCGGCTGGCCACCAGTCCTTTGAATCCGTCAAAAGTGCTTTGATGTCATGCCTCAACTGCTCAAAGTCGATCTGCTGAAACGCTTCCTTGTAGTCGAAATCTCTCAGCGGGTTAGCCTGGGGTGAATCTTGGTGAAGCAGCTCGACCTGAAGTCGGTTCGGCCACCAATCATCGGTTTGCGGTTTAGAGCCGAGAGCGCCGCCAACGCGGGTTCCACGGAAGGGGCATTGTCCAGGAGTAGATTGTGGTGTGTTTGTGAAAGAGTTACTGACCATAAATCTGAAAATCCGATCTTTTTAGAGGGTTTCGTTAGATAAATCGAACTGAGTACCGCCATTAGCAGCGGTTTGAACGGCGTTAGGACGCCGGTTCGGTTGGATCAAGGTTCGACTTATCGTTGTAAAGCGGACGGGCGAAGAACAGGTGGTATGGAACAGCGACGATAATGCCTAATTATAACACTGGATTGAGGTAGAAGCTGCTCTCATCAAGAGGTAGAAGCTGCCCTCATCAAAGTGATCACAATTTCTTTAATGACTCCTTCACTCCGCCACTGTTTGTAATGCCAGTAGCTCTATCTAAAACTATATCATTGAAGATTATTCAACCCCTTCAATACGGTCTTCAACCTCTTGATAAAGTTCCCGTAAGCGGTCAAGGTTTTCCTCACTGGTTTCCCAATAACCGCGACCATTAGCTTCCAATAAAGTCGTCACCATACGTCGGAAAGAATTAGGATTGAGATCCATCAGACGCTTCTGCATTTCTGCATCCTTGATGAAAGTATCATTACTATCTTCATAAATCCAGTTATCTACCGCCCCAGCCGTTGCAGACCAACCCACAGTATTTACTAACCGTTTTGAGAGTTCCCGTACCCCTTCATAACCGTGACTCAACATCCCTTCATACCATTTAGGATTGAGTAACTTAGTGCGAGAATCTAAGCGCACAGTTTCCGAGAGAGTACGGACTTGGGCGTTGGCGGTAGTGGTATCTGCAATGTAAGCAGCAGGTTGTTTACCATCTTTGCGTAAGCCAGAAATAACCTTTGTGGGGTCAGAGTCGAAGTAGTGAGAAACATCGGTGAGACTGATTTCCGAAGAATCTAGGTTTTGGAAGGTAGCTTCCGCAGTTCTGAGGGAAGACTCAAATACACCGCGATTCTCACTCATCACCCCTGGATTATCAGAATCGAAAGCGAAGGATTTGCGGTTGAGGTACATTTCCTGTAACTCAGACTCCTCTTCCCAAGTGCTATTTTCCACAGCGAGGTTGATGTTAGAGGAATAAGAACCAGAAGCATTAGAGAAAACACGGGTTGCTGCTTGACGCAGATTAATTCCCATTTCTTCAGCTTGCTTGAGGGCGTGTTTACGCACAAAGTTCATTTCTAAGGGTTCATCTGCTTCTGCTGCCATTTTTACCCCTTGGTCTAAGAGGTTCATTTGGTTGATAAACAGGTCACGGAATACCCCTGAACAGTTGACAACTACATCGATACGAGGACGACCCAATTCTTCTAAGGGAATCAGGTGTAGCTTATTAATCCGTCCTAAAGCATCGGGAACAGGCTTAACCCCTATCATCCACATGATTTGTGCTAAAGATTCCCCATAGGTTTTGATGTTGTCTGTTCCCCAAAGGACGCAAGCAATAGTTTCTGGATAGCTTCCGCCATTATCTAGTTTTTGACGTTCGATGAGGCGGTCTACCACAATCTTGGCAGATCTTACCGCAGCCAGGGTGGGGATAGATTGGGGATCTAAGGCGTGAATATTTTTACCTGTAGGCAGGACGTTGGGGTTGCGGATTGGGTCGCCTCCAGGACCAGGAAGGACGTATTCCCCTTCTAAGCCTTTTAGTAATGCCCCTAGTTCGTTATCTGCACAAATTTGTTTTAAGCAGAATTCGAGGTATTCAAATAAGGTCTTCAGTTGTTCTGATTTAACTTCGGTATAACCGAGTTTGTGTAACGCTTCTACCCAGGGTTCTTTTTTACCCATTTTGAAGAAGTTTAGCTTGGAAACGAGGGAAACTCGACCTTCTGCGTTAACTTGTTCTGTTACTAATGCACCAACGGCTTCTCTTGTTGCGAGGGTGATATCTTGCAGCAGTTGGACATCTTCTAAGATACCTTTATCATTATTGCGATAGATATCCTCGATACTGCGTCCAATGCTGGTCGCAATTATGCGTGGAAGGCTGATAATTTCTTCTTCTTCACGGTCGAGGGAGGAGATATTAACTAAGGTTGCAACGGCTTCTTCAGCAGTGGGAGGTTTGCCAATAACGTGCAATCCGCAGGGGAGAAGACGAGATTCAATCTCCATCAATTTCTGATAAACCGCCCCGACCATATTATCCCGTTCTTCGATGGTCATATCTTTGGAATCGGTATCAGGAATCTCAATATCTTTATCGAGGTTACAAATACGGGATTGATCCATAATCGTATTAACAATTTGCACCGCCCGTCCTCCTTCTCGTAAACCTTGATAAGAACCGATTAGTTCGCCAAGTTCCTGTAAGCCTTTGTATAAGCCAGCATTTTCTGCTGGAGGGGTGAGGTAACTAATGGTTTCCGCGTAGCTACGGCGTTTAGCAATTGTCGCTTCACTAGGATTATTAGCAGCGTAGTAATAGAGGTTAGGAGTTGAACCAATTAAGCTATCGGGGTAGCATTCTCCTGACATTCCCATCTGTTTCCCAGGCATAAATTCCAGAGAACCATGTGTGCCAAAGTGGAGGACTGCATCTGCTTTCCACACTTGCTCTAAATAGGTGTAGTAAGCAGCAAAGCCATGATGGGGACTAGCGGAACGGGAGAAAAGTAAGCGCATGGGGTCGCCTTCGTAACCAAAGGTAGGCTGAACACCAATAAAGATATTACCGAATTGCTTACCATAAATGAGCAGGTTTTGTCCATCGGTATTTAGATGTCCTGGGGCTGATCCCCAGTTTTCTTCTAAACGTTGGTAGTAGGGGGTTAAACGCTCATATTCCATCACGGACATGCGATAGGCAACATTGAGTTCTGGGCTGGCGTACTGTGCCTGGGCATCGTGGATTACTTCTTGCATCAAGGCTTCCGCAGATTCGGGAACTTCTACGTCATAACCGTTCTGCTGAAGGGAGTTCATTACTTCGTAAATAGAACCAAAGACATCTAAATAAGCTGCTGTGCCGACGTTTCCTTTATCAGGAGGGAAACTAAAGACGGTGATGGCAACTTTTTTATTTAATTTTGGTTTACGACGCAGGTTTGCCCATTTTAGTGAGCGTTTCGCGATCGCTTCGACTCGATCTTGAAGCGCGATCGCGCGACCAGTTGCCCCATCCCGACCAGACATGATAATCGGCTCAATTGCCCCATCTAACTCAGGAATCGCAATTTGTAGCGCAACTTGAATCGGGTGTAGTCCTAAATCACTATCTTCCCATTCCTCTGTCGTTTGGAATACCAGAGGTAAAGCCACCATATAAGGCTTATTCAGGCGTTTGAGGGAATCAATGGCTTTGGGATGATCTTGGCGCGCAGGACCACCAACGAGGGCAAATCCAGTCAAGGAAACTACAACATCGATAATTGCAGTTTGTTCTTTCTTATTACTCCCTTGCCAGAAATATAAGTCAACAGGTTTGGAGAAATCTAGCCCCCCAGAGAATACAGGGATAACTCTCGCGCCCATTGCTTCAAATTCCTGCACCATTGCCACATAGTGGGCATCATCTTTAGTTACGAGGTGGGTTCTTTGTAATACTAAACCAATACAAGGGGCGAGGGGATCTTTCAAGTCATCAGAGATATCCTCACGGGAGTTAAACCATTTCAGGTACTCTTGCACATCCTCAAACATTTGGGGGGCGAGGGGATGCCAGATACCCATATCAGGATAGACGACAGGTTCAGCGTATTGGAGAGCGTCGATATCCTGCATCTCCACGTTATTTTTGAGGACGTATTTATCTGCCAACATCAGCAGGAAGTTTTCCAGGTTCTCCGATGAGCCTCCGAGCCAATATTGAAAGCTCAACATAAAGCTACGAGCATCTTGCGCTTTTTCAACGGGAAGATACTTTAAAACTGTCGGTAGAGTCCTTAGCAGCTTCAGCATTGCATCTTGGAAGGAAGCACCAGAATCTTTTTTGCGCTTCTTCATGAATTCCGCGATCGCGCTTTTGGATTGCCCTAACTGCGCCATTGAGAACGTTCCCAACTTATTTAACCGCATCACCTGGGGCATAGAAGGAAAAACAATCGCAGCATCGAGGTGATCGCGATGAGGTGCAACCGCCTCCACCACCTTATCTGCAAGGTCTTCAATAAAGATCAAAGAAGCAATAAATAAATTTGCCTGAGAGACATCTTCCTTAAAAGCTTCATAGTTCTCTGGATCTCTCAACTCCTCAATCAAATAGCCACTGATCTCAATCGCCACATTCGGATTATGCTCATTAATCGAACGCACCGCTGCGGTCAAAGTGCTTTGGTACTGAGGCTCTAGCACGACATAGACCACCTTGACTAAAGCACGATTATTAAGAAAATCAGGAGTAATATGGCGGACGGTGGACTTGACGTGGGTAAACATAAATCAGTTTCTCCTTTGGCTTGGTAATTAATTAATCGGCAACAAAAGTAGCAAGTTTTTAGTCTAGTAGGGTCTTAATCTACTGGGGCTGATCTAGCACTCCATGAAGGTTTTAGCACCTAAATCTCCCGATAAATTGCTTTTTTCCCATTTGACACAATTTTAGAGGATAATAACCTTCGTAGTTAATTTTATTTAACAAATTTTTAAAGTAATTACTCATTAACTATTTAATATTTATTTACGTCAAAGATATTGACAAAATAACAATGATGCCCATTAAGTGAAAACCCTAAAACTAGATTGGAATAATTATAAAGATTCTGATCTTAAATCTTCAAAGTGGTAGATATTAATAGTAATCAGCCCCAAATAGTTCACACGGTCAAATCTCTCATTATCTCACTAGATGAATATTAAATATATTGTTCCCTTCTTGTACTTCGCCTCAATTTCTTCTGTCCAGGCACAAGTTACTGATATTTCTGAGCTATCTACAGATTTATTCAAAGCCTCTGATAAAGACTTAGAAGTATTAACAGAATCATCTTGGCATCAGACTTCCTATACAAATTTACCAAAATTCATTCAAACCGTTGAGATAACTCAATTACCTTCCCAGGCAGAAGAACAAAACCAGGCTCAAGGAGAAACGGAATCCCTAGATCCCCATACTACCAACCTTTCTCCCCTATATATCTCTCCTAGTAACGTTCCCACCGCTGAACAACTTCCCGCTGGTGCTGGGGTAATCAATATTCGCAATCGCATCTTTAGTCCACCTGGAGAAGAAGAAACTGGGCTTTATCCTATTCTTGGTCTTAGTTGGGGTATTACTGACCAACTACAAATTACGATTGCAGGTCAGGGTGTTGACAGTGGTGCGCCTGGTTCTCAGGGAGACTTTAACGTAATTCGGAGTGAAAATGGGGAAGCAACTCTAGAATTGAAGCATCGGCTTTGGGATAACCCTGAGCAAAATTTAGCATTAAGTGGAGTATTTTCGATTTCAGGGGGTTCACGGGAATTTACGTTCAGAGGCGGGGGTGAAACAACCATTATTAGTGCCAACGATATCATTCCTGCCTTCCAATTTCCTTTAACCTATTTTAATAATCGCGCTTCCGTTACCCTTTCTCCCACCATCGCCTTTTTCCCAGAAGACCACGCTATGTTTTTGCATCGTCCTCCGATTGCAAACCCTGGTTCTTTTGGCACAAATTTTGGCTTATCCGGTGCAGCATCATATCAGCTTAACCCCAGGCTAACTCTCTGGGGAGATGCCTTTATTCCCTTTATTGGCAACAATAGCCTTGATGAAGACTCAGGGAAACCAGCAAAAGCAGTCGCTCTCGACGTTGGCTTACGCTATTTTGTAAATCCAAGAGTTGCTCTTGATCTTTTTACCTCGAATCGCATTGGTAGTGTTGGACCCTTAGCCTTAACCGCAGAAAGTCAAGGTAATTTCGGTGTAGGATTTGGTTTAGCCTTTATGCCCAATTTATTTGCCCCAGCAAATAAAAATTATCCTGATAGCTTCTTAGATGCTGATGTCGTCACTGATAATTTTCTACCTGGGGGTTTAAATTATTTTGATGGTGGTGTTTTACCCCAAGGAACGGTGGCGGTGGATATTTTAGGGGGATCTCAAGGAATTTCCAGTGCGTTGCGCTATGGTCTTGTCAATGACTTAGAAGCAGGAATCTATCTCAACTACGCTTTTGGCAATGTGGATGAGTCGGAACAGGGGTTCGGCATAAAAGCGAGGCTTCTTAACCAGCAGACTGGAAGTCCAATAACCGCAAGTATGGTTGCAACCCTTGGTCTTACCAATGAAACTTTTGTTAATTTTCGGCGCAATGATGCAGGGGCATTTGAACGGGGTAATGTAGAGAAAAAACTTCCTTTTTTCCTCAATGGAGATGTTGATGAGAGGTCTCTACTATATCTGACGACCTTATCTTTTCCTCTTCAGTACCAGTTTGAGAATGACGCGAATATTTGGTTAACACCTATGCTGGGTTATGCTCAACGTCTAGGCTTCGAGATGGCTGGGTTTAATCTCGGTGGTTCATACCCCATTGCCAAAGAGTTAAGCTTAATTGGCGAAGTCGGGGCTAATTTTATTGGTGAGGGTAATATGTTGGGGTCGCAAGTACGAGAGAATGCCATACCTTGGACTGTTGCTATGCGCTGGCAACCCACTAATTTCCTTGGTACTGACTTTAGTAAATCAAATTATAATCCCTATTTCAATCTTTTTGTTACTAATCGCGTTGGTTTCTCTCCTTGGCAGCAAATGCGGGTACAGCATGAAAATAATATTGCAGTAGGATTAGGTCTAACTATACCCTTTAACTTTTAAGTTCTAAGAGAGGGAAATGTCAGCACTGGATATTCTCATTCTGTCTAATGGTCCTGGGGAAGTGACAACTTGGGTTCGTCCTGTGGTGATGGAGTTACGCAGACAGTTGGGTGAGGATAGGGAGAAGCTTCGTATTTCTGTGGTTTTATCCCCCTGTCCTCATGGAACTGGGAAGGAAGCGCAGATTGTCCAATCTTACCCTGAGGTTGATAGGGTCAGGTCTTCAGAGCATTTTTGGCGGTTTTTACTGCGAGGTGAAACTAGAGAAAATTGGCATTGGCGCGATCGCGGTATTATTATCTTTTTGGGTGGTGATCAAATTTTCCCCGTTATTCTCAGCAAACGTTTAGGCTACAAAACTATTATCTATGCAGAATGGCAAGCCCGCTGGCAAAAATGGATAGACCAATTTGCCGTCATGAACCCTAAAGTTTTGGATAAAGTAGCAAAGCCTTATAAGCATAAAGTTACCGTTGTGGGGGACTTGATGAGCGATGTTTCTCACCCCACGGAAAGCGAAATCAACCCCAAAGAAGAATTAATTGGTATCCTTCCTGGTTCAAAACCCTCTAAACTTTTTCAAGGTCTTCCCCTAACCTTAGCTATTGCTGAAAAGATTCAACAACAGCGTCCCCAAACTAAATATTTTATTACTGTTGCGCCTAGTCTCAGCTTAGAAGAATTGGCAAAATATGGCAGTTTAAAATATAACCCGATTATTCCTAAAGTTGGCGGTGTCACTGTTGAGTTAATTGAAAAGGAAGGACAAGCCCTTTTTTTCACTTCAGGGGGGCTAGAAGTAAAGCTAGTGCAGGATTTTCCAGCCTACGAGATCTTAGCGCGATCGCGGTTTTGTTTAACCACAGTAGGGGCAAATACCGCAGAATTAGGCTCTTTAGCTGTTCCCATGATTATCTTACTTCCCACTCAGCAACTTGATGCGATGCGAGGCTGGGACGGTATCCCAGGGATACTCGCTAACTTACCTGGAATCGGCTCACTTTTTGCCAAAGCCATTAATACTTGGATTTTACGTCAAGGAAATCTATTTGCTTGGCCCAATATTTGGGCGCAAGAGGAAATCGTGCCAGAGTTAGTAGGACAATTACAACCCCAAGAAGTGGCAAAATTAGGTCTAGATTGGTTAGAAAACCCTGAAAAATTAGCAAAAATTCGGCAACGACTGCGAGAAGTGCGAGGTCAAACAGGGGCAGCTGCTAAATTGGTTCAACTGGTTAAGATAGAAGCTAATCGTCCTTAACTTGAAGGAAGCACTCTATAGATATGACCATCAATCAATAAGCGTGTAATCCCTTTTCCTTGTAGATAACTGCCCACTTTTTTCAGCATCAAACTATCAGGAATTTTGATCACCCGTTGAGAACGATTGGAAAATCTCCGCGCTACTTTATGATTTTCAAAGATAGGGAGAGTTTTTTGTTGAGTTTCCTCAGAGGGAATCACTCCCAAGTCGGCAAACTCTTTGAGAGGTCGCGTGATTAATTCCGCGTATTTATCAATAACCAGATAACAAACCTTAGGAAGGGAGGCTTCAGAAAGAGGTAGAACTTCTACCATTTCATCTCTAGGAGTCAAAGATTCTATTGTTATTTCTTCTTCCCAGTCATCATCATCATCTTCTTCTTCATCTTCGTCGAGATCAGAAATATCCTCTCCAAACATTTCTTCAATGGCGGTGCGTTCACCCTCATCTGTGATCTCATCATCAAAGTCAGAATCTTCTTTAACTTCAATCTTAATCTCAGGTTCGGGTTCGCTTTGGCGTATAACGGAAGATATAACGGGAGCAAGATTAATTTTCACGGGAACTTTTTCAGGAGAAGCGTTTTGGGGACGATGATTGTTTCTTCCAATTCGCTTTTGTTGAATTAAGTCTTCGTACTCAGAGGTACTTAAACTATTTTTCAAAAAGCGACTAATGGTCGAGCTACTAACCTCAAATTGGCTCGCCAAGGTGGAAGTAGTGGCTTCTGTCTCCCGATAAAGTTGGAGAATTTCTTGTTTATCTTCTGCTGTTAGTTTTCTGGGACTCATATTTGTTTTTTTAACCTGTCCGTCTACGATTTGAACGGCGAGAACGGCTGGAAATGTCGTACTCCGAAGCAGCCCCAATCGCAAATAAAACGCCACTGAAGACAAAAAATACTTCTAATAGGCTACCACTTTCATAGCCTACTGGCAAAGTTGCTGAATATTTAAACCACATATCAGCGATATAGAGAGATAAAGCAGCAGCAGCAATCATCCGCCAAGACTGTGAGAAGCGTGCTCCCCCAAATGATATTATTCCCCAGGTAATACCAGCATAGACGACATTTTGTCCGCTAACGAGAGATTTGCTTCCTGATGGATTATTGACAGAACTACTCATAAAGGTTAGAAGAAACAGCATACTGCTTGCTTAAGTTTACCGATAAATTGACCCCTATCCAAGCTAATTAAAGATTAAATATCTTTTCTTCCGAGAAACTGGATCAACAACTAGAGTTGGGATATGCTGTTAATGAGTTTATAAATAAACTTTATCAATAACCTTCCTTTGTAGAAAAATATGGTGACTTCGATAGTCCCAACCGCGACGGCTTCACCGGTTATTACCCCAGATCGCCAGGTAAAAACGACTCCCAAACACTATCCAAATTATAAAGTAATCGTTTTAAATGATGATTTTAATACATTTGAGCATGTTGCGAGTTGTTTAATGAAGTATATT
This sequence comes from Cyanophyceae cyanobacterium, assembly GCA_038320005.1. Classification (GTDB taxonomy): domain Bacteria; phylum Cyanobacteriota; class Cyanobacteriia; order Cyanobacteriales; family SIO1D9; genus JBBQDV01. Next base: position 10,328 of record JBBQDV010000064.1, read on the forward strand.
CCTGGTATGACCAGTGATACGGCTTGGGATTTAACAAATCAGATTCATGAAGAAGGACAAGCTATTGTCTGGACTGGACCACAAGAACAAGCAGAATTATATCATCAGCAGTTACGACGAGCAGGTTTAACCCTAGCTCCTTTGGAGGCTACCTAAAATGGGACAACCCTCGCAAGGAAGATTGGTTTGGAATCACTCAACTCACCTCGAAGGGTTAATTCCTATTTTAGAAAAGTTGCTGATTTGTGCAGATATCCGCACAATTACCCCTGGAGTGATTGGTCGGGCGCGGGGTCATTGTCCAAAAATGAAGCTAAGAGTATCTGTCCCGATTCGCGGAGGCTATAAGGTAATTGCTAGACAAGGGAAAACTGTACAGGAGGTTTTTTTGATTACCGAAATCAGCAAAACGGAGTTAGAAATGGCGATACAAGAAGTGATGAGTTGAGGGTTAGTAGCCTTCTCCCCCTCTCCCTACCTCCGTTGATCACAAAACTTTTGTACTACTTGAGTTAAACCAACTGAGTTAGAGGCTTTAAACAGTAAAGAATCCCCTGGTTGGATGATTTCCTCTAAAGACTGAAGGAGGTCAGCATGGGTGGTAAAGCATTGCGTAGTAACTCCTGTGGCTGCATCTGCAATCCCTTGGGCTTCGGGATCATCAACTAATACTAATAATTGATCTAAGCCTAATGCTTTTACTGTTTCTCCCACTTGCTGATGAAGTTGTTTTCCGTGAGTTCCCAATTCTTTCATTGTCCCTAATACTGCGATATGCCGTTTTCCTGGGGTTTCTTTGAGAAGTTGGAGGGCTGCTATCATTGATTCAACCCCAGCATTATAGGTTTCATCCAGAACGGTAATATTATTTGGTAATTGATAACTCTGGGATCTTCCTTTTGGTAGTTGCACAGATACTCCCTGTGTGAGGGATTTCCAAGGGATATTGAGGACTTTGGCGACTGCTAGGGCGGATAGGTAGTTTAAGGCGTTGTGACGACCTGGGAGAGGTAGCTGAAACTGCATTTGTTCGACTTCTATGGTCTGGGGATCAATGATTTTTCCTTGAATATCACCCCCTTCTAAGCCATAGGTGAGGGTTTCTCCTTGCCAAAAGTCTTTTGCGGTGTTGATTAAACGGGGGTTATCATGATTTAAGATTGCAACTCCGTTATTGTCCATTTGGGCTAGTATTTCACATTTCGCGATCGCGATCGCGTTTTCTGAACCCAATCTGCCAATATGGGCTGTACCCACGTTAGTAATTACCGCAATTGTCGGACGGGCTATTTCTGTCAACTCGGCTATTTCCCCTGATCCTCGCATCGCCATTTCAATGATGCCATAATCATGGTCAGGGGTCAGTTTCAGCAAGGTTTTGGGTACACCAATTTCATTATTAAAATTAGCTTCAGTTTTATGAACAGACCCTTGGGTGGCTAAGACCGCAGCAATTAACTCCTTAGTTGTGGTTTTCCCCACAGACCCAGTTACCCCGATGATGGGAATAGAAAATTGTTCGCGCCACCATCGCCCGATTTGTTGATAAGCCTTAAGGGTATCGGGAACTTGCAACTGTGGTATATTAGTACGTGAATATACTTGAGGCTCTTGGCTGATTATAAGCGCGATCGCGCCTTTTTCCACCGCTTGTTTTAAAAAATTATGCCCATCAAAACTTGTTCCGGGTAAAGCAAGAAAAACTTCTTGAGGCTTCAATTCCCTAGTATCTGTAGTAATTCCAACAGCTATTTCTCTTTCAGAGCTTTTTGGTAATTCGAGGGGATTTGCGCCAATAATCTTACGTATTTCAGCTAAAGAGAGAGGAGAGGACATAGTAGTAAGATAAGGTTAAAAACAATAAATGTAAGAGGAGAGAAAAGTGATCAAACCGTGATAGTGATCACATCTTTAATTAAACAGTTCCGCTACTGTTAAGGAAAATAGTTTGACTGCGCATCAATCATGGGTATGAGTCTTAAGCTATCACGCTTATAAACTTGCGAGTTGAGAGAAGTAATTCAGTATATTGGTAGCATCACCCACTTTGAGAAATATCCTGTTACAGAAAACCCACGAAGAAGCACAACTCTTGTACAACCATTTCCTCCACCATGTACAAAGAGAATCTCCTAGTGACTTAATCGAACGGTTTGGGAGGCTATTTATTTCTGGTCTAGACTACCCCGATTCTGAGATTCGAGCAACCCTACTCAATATTGTCAGCTATAAAGAAGCAGAAAAAGAATTTTCTTCTATCCTCAATCGCTGCTGCCATATTCTCATCAACCGTTGGCAGATGCAACCGAGAACTCAAGCCTATATTCCCGATTTAGTCGCCCTCTTCGAGAATTTACCCCACCCCAGAAGTGCGGGAAGATATACAATTAGGGGAACTCCGCAGCTGCGTCAACTAGTACATAATTTCACTAAAACAGACCAATATTTAACCCTACAAAGATTAGCACGAGTCACCGAAATAGAAAAAGATGACGGTAAGCCCAAACTAGTCGCTAACCTGATACATCGCTATCCTTTTTTACATGAACATTGTCTCCTCAGTGAAGATAGCAGTTATGAACACCAGCAAACTGTGCGCGATATTCAAACTCGTCTTCAACACAAATTTGAGTTTAACCTCTCTCAATATGTTACCTATCAAGTTAGATTAGCTAAACTTACCCGTCAGCATCAATCTTTTGCCAAAGCGGGACAACTAATTCAACCTGTCAAAAATCCTACTCTCCTTACTGGAAGGGAGTTAGGACGATCTCTCAAACACTATGTTGGTAACGTAGAAAGAGGACTTAGCTACCAAGAATTAGCGCAGAGTTTTATTTCCCATACCTCTCGAGTGCCATCTTATCTAAATTTCAAAGAAGACTTCTATGAATATTTAGTGACTTCCGTTGATACAAAATATGGCAAAAAACAGTTCAATCAGCGTTTATATTATCATCTTAAAAATACTCTGCCCCATTGTGACGACCAGAGATTAACTGAATTTTTAGTTCTTCGTACGACTAGCCAACTTCTCAACTTTTTAGTCGTCGAAAGTCGCCAACGTCCCAATCACTACGTCCTGGTTGATATGATTACAAATATCGGTGCAACAGGTACAGTCGGTTTACTCCTCAAAGTCGTTTTAATCTGTCGTAAAGTCAAACCCTATTTAGAAAAACGGTTTTCGATTCTCTTTGGTCACTACGAAGCTACGGATAGAGAAGGAGTACCCTGGTTAATTAAATCCTTTGATAATCT
>JBBQDV010000065.1:0-13582 GCA_038320005.1 Cyanophyceae cyanobacterium
CGCACCTTTGTTGCAGAAGCGCGTTATATCCCTTCAGGTTCAATGTTACCCACTTTGGAAATCAATGATCGCTTAATTATTGAAAAAATTAGTTATCGCTTTCGAGAACCAGAACGAGGGGATGTTGTTGTTTTTTCCCCCACAGAAGCACTAAAAGAAGAGGACTTCAATCAAGCCTTTATTAAACGGGTGATTGGTCTCCCAGGAGATACGGTTGAAATTCGGGAACGTCAAGTTTATATTAATGACGAAATCATTGAAGAAGATTACATTCAAGAACCGCCCGAATATGACTATCCCGCAACGGTTGTCCCAGACGATCAATATTTAGTGTTAGGTGACAATCGTAACAATAGCTACGACTCCCATTATTGGGGATTTGTCCCGAAAGAAAATATCATTGGTCGCGCTGCGGTAAGATTTTGGCCAGTAGATCGGGTTGGTGGTTTAGAAGGTGCTGAGGGTAATAGCGATAATGATAACATAGAAGTAACACCTTAAATTATTCCTGTTGTCCCAAACGGACATATTACCATGAAAGACTCTGAACCGAAGAACTTTAGAAATAGTAGCTTTTTCAAGAACTTTCTGCTGATGACCACAGGAGGCTTTTTCTTGATAACTAGCCTGTTTTTAATCGGGGTTTGGCGTACTGGAACGAGTTTTATCCACACCGTTGGCGCAATTTTTAATACTCCTGCGTCCCCTCCCCAGGTGGATGTACAAAGCCTAGTGGTGAATCAGGTACGGGGAGTTAGTGAACTAACAACAGCCGTATTTGTCATGGATGCGGTAGTTCCTGCGAGTCAAGACCGTAAAGTAGGAGATTTTACAATTGGGACAACAAATTTATTATATATGGGTCAGGGAGAAATTAGAGCTGGAATTGATTTAACAGCACTAAACGCGCAAGATGTCAAGATTTCTGATAATACGGTGCAAATAGTCCTCCCTCCTCCCGAAATTCTCGATAGTAAAATTGATGTCAACCGTTCCCAGGTTTACCATTATGACCGCGGTTTCCTGAATTTAGGTCCTGATGTTGCGCCCCAGTTACAAACAATGGCGGAACGGGAAACTTTAAATAAGATTTTGCTTTCCGCTTGTGACCACGGTGTTCTCGAAGATGCGAATGAGAAAGCGGAGTTAGCTGTAACCCAACTTCTGACTATCGCTGGATATGACAATATTGAGGTGGAAACGACTCAACCTTCCGCAGATGTTTGTCGTCTTAATTCTCAAAGTATGGCTAAATCAACTGTAAGCAATACACTCTAAATTTAATTCAGTGTGATTACTCACGGTAGTATTTCGGATAAACTACCATCTAAGAACCGACAATCATACCCAACAGTAGAATGAAACCAATCCAAACATTCTGAGTAAATAGACTACCATAAATCTCCTGTTCTAGATTCCTCTGACCTAAGACAACATATTGGATTATCCAACCACCAACGGCTAAAGTCCAAGCGACCCAAAAGCCAAAACCAAGGTCTAAGGAGACTCCCAAGCAAGCGAGAAGCCCTACTGTTCCCGCAAAGAATGAACCTACCGCATCGACAACGTATTTCCCAAAGAAAATAGCACTGGAGTTAATTCCCAAGCTTAAATCATCTTCACGATCTGACATTGCGTAAATGGTATCAAAGCCGAGAGTCCAAAGTACCGTTGCGCCCCAAAGTAACCAAGCATCAGTAGTTAGAGTTCCTGTAACTGCACTCCAACTGATTAAAACTGCAAACCCCCACGCGATCGCGAGAACCAATTGCGGTACAGGAAAAACCCGTTTAGCTAAAGGATAACAAATAATAACGGGAATAGCTGCAACACAGAGAAAGAAGCTGAACCAATTTAAATAAAAGGCGAATATACCCGCAGACGCGAACGCAATAACCGCCACAACAATAGCAGTTTTAATTTGCAAAGATTTCTCCGCTAGGGGACGCTTACTTGTCCTTTCCACCAGAGGATCAATATCGCGATCCCATAAATCATTAATGACACATCCTGCTGCACTAGTGGCGAGACTACCCAAAATAATCACTCCCACCAACGGTAAAGGCGGTTGACCACCTGCGGAGAGGAATACCGCCCATAATGCTGGAATCATTAAGATTAATCGCCCTGCTGGCTTATCCCAACGCAATAAGCGGATTATGATTTGCCAGGTTGATTCTGGTTGTAGCTGAGGTTGAGTGACCATTAAAGCTATCGATTTATAACAAATACTTCTCTTATTTTAAGGGTATTTTCCCAAAAAAATTAGGAGCAAACTAAATAGCTTACTCCTACCGAACCTAAAATATGCGGAAGGCGAGACTCGAACTCGCACAGCAAAGCCATACGCCCCTCAAGCGTACGTGTCTACCAATTCCACCACATCCGCTTCTTACTCAAAAGGTTGTGCAAAATTCTGCACTCTCACCAATATATCACAAAAATATCTAACTGTCCAACTAAAAATCATGTTAATCTGTGGACAACTGTAATTCTCTAGCAGGATGAGGTAATTATGCTCGATATGGCGAAACTAGCAGGACAACTCCCAGGTATTTCTCAGCATTTACGCACAGAAGCCTTTGCCAGTCAGCAACGCTTAGAGAAGGCACAGAAACTCCTCGAAGCTAGTCAGACTCATCAAGATGAGTTAGTAGAAAGATGGGAAAAATGGCGCGATCGCGCTCTCTTCACTGCTGCAATTCCAATCGAACCCCTCAACACTGCTATTACTATTGCGTCCCCCCCTATCGCCCATAGTGTATTCGCCACCGATGGTTCACAGATTTCCCCCTCCCACCACGAAATCGCCTATTGCTACCTCGTTAACGTTGGTCGCGTCATGTTGCACTACGGACAAAGCTTACACCCCCTCCTCGATAACCTACCAGAGATTTATTACAAACAAGAAGACCTGTATGTGTCGCGCAAATGGGGAATTAGTACCGAAGAATGGATGGGTCATCGCCGTACCGTTGCCGAAGCAAAAATGCTCTCAGAGATGGCTTGCCATTGGGTTAAACCCCCTGGAGCGCACCAAGAGCCAAATTTAGCAATGGTAGATGGTTCTCTCATCTACTGGTTTCTAGACGGACTACCCAATGATGCGAGGGAGCAATTATTACCAGTAATTTTGGCAGCCTGGGAAGAAATGCGTCAACACAAAATCCCCTTAATGGGTTATCTCAGTTCCTCCCGTAGTAACGAAGGTAATTATTTCCTACGGTTACAAGCCTGTCCCCATGACCAACCCGATTGTTTCACCCACTGTAAAGAAATTAGTCAAAAGTTACCTTGTCAAATCACTGATCCCTTACGAGATACCAGTATTTGGGCAACACTCCTTCAACCTGGACAACGAGGTTGCTTATGGAAAAGTTCCTCAAAAATCCTTGATCTTTATCCCGAACCTCTCCAAGTTTACTTTTGCTATGTCCATGTGGGTACAGAAATTGCCAGAATTGAAGTACCTGCTTGGATTGCCGAGGATAGGACGTTATTTGATCAATCTTTAGGAATCATGTTGGGACAGGTGTATAAAGGTTACGGCTATCCTGTCGCCTTAGCAGAGTCTCATAATCAAGCGGTAGTTAGAAGTGGCGATCGCGCTCGTTTTTTCGCCCTTCTCGAACAACAGATGATCCGCGCTGGCTTACGGAATGTTGGTACATCCTATAAAGAAGCTCGTAAACGGGGTAGCATCGCGTAGAGGCACGGCATGGCGTACCCCTACGGTAAAATTAATCGAGAGCGTTAGCAGTATCTTCTAAAGCCCGTTGAGTAGTCTTAGAAGCTTCTCCGGCTTTAGATCTTGCCACGTCAGCCGTATCTTCTGCTGCTCGTTGCACAGATTTACTAGTCTCTTTTGCTTTACTAGCTGCTGTTTCAGCGGTATCTTTTACATTCCCTTTGAGGTTTTCATATCCTCTTTTTGTCCCTTCTGCAAAGTCTTCTGTATTACTTTTTGCTTTAGAAGGAAGGCTTTCTAGCCCCTCATTCGGATTCCGAGTATTTCCACTCCAATTCTCTGCTTTTTTATCAAGGGTACGCTTAATATTCTCACCCACGTTGCCAGTTTGGTCAATTACTTCTCCTTGAGCATTTCTGACCAAGTTTTCTGCTGCTGATCCGGCGGAGGAAGTGTCACGACGGGGATCAGTATCAGGATACTTATTCATCCCACCTTCATAGGGAGAATTAGCTCTTCCTGAAGGCATATCTGGGCGAATTTGGTCAGAAGTTTTCCCCCTCATAAGTTTCTCCCCTCCTCCCCTGATCGCATCATCAGCAGTGTTACCTTGTATCATGCTTTCTTTAGCACTAGAACCTGCACCAGGTGTGGTAGCATTTGCGCCACTGCAAGCAGTCGTAACAAAGAGAAGCAGACTACCTAAGAGTACAGCGAGAAAATTTTTCAGTCTTAATTGTTTGAACCAAGATCTTACGGTTTTCATGTTTAGTTTCCTTTATGTTGTCAATTGTGATCAAAGAGATTTCAGAAAATTTCGTCAGTTATTTGACCAAGTTAAGTTTAGTAATTTATTTAGTTATTGTCATTATCAAAAGCTTTATCTACCCCTTCTCGAAAAAAGCGAGTTGATTGACTAAAGGCTTCCCCTGTTTTTTCTAAAATATTTTCGCCTGGGTTACTGCGATCAATACTCTTTTGTGACTCAGCGGTAATAGCAGTAAAGTCTTTTTCGCCAGAATTAATAATGGGTATATCCTGCTCATTGGTTTCAGTACCATGCTTATAGAGCATTTTATCTTGCCGTTCTGTAGGACTTTGGTATGTCCCCTGCGCTAATAACTGCTCTCCTGGGAGAGAGGATTGAGATTTTACTTTCGGATCAGGAGAGGCTTTATATTGGGTATAACCATCCCCACCCCTTTTATGGGGGTTATTCTGTCCTCCAACTTGCACTGGGGGGTTTTCAGGACGCGCTCCAAGTTTATCTCCTGAATTACAAGCAGTTGTAACAAGTAAGATTAGTCCAGTTAAGAACACTGTGAGGATTTGATGTAGTTTTAGCTTTTTTAAATAGCTCGATATTTTGCTCATAAGTTTAGGTTCTCCCTGAAAGTTGAAATTATCGATTACTTACTCAGCTTATAGGAGAATTTGCTAGCCTTCCTCTAGCGTAGGTTCAATTTTTATCTTCGTCTCTAACCTTAATTTCTAACTCTAGAGAGATTGATTCTGTTTTTATTTGCTTCTATTTGCTGATTTAATGAAAAATACTTGGTCTAAGCTTAAGCCTTATCTGCGTTGGTTTATTTTGGGGGGAACTCTCTTTTTCCTCACCTCTACTTTCTTAAAACATTGGCAAGAAGTGGAACTAATTCAACTAGGTTGGCGAGAAGGTCAACTCATCGTTACCGCATTTCTTGTCACTTCCCTCGCTCATCTTTGGTCTGCTTTAGTTTGGTATGGTATCCTGCGTTCTTTCCGCCAATCTGTACCCTTAGCTTGGGTGTTAGTAGTTTATCTCAAAACTAATCTGGCGAAATATCTCCCTGGCAATGTCTGGCATTTTTACGGGCGAATTCAGCTGCTTAAGAAAACTGGAATTTCTGTTAGTGTAGCTATTCTCAGTGTGGTTTTAGAACCTTTGTTGATGGCAGCTTCAGCTTTAATTTTCGCTTTGATGGGCATGCAATTTGGGGGATTAAGTATAGAAGGAAGTTGGCTGCTTCCCACATTAGGATTAGGAATTGTTTTAGTGGGGTTACATCCCCGTTTTTTGAATCCAGTGATTGAGAAATTGGGAAGATCTAAAGCAAAAGATTTAGGTGAGACCCAACTGCTGCAATATTATCCCCTCATGCCTTTACTTGGAGAAGGTTTTTTTGTCTTGTTGCGGGGTACAGGGTTTATTCTCGTGTTATCTGCTTTGATCCCGATTCAACTAAGTCAAATCCCTCTACTTTATAGTGTATTTAGTTGGGCATGGTGTTTGGGGCTAATTGTGCCTGTACCTGGGGGTTTGGGGGTATTTGAGACGAGCGCGATCGCGCTTTTGGGTTCACAGTTTCCCACTGGACTACTTTTAAGCAGTTTAGCCCTGTTTCGGGTCGTTAGCATCCTGGTCGAAGGTTTTACCGCCTTGGTTGCTTGGCTATTTGGGGAATTGAGAATTGAGAATTGAGAATTGAGAAGTGAGAATTGAGAAAGGGGAAAGTTCATCAACTTTACTACGCCTCAATAGCGAATCTACTAACTATGCCCCACCATAATATCAATCTCCTCAGATTACCCTCGTCCCTGACAACGGTGAAGTTAAGCTTTAGTTTAATAGTGGGTTTTAGTGGGTTATCTCTAACAACGGCAAAATTTTTACCTGAAAAGATCAAACTGATTCCCTATTCGTAGAAGCCATAGCCTCATCAACACTCACCGCACCTGCACCAGTATAAATTATCAGTAGTAAACCACCAATAATTGCTAGATTTTTAAAGAAAGCAGTAGTTTCACCTGGGTCAATGAAGGGGTTATGTATAACCAAATTAGTTGGAACGAGAAATAAAATTAACAGAATTGCGCCCCATTTGACTTTGAAGCCCAATAAAAGTAAGGTTGCACCAATAAGTTGAAAGGCAATAGTACCTACAGCCAAGAGAACCGAAAGGGGAAGTCCTTGGTCTGCAAGTCCTTGCTGAAAACCCCCAAAGCCCAGAAGGTGATTAATACCAGTGTTGAAGAAAAGAATAGATAGGCAGATACGGGCAGCTAAAGGAAGATATTTCATAATTAAACAAGCTTGTTTAGCCGTTAGGCATTATTTTTTATGTGGATTCTAAAGTATTTTTAACTGGGGTAGCCCAAAACTACCCCTCTAAGATTGTGGATAACTCGAAAAGTTAATTAGCGTTGATATCGGTCTACTAATGCGGGTAATCCACCCTCATAACCTTCACCCACTGCATTTAGTCGCCAGTCTCCATCTTTGCGATAAAGTTCTGCCATAATCATCGCAGTTTCCGTTGAATAATCTTCTGCGAGGTCGTAACGGACTAATTCTTCTTTAGTTTGAACATCCATAAGACGAACAAAAGCATTACGAACTTGACCGAAGTTTTGCTTGCGTTTTTCCGCTTCATGGATGGTGACGGTAATCACAATCTTCGCCACATCGTCGGGAACTTTTCGTAAGTCAACAATTAAAGCTTCGTCATCTCCTTCCCCCGCGCCTGTTTTATTATCACCCATTTGTTTAACAGATTGGTCAGGGTCGGGACTGGTAAGATTATTGTAAAAGATAAGGTGTTTATCGCTTATCAGTTTTTCGTCAGCACCAAGTAGAAAAGTAGAGGAATCTAAATCAAAGTCATGTCCTGTATCTGTAACTTTGGTATCCCAGCCTAAACCGATAAATGCTGCTTGTAAGTTGGGAGAAACCTTTTCTAAGGAAATACGTTCACCTTTGCTTAATGAAATTGCCATGATAATTATTTCTAACTCTACAAATTTGTTTGCGTCAAAAGAAGACTGAATCTTGCTAAATGCTTAACCCAACTTTGCTAATTCTATTGTAAGTTTGCATAAGTGCGAACCAATTCTTCTAAACTACTAACTCGTAACCCATTACCAATTGCAGCAACTTTCCAATCGTTGTCAGCACGATAAACTTCAGCTATAATCATCGCCGTCATCCCCTCATATTCTGAACCAGAAAGGTCATAGCGAGCAATTTCTTGGTTATTAGCCTGATTTACTAAACGGACAAAAGCATTACGAATTGGGCGAAAGTCTTGCTTACGTTTATCCGCCTGATAGATGTTGACAGTAAAGACCAATTTACTGATTTCAGGGGGAACTAAAGGTAAATCAACAATTACTTGCTCATCATCTCCTTGTCCTTCTCCAGTAAGATTATCTCCTAGATGAGTAATTGCGCCAGAACGGTGGCGGAGATTACCATAATAGACGATATTACCTGGATCGTTGGTTTTGCCTTGAGCATCGACACATAACACGGAGGCATCTAAGTCATAATCTTTGCCTCTTAAGCCCAGAAAACCGCCTGAACTTTTGCCGACATCCCAACCTAGCCCACACATTAAACGGGTTAAACCTGGGGCTTCTTTGGTGAGGGAAATACGTTGCCCTTTTTGAAGGTTAATAGCCATAGTTATCTAAAATTAGCTTATTTATGAGATTTTTTCGAGGGTACAGATCAAAATGCACCCTGCTAAGATGATAAACAACTCCAAAGGTAAGTTAACGTTGATAACGGTCTACTAATGCTCCGAGTCCACCATCATAACCTGCACCTACCGCATTAAGTCGCCAGTCTCCATCTTTGAGATAAAGTTCTGCCATAATCATGGCGGTTTCGGTGGAATAGTCTTCTACGAGGTCGTAACGGACTAATTCTTCTTTAGTTTGAACATCCATAAGACGGACAAAGGCGTTACTAACTTGACCAAAGTTTTGCTGGCGTTTTTCCGCTTCATGAATGGTGACGGTAATGACAATCTTGGCTACTTCTGGGGGAACTTTCCGTAAATCAACAATTAAAGCTTCGTCATCTCCTTCCCCTGCGCCTGTTAAGTTATCACCCATGTGCTTAACGGATTGATCTGGATCGGGACTGTTAAGATTGTTATAGAAAATGAGATGTTTGTCACTGATTAGTTTCTCATCAGCCCCGAGTAAGAAGGTCGAGGAATCTAAATCAAAATCCTTTCCTGTGTCTGTGGGGTTAGCATCCCAGCCTAAGCCAATAAATACAGCTTGTAAGTTAGGAGACACTTTTTCTAAGGAAATGCGTTCACCTTTGTTTAATGAAATAGCCATGATAATTATTTGAGAATTTATAAGTTTGTTTAATTCAAAAGAAGGTTGAGTCTTGTTGAAAGTTTAACCCAACCTAGTTAATTCTATTTTAAGTTTGAATAAGTGCGAACCAATTCTTCTAAACTACTAACCCGAAAACCATTACCGATTGCAGCAACTTTCCAATCATCTTCATGACGGTAAACTTCTGCGATAATCATGGCAGTCATTCCCTCATATTCTGAGCCAGAAAGTTCATAACGGGCAATTTCTTGGTTATTAGCTTGATTCACTAGACGGACAAAAGCATTACTTACTTGTCCAAAATCTTGCTTGCGCTTATCCGCCTGATAGATGTTGACAGTAAAGACCAATTTACTAATTCCAGGGGGAACTAAAGGCAAATCAACAATTACTTGCTCATCATCTCCTTCTCCTTCTCCAGTAAGATTATCTCCTAAATGAGTAATCGCCCCAGAACTGTGGCGCAGATTACCATAATAGACAACATTAGCTGGATTATTTGTTTTGCCTTGAGCATCTACGCATAATACGGAAGCATCCAAATCATAATCTTTACCTTTTCCTCCGAAACCGAGAAAACCACCGCCTGAAGTTTTATTGACATCCCAACCCAGTCCACACATTAAACGGGTTAAGCCTGGGGCTTCTTTGGCGAGGGAAATACGTTGTCCTTTTTTAAGATTAATTGACATAATTAGTTAAAGTTATAGGGTTTCTATCAAGATAAATTTTGATCTAGTCTGGGGAGATATGGGACAATCCAAGAAGCTAATTAGCTTTGATAACGGTCTACTAATGCTGCGAGTCCACCATCATAACCTGCACCCACGGCATTTAGTCGCCAATCTCCATCTCTGCGATATATTTCTGCCATAATCATGGAGGTTTCTGTCGAATAATCTTCTACAAGGTCGTAACGAACTAATTCTTGTTTAGTTTCCACATCGAGAAGACGGATAAAGGCGTTACTAACTTGACCAAAGTTTTGCTGACGTTTTTCTGCTTCATGAATCGTGACGGTAACGACAATCTTTACTACCTCTGGGGGAACTTTCCGTAAATCGACAATTAAAGCTTCATCATCTCCTTCCCCTTCTCCTGTTAAGTTATCTCCCATGTGCTTAACGGATTGATCTGGATCGGGACTGGTAAGATTATTGTAGAAAATGAGATGTTGGTCACTGACGAGTTTTTCGTTAGCCCCTAGTAAGAAGGTGGAGGCATCTAAGTCAAAATCATATCCAGTATCTGTAGCTTTTGCATCCCAGCCTAAACCAACAAATACGGCTTGTAAGTTGGGCGCAATTTTGTCTAAGGAGATGCGTTGACCTTTGCTTAATGAAATTGGCATGATAATTATTTGGGGATTTATCTAATATAATGCAAAAAAGTATGAAATTTAGTGAAGTTATTGAAAAGTTAGGCGATGCTATTATCATTGATAGCAGCTTAACATCTTATCCGCATTATAACCCCATCCTTAAGGGGGTTGCGCCTATAGATAAGGCTACGGCGGATCAATTCAGTTATATTGAAGGGGGAAAGTTTGCCAAAATGGTAAATACTACTTCTGCGAAGGCACTGATTTTGCCTTTGGATGAGGATTTGCAAGCAGAAGCGATAAGTAGGGGAATTGCTTGGGTGGCGACTTCTCAACCAAGGTTATTATTTGCAGAAGCGATTAATTTATTTTATCAACCTTTTCGTCCTTCTCCTGGGATTCATCCAAGGGCGGTAATTGATCCTGGGGCGGAAATTGGGGAAGATGTGCATATTGGTGCAAATGTGGTGATTGAAGCGGGGGTGAAAATTGGGGATGGGGTTTGTATTTTCCCTAATGTGGTGATTTATCCTGATGTTGTTATTCGCGATCGCGCTATCCTCCATAGTAATTGTACAATCCATGAACGCAGCGAAATTGGGTCAGATTGTATCATTCATAGTGGCGCAGTAATTGGCGATGAGGGGTTTGGTTTTGTCCCGATAGTAGAAGGTTGGTATAAAATGCAGCAGTCAGGGTTTGTGGTCTTAGAAGCTGGAGTAGATATTGGTTGTAACACCACGATTGACCGTCCAGCGGTGGGAGAAACAAGAATAAAACGCAATACTAAGATTGACAATTTAGTGCAAATTGGTCATGGTTCTATTATTGGCGAAAATTGCGCGATCGCGTCTCAAGCTGGTATGGCTGGGGGTGTAACTGTGGGGAATCGGGTTATCTTAGCTGGACAAGTGGGGATAGCTAATGAAGCGAAAATTGGTGATGGCGCGATCGCGACCGCAAAAGCTGGAATTCATAGTAATATTGCACCAGGGGAAATTGTTTCTGGTATTCCTGCAATGCCTCATAAAATTTTCCTAAAAGTAACAGCAGCGTACAATCGTCTACCAGAAATCTATAAAAACCTGCGACAAATCCAGAAGCAATTAAAATAAAGTAATACTGGGAACTTCTGAATAATAAGTTCAAAAAATGGATATTCTCATTGTTGAAGACGAACCAGAAATTGCTAAACTGATTGAACGCTGTCTAGAAAGGGAAGGCTTTAATTGCCAAATTTGTAACAATGGCTTAGAAGCACTTCACTTTTTCAAAGAACTGCAACCAGACTTGATCATCCTTGATCTAATGTTACCAGGACTAGATGGATTAGAGGTCTGCGCCCGTATTCGTCAGCAACCAGGGACAAAAGATCCCTATATTCTCATGTTGACAGCGAAAGGAGAAGAAATTGATCGAGTCATTGGTCTATCTACAGGGGCGGATGATTATATGGTTAAGCCCTTTAGCCCAATGGAACTAGTGGCGAGGGTTCGCGCCCTTCTCCGACGCAGTTTACGTCATGATGCCCAAACCCAAGAGTTGATTTATACTAGCCCTCATTTCACCGTCAATGTTGACCAACATACCGCCCTCCGAAACTTTGACTCAGGACAACCCACAGAACTGGATTTGACTACCCTAGAGTTTAATCTTCTTGCTACCTTTGTTAGTCAACCTGGAAGGGTTTGGACTCGTACTCAACTGATTGATAAACTCTGGGGAAATGACTTTTTTGGTGATGAGAGAGTCGTTGATACCCATGTCGCCCGTTTAAGAAAAAAGGTTGAACCTGACCCAGCTAGTCCCCATTTTATTAAAACAGTGATTGGTGTAGGTTACAGGTTTGGAGATGAATAATTAGAGGAACTTATTTTCATCTTCCTCTTTTTGCTGTTGTTTTAAATACAACTCTTCCTCTTTTTCTTCCTGTTCTTGTTCCTGATTTAAATACAATTCTTCCTCCTCCTCTTCCTGTTCTTGTTCCTGCTTTAAATACAATTTCTCTTCCTGTTCAAGAGAAACTGGAACTTTCTCATATTCTGGTAATTCGACTAATTGTTTTTCAACCTTCTTCACGGGCGTAGATTCGAGAATTGGTAACGGTTTAGACTTATCTAACCAACAACTAGCAACAGGAAGAGTATGTTCCAAGTCATCCAAAATACGGGGAATAATCATCACCGCATTCAGTTCGCCAATCCGTTCCGCTTCCGCCATTCCCACATCAATCGCCACCGCGACATTAGCAATTGAACCCCGAATAATCGCCGTACATAAGCCATCCCCAGTAGTTTCATAGGAAGCAAGTTGAACATCCGCAGATTTTAGCATCGCATCCGCAGCCCCCACCATCGCAGGAAAGCCTCTAGTTTCGAGTAAACCAATTGCCTGATTACTCAGTTTACTATGACCGCGATCGCGTTGAGCAAATTCCGCCAAACGACTTCCCAGGGGAAATATCGCCTCCAAATTCGGCATCGGACGAGCAATCACCGACTTAGAGATCAACTGTCCAAACTGTTCTGCTGTTCTCGCCCCCTCTTCTACCGCCAGACGGACATCCGCATAGCCACCGCGCACAATTGCGGTACAGTAACCACTACCAATTTTTTCATAGCCCACAAGAGTCACCTCCGCAGACTTAAGCATCATATCCGCTGTACCCACAATTGCTGGAAAACTGCGAGTGGAAACCATTCCCAAAGCACTATCTCGAAACCGTTGTTGGGGAGTGCGAGTTTTTTGGAGAGGCGCAGGTTTTCGGGGTGATAATTCCATAGAAAATAAATTTATAACCTAGTTTTGTGCCTTGAGAATTAGTCATGGGCAGCACAGATAATATCTACTTCTTCTAGTTTACCGAAATTAATCCAGGGTCGT
This sequence comes from Cyanophyceae cyanobacterium, assembly GCA_038320005.1. Taxonomy (GTDB): domain Bacteria; phylum Cyanobacteriota; class Cyanobacteriia; order Cyanobacteriales; family SIO1D9; genus JBBQDV01. Next base: position 13,008 of record JBBQDV010000065.1, read on the forward strand.
AGAATTTGATCAGTCGGTTCACCCCATCACCCTCTCCCCTGTTCCCTCCCAATCCAACCCACAGCATCTGCTAAATCCGCAGCCAGATAATCAGGTTTAGTAGCGTGTTGATATTTTCCCGTTAATACCTTTTTCCCATAACCCGTTTGTACCAAAATCCCCTTAGCACCTGCATTATGCGCCAAATCTACATCCGTTGCTTTATCTCCTACCACCACACTCTTTTGAAGATTCAAATCATATTTCCAAGCGGAAGCAACTAGCATCCCTGTATTCGGTTTGCGCCAGGTACTCCACAGAGCAAATTCTGGATCAGTTCCCCCTGCATCAGGGTCAAGATAGGGACAGTAGTAAAGAGCATCTAGTTTTGCCCCTGCTTGCTCTTGAAGCAGCTTAGATAAACGCTGATGGAGGGCATCGACATGGGAAGTGGGATAGTACCCTCTCGCTGGTCCTGATTGGTTGGAGATTAGACAGCAGAAAATCCCCCAATCATTCAACTGACGGACAGCTTGGGCAACGCCTGGGATAAGATGTAAGTCCTCAACCTGGTGAATATAGCCCACTTCTACATT
>JBBQDV010000066.1:0-13140 GCA_038320005.1 Cyanophyceae cyanobacterium
TATGTATAAGCAACAAAAAGATAACCAAACCCCGATAATTAAGCTTAATCGCACTGGACTTAGTGCAGTTGCGCTTGCAGCGATGGCACTTATTCTTCCTGCTTGTCAACCAGAGGAAGTTGGTGAAAATGTCACTACCGAAGATGTTATCGAACGAACTGACCAGGTTATTGGTCAAGAAGTGACGATTAGAAATGAAGTTGGTCAGCAGGTTGATGAGTTCGCCTTCACCATGGTTGACGATGAATTCTTTGGTGGCGAAGAAGTCCTCGTGGTCAACGCTTCTGGTGAACCGACTCTACTTCTTGACGATGTCCCCTTACAAGTGACTGGTGAAGTAGTTGAATTTGTCCTTGCGGATGTTGAGTCTGAGTTTGGCTTGGCGTTAGATGATGAGCTATACATTGATTATGAAAGTCAACCTGTGATTATTGCTCAATCCATTGCTCTAGCACCTAGCGCGGAAATGGTTCTTGAAGAGCCAGACTTATTTTACGATAAAACGATCGCGATTAAGGGAGAAGTAGAAAAGATCTTCTCTCCATCTGCTTTTGTCCTCAATGATGAAGAAGTTGTTGATGGCGACGGTTTATTAGTAATCAGCGTTACCCCTGAGTCTATTTTAGAATCAGATGCGGAAGGAACAGGAGACTATGACGAAGTAGTTGTCACTGGTATAATTCGTCCCTTTGTTATCACGGACATTGAAAGAGAGTATGACTATGACTGGCTTGACTGGGATGATGTAACCCTAGATGAAGTGGAAGTGGAGTATGCAAATAAGCCCGTTTTCATAGCTGACCAGGTGTATCCTTCTGCGGAAGAAGAGTAGTCTTCTCCTTTCTTACCATCCTCGATAGTAGTGAAAATCCTGAAACAACCTGTTTTTAAAATTCTCACTAGTTTATTGCTGAGTTTATGCTTGCTGCTAACCTCAGCATTCCCTAGTGAAGCAATAGAGTTACCCACAGAAACGTTTCAAATCCCCCTCGTTTCTCCTAGTGAACAACCAGATACTCCTTTGACTACGCCGACGCGTCCAGAACGGGGGAAACCTGCTGATTTAGAGGAATTGCAGGGCTTTGTCAATCAGTTTTTTGAGCAGCAAAGGTCACGGGAGAAAATTCCTGGGATAGCGATTACGATTGTACAAGATGGGGAAATTGTCTTATCTGAGGGCTATGGTTATGCCAATCTAGAAGAGAAGATTCCCGTTAATCCTGATCGTACTTTGTTTCGGGTCGCTTCTCTCTCGAAGCTGTTTACTGATACAGCAGTTATGCAACTCTACGAACAGGGGTTGTTAGACCTTGATGCGGATGTTAATACCTATCTTGACGAATTTGAAATTGATAACGGCTATCCTGAACCCATTACCACAGCAAATCTTTTAACCCAAACAGAGGGGACTTCGCAACGTTTAATCGGGATTGGGGTGCGGAATGAGAATGATTTAGAACCATTAGCAGCGTTTATTCCTGAGAATATGCCTGTTTTTGATCGGAAACCAGGAGAAGTTTATAGTTACTCCAATATGGGGGTAACTTTAGCTGGATATCTGGTACAGGAGATTAGCGAAACGCCATTTATTGACTATATTGAGGCGAATCTGTTTGAACCTCTAGGTATGACTCGCAGTACCTTTTTACAACCACCTCCACCGCTATTGTGGGAAGATTTAGCAACGGGTTATCAGTATAAAAAAAGCCGGAATGAGTTTGAATCTGTTCCTTATCTCTATCTCAATATTTTCCCCGCAGCAGCGATGAGTACGACAGTGACGGATATGGCGCATTTTATGATTGCTCATTTACAAGGAGGAGAATATGAGCAAGAACGGATTTTAGAGTCAAGGACGGTGGAATTGATGCATAAGCAACATTTTGTTCATTTCCCAGGTTTACCTGGTAGTGCTTATGGATTTCATGAACGTTTTGAAAACGGGTTACGAGGTATTGGACACGCAGGAAGTTTACGGGGATATTCGAGTAATCTTAGTTTGTTTCCTGAAGAAAATCTAGGCATCTTCATTGCGACGAATAGCTATAGCAATATTCATGAGGAATTTATTAAACAGTTTCTTGACCACTATTATCCTGTTGAACCTGTTTCTAAATCGCCGACATCGACTCAAGATTTTCAGCCTCAACGCTTTAGGGGAACTTATCGCGATGTGGAATATCCCAAAGATTCTTTTGCGAAACTTTCCGCACCTTTTGGTCATCTGAATGTGAACGCCATCGAGGATAATGTTTTACAAATTAAATCTCCGAGCTTGTTTTTTCCTGGTCGATTAAGCAGTAAGGAAATTACCCCTGTACTAAATGTTCCGTTATTATTCCAACGTTTGGATGATGAGAAGTTGACAGCTTTTGGTGAAGATGAGGATGGTGAGATTGCTTATTTGTTTAACCCGATTAGCACAACAATTACTGCTTTTGTGAAGGTGTCTTGGTTTGAATGGGTTTATTTTCAGTTGGGGTTGGCTTTGGTCTGTGTACTGATTTTTTTGGCTGGCGTTGTTCCTTGGGTTTTTGGGTGGTTTAAGTCCACCGAATATAAAGCAGGGGGAGAGAGAAAGTCAGCAAGAATTGTCCGCTTTTTTGGTGGATTAGTAAGTCTATTACATTTGGTCTTTATTGTTGCTTTTCCCCTCTCATTGTGGCTTTATGGGGTGTGGAAACTTGTGTATGGTGTACCTTGGTTTGCTCAGATATTCCTTTATTTTCCAGTTATCGCGATCGCGCTTACCGCTCCTTTGCTATTCTTTATAGGAGTAGGGTGGATAAAGGAATACTGGTCACTCAAAGCCCGAAGTTATTATAGTATCGTAACATTGGGCGCGATCGCGTTTATCCCTTTTCTTTGGTACTGGAATTTCGTTTAACTTCAGATGCGCTCAACTAAGACCATCAACTTATTTCATTTTGTAATAATTCTGGAATATAGTCATAGCCATCGACACCAATCATGGTAATAATTTGACGGCGATACTGTTCTAATACTTCTGTAAATTTTTCTTTTCCAACTTGACCTTGGAGAATCATCATTAATCTTATCGGTTTGCGGTATTCCTGTGCGCCTATTTGATAAAGGAGATACATTCCTAAACAGCCAGTATAGATAGCGTTTTCAACATTATTCACGCCATACAAAGCTTCTGCGAGATAAGCGAGGTTAAGCCCTTGCATATATAAGTCTCGTCCTTGGAGTGCTGCTTGTAAGCCTTTTTCTAAATAAGGAATTGCGGATTGGGGTTTGTTGAGGATGGTGTGAGCAATACCTAAACTATAGTAACAAAGGGATTGACAAGCTCTATCATATAACCTTTCCGATAGTGCTAACCCTTGTTCTAAATAACTAATCGCTGTTTCATAAGCTTCCGTTTCTTGTCCGTTTTCTTGGGCTAAAAATACTTGACTATAGCCCAAATTAACTAATCCATTCGCTTCCCCTAACTTATCTCCTGCTTGACGGGCTAAAATTAACGCCCGTTGACTCCAATTAATACTCTCGCTATATTGTTTCTGTGCAACTCCAATTCGGCTAAGATGATTGAGGTTAGCAACTTCACAAGCTTTATCCTCTGTAGTTCTGGCAATTTCTAAGGCTTGAAGATGAAATGAACGAGCGCGATCGTATTGTCCTACAGTACCCTGAGAGTAACCGAGTAAAGTGAGAATCCTTGCTTTTTCCGAAGTCGCCTCAAACCGTCCTAAAGGTTCATCTAAATATTGCAAGGTATAGCGTAAATATTCCCCACTGAAAGAAGCGAAAATACCCCCATATAAGGGGAAATCTTCTCGTTGGGCGAAAGTTCTTAAAACCTGTAGGGTAATCTGAAAGCTACCATTGGCGAAAAGGGGGCGATTAGTTTGAAAGCCCAAAGATAAAGCATTCCAAATACCAGCAAACGTCAAAAAGGTACTCGTTGACAAACGCTTCCCAACTTTCGCATCATAAGGCTGTTTATCAAACCAGACTACTAAACCCCGTTGGATATATTGGAGAATAACCGCCAGTTCCACCCAATCTGCTAAAGCGAGGAAAGAATGTTTTTGCGAAAATTCATTAATGGGTTGATTCTGTCCTAAAGCTGTAAATAACTCTTTAGGTAGAGGTCTATCAATCTTTTTCGCCCAGAATATCCAGGGACTGCGTTGTTCTGGTGTTCCGCCAAAACCGAGAGAACTCTGGGTTTCATAAATCCAACTGATTAAGTCTCCCTCAATCGCACTAAAAGTCTTTAACCCTTGAATTAATCCTGTTCCTAATGCTTGAACATCTTCTTGGGGTTGCTGCTGTAGTGTTTGCGCAAGTTGCTGTAACTGTTCAGGAGTGAGGAGTTGCTTTTGATTCGGGTCAATAATCTGTAATAGGGTGATAAGTTGCTGATTAGGGTCAGCATTGATTATTTCCTGACTCGCTTTAGTTAAAGTTACATTAACTTGATTTTCCTGCTGATAACGTTTCCATTCTCCCTCTATCGTTTGTAACGCTCGTAAGATGCGAGTCGCTTTAACCTTCGTTTCTAGCTGCGCCCTAGTCGCTTCTATCCTTTCCCCTAAGCAACGCTCAAAGATTTCCCCCGTCCCAGGTTCAATCTCTTTAAGTAACATCTTATAGACCTGAACCTTGGCGCGGATTTTTCCTTCTAGGGTAATCTCAACGATATGATCAATTAGTTGGAAGTAGCGGGTAAATAGGGAATCTGACATGGCGGTTAGGAAGTTTCTTTGCTATTTCTCTATTGTATTAACCTCTTAGTTAAGTTTCATTGCTCTGGAGATTTCGCGGTCATCCTGACGGCGTTTGATGGTTTCGCGTTTATCATAGAGTTTCTTTCCTCGTCCTAATCCTAAAGTTACCTTTACCCAGTTTCCTTTGAAGTACATTTTTAGAGGAACTAGGGTTAAACCTTGCTGTTCTAATTTACCAATCAGTTTACTAATTTCGCCACGGTGTAAAAGAAGTTTACGGCTGCGCTTTGGTTCATGGTTAAAATATTGACTACTGGCTTGGTAAGGCGAAATATGAGCATTAATTAGCCAAATTTCATTCTTTTGCACAATAGCGTAAGCATCTTGTAAATTAACTCGCCCTTCTCGCAAAGATTTTACTTCTGTTCCTTGTAGTTCGATTCCTGCTTCAAAAGTCTCTTCAATCGCATAGTTAAAGCGAGCTTTTCTATTATTGGTGATTAGTTTTCCTGGTGTCTTATCTTTCGCCATAGTCTTTTTTATCGATGTTTAAGAACAAACCTTCATTGTATTGCTATCTTTTATTAGAGGACTGCGCTTTTGTCAAATTTGCAATTTCCTTGATGGCTTGATCTAAATCTTCTGTCCAGTAGATAGGTAAAGTCTCATCTTGCTTTGCTTCGACTGCTGAATGTCCGACTATTCGCACGACAAAGTGAGGAAATAGAGGGGGAGAGGGGTTAGCTTTTTTATTCTGACGGCGGTTACGGTCAGTTGTTTTGCTGGTTTGTTCTCTTGCTGTTTCTCCTTGAGATGCTGCGGATTGTTCAACCTGTCGTTGGACGTAAAGCGCGATCGCGTTTCCTAGAGTTACTGCTGCGGTAGGATTACTAAGGAGGTTAATAAAAACAATGCCAACTTTGTGATGAGAAAATTGAGGAAGGATTTGTGTAAGTTGTTCTACAGAAGGGACTAATAATTCCTCGTCAAGAACATCTTCAACCACCCCATAAGCACCCAAGTTAAGTTTTTGATCGCTGAGGAGATCCCAAGTCGCCCAAACTAAAGGTAAATCATTACAAACTAAGCCCACAGTCGCTTTAGGATCAACCCAAGTCAAGGTATTGTTTGGTTCTACTGGTGAATCATAGCCTACCAAATCAATAATTTCAGGATGTCTTCCTAAGCCATAATCATTGACTGTTATTTTGCCATCAAGAGCCATAACTTCCCCTTCCGCATTGACTCCCAGAGGATTAATTTCAATCAGATCCAAATCGTTTTGACTAAAAAGCTGATACATTTTTTCAATTACCCCACTCACGGTTTGAATGAGATCGCCTTCTAACCCCATTTTGCGGGCGAGTCGTCGCGCATAGAAAGGAGAAAATTCTTCTATCTCTACTTTTTGAATCTGAGCTAATACCGCTTTAACTTGAATCCCTCCTTGGACAGAACCTAATAAAACGGGGCATTGTCGTTTATAGTCTTGCACAATAGCGAGAAAAAACTCTTTATGGGCATCATAATGAGCTTCTGCAAGAATAACTTCTGGATATTCCCCTAATATCGGTAAATTTAAAATAGTTCGGGCTGCTGCGATCGCGTCAATAGTATTTTCTACATAGCGAATCCCACCAGCCTGTCCCCGTCCTCCCACGCGCACCTGAGACTTGAGTACCACGGGATAAGGGATATGTAAACGCTTCAAATCCCTGGGATCTTGAATCGGTTGGGAGGGTAAGACGGGAATACCCACTTGGGCGAATAAAGTTTTGGCTTGGTACTCTAGTAACTCCATCTTTCTTGGCGCAGGGGACTCCCGTTAAACCTGAAAGGTCAGCGGGAGAGGAATGCGCTCCTATAATTATGTTTATAAGATAATCAAATCCGCTACAATGATGAATGATTAGCGGATAAAGCTTGTGTTGTTGACTCAAACAGTTAGACTGAAACTGAATAGCTCTGAAAAAGATATTTTGACTAACTTGTGTCATCTGTCCAAAAACTTGTTTAATCTTGGACTTTACAGGGTGCGCCAATATTTCTTTCAAGAGCAAAAATATCTTAGTTACGAGTCGAACTATCATCTGTGCAAAGAGAATGAAAATTATCAACTCTTGGCGACAGATTGCGCTCAACAAACTTTGAAATATGTAGACAGAAACTTTAAAGCATTTTTCAAGCTGCTTTCGATGCGAAAAGAAGGAACATATCAACAGCGAGTTAGTCTTCCTAGATATCTTGCTAAAGACGGTTATTTTCCTTTGATTATCCCAATCAGAGCTAGGCATGATTTCGCTAAAGATGATTGGAGATTTAAGATTCCAACATCTTGGCAGTACACCAAAGAGCATGGTTCTGTCTACATAATCGTGCCTCCTAACTTGAGAGAGCATCGGATTAAGGAAATCCGAATACTGCCCAAACAAAAGGGTAAGTTCTTGGATGCTGCATTTGTTTATGAGTCGAATGACCAAAAAGTAAATGTGGATAAATCCGAAGCAATATCTATTGACTTGGGTTTGAATAATCTTGCTACTGTCGTTAGCACCACCAATGAGTCCTTCATTATTGATGGACTCTGGCTGAAGTCTAAGAACCAGTGGTTTAATAAACAACGCGCCAAGTTGGTTCATCATAAAGACAAGCAAAATATAAATCATCTGACAAAAAGGGAAGCGTTGCTTTCTTATCGTCGGAAGAATCAAGTTAACGACTACCTGAATAAGTCTGCTAGGTACATACTTGACTTCTGTTTGACTAGAAAAATTGGAACGATCATTGTGGGATACAACCCAACGCTGAAACAAAACAGCAATATGGGCAAACGCAATAATCAAAACTTTGTGAACATTCCAATTTTTACCCTTCGTGCCAAACTCAAAAGCGGATGCGAACGATATGGGTTGAACTATGTTGAGCAAGAAGAAAGTTATACTTCCAAAGCGTCTGCCCTTGATAAAGATGACATCCCTGTTTACAACGCTGATAATCCTAGCAAGAAAACTTTTTCTGGCAGGAGAGTAAAGCGTGGGTTGTATAAAACTAAGGATGGTCATCTAATTAATGCTGATTGCAACGGTAGTTTAAACATTGGATTTAAAAGTAAGCACGAAGGCTTCGGTCGAGTGTCTAGGGTCTGTTTGACGCAGCCAGTGAGGGTTAACGTCCTCCGAGAATCCCCCGTTATAGCGCAAGCTTAACAGTGGGAGTACGTCAAAAATTTAAATTATATCGTCACCCTCTCTAATCTCCTAAACAAATACTCAAGCCTCGCGCCGTTTTAACGAGAGTATCAAGAGGATCAACCGCCCGATATTCCTTGATTGCTTCCGCAATCGGGACACTGACGATTTGGCGATTTTGCCAAGTTACCAAGTGGTCAAACTTACCCTCAGCAATTAAATCTACCGCAGCGACCCCAAAGGCTGAACCCAAGAGGCGATCTAGGGGTGAAGGAATTCCTCCCCGTTGCAGATGTCCTAACACCGTTACTCTGGTTTCTGAGCCAGTATGGGCGGTAATTTTTTGTGCTAAGTATTGTCCAATTCCTTCAATAGGACAGCCAGATAATTCTCCTGGGTCGGTACAAATTGCTTCAGAGATAATGACTAAAGAGAAATGTTGTCCTCGGGCTTGGCGTTCCTTGATTTTTTGATAAACCTTTTCTAATCTGTAAGGAATTTCAGGAATTAGGATAATATCCGCTCCCCCAGCAATACCAGCATTAAGAGCAATATGTCCTGCGTCCCGTCCCATCACTTCCAAAATCATCACCCGATCATGACTGGCTGCGGTGAAGTGGAGGCGGTCTAGGGCTTCCGTGGCGATTTGCACAGCGGTATCAAAGCCGATGGAAGTTTCTGTTACCCCAACATCATTATCAATAGTTTTAGGAATCCCGACTAAGTTCATTCCCTGGAGAGCTAACTTACGCAGAATCGCTAAACTACCATCTCCGCCAATGCCAATAATGGCATCTAAGCCTAATTCATTGTAACCTGCGATAATATCACAAGCGCGATCGCGCACCGTTCCATCGGGCATAGGAAACGCAAAAGGATCTCCTTTATTAGTCGTGCCTAACATTGTCCCACCTTTAGTCAGAAGCGCGTCTAGGTGTTCATCAATCTTCAGAGGAATAACTTTAGGGGGAGAACACATTAAGCCTTGGGTAGCGCGAGCAATCCCCAAAACTTCCCAGCCATAAGTCCCGACTGCATGATAGACAACGGCGCGAATCACAGGATTTAATCCAGCACAGTCTCCACCACTAGTTAAAATACCAATACGTTTTTTTCCCATAGTTAATTTAGCTGTTAATCGGGATTGTCTTAGCTCATTATCCGACTTTCTCGCCTTATTGCCGAGAAAAATGTAAACTAACAACTATCTTCTTATTAAAGTATCGGAAAATTCTGCTGTACTTCTTGAAATTTTTACCGTAGGTATTTGTATGAAAACAGAAAACGCCCCACTTAATTTAGAACGGCTTGAACAAAATTTAGAAGTCCAGCTACATTCCGAACTTCTCCCGACTGTTCCCCTTCAGGTCAATTGTCTACTGAAAGAAGGTATGCTCGTGTTGGTTGTGCAGCATCCAGCACCCCAAATAACTCACCCGAAAAGGGTTTTCCGCTTTCTTAAAGAAATTCTCAACGAAGAAGTCCTCTTACTTGGGGAACAAAAAGTGTTGGTCTATTTGCGAGAAATGGCACAACATCAACCTTATGCTTTTGAGGCGATGATGATTACGGAAAATACGGAGGAAGCCTCCAATTTACAGCTTGACTTCTTAGATACTGTTTCCATCCCTGAATTAGCAGATCTGGGTAACTTAGAATTAGATCCATATTTAACTCAAGATATCCCTGCTAATCTAGAGTTAGAACCAGAAGCGATCGCAAATGACAACATCCCCCTAGAACTAGAACCAGATTTCACTACCCAAGAAGAGAACAGCAAACCCTGGGAAAAAGAGGTTTTTTCTGGCTTTGAAGAAGTTGAAGATAATGAGACTAAGCCTTTCTTAGAGAAACCAGTTAGACCTGCTTCTCAATCCTCATTTCCGCTTTTAATTACAGGTATGGGGATTAGTGCAGTGATGTTTTTTGGCACTTTTTATGCCCTAACTCGTCCTTGTGTAATTGGCGAATGTAACGCGATCGCGCAAGCAGAAGAACTCGCTCAAGGCTCTGCTGATATTTTAACGCAACCTCTCTCAGGGCAAGGCATCTTATCTGCTCAAGAACAGTTAAACGAATCTCTCCAAGTGTTAGGAAGTATTCCTCCCTGGTCTTCTCATCGCGCCCAAGCCCAACAAATCTTGGGAACTTATGAAAACCGTGCGGAGAGCTTAGATCAGATTGTCTCAGGTCTACAAACCGCAGCAAGAGCGGGTTACGCCAGCCAAAACCCACCCCTCACTCCTCAAGAATGGGAAAAAAGCCAACAACTTTGGCGAGAAGCCATTACTCGCTTAGAATTCATCCCCCCAAAGAATGAGTTTTATAGCTTTGCGCAAGAAAAATTACCTACCTATCAAAGTAGCCTCGCCATTATTAATCGTCGCCTTGACGAAGAACAAAAAGCGCAGATTTCCCTTAAGGCTGCTCAAGAAGTCGCGGAAACTGCTACATCTCGCGAAAAAGAGGCAATTTCTTTATCTAATTGGGAATCAGCGCAACAAACTTGGGAAATTGCTGTTAACCGTCTTCAAGAAATTCCAGCGGGGACAACAGCTTATGTCGAAGCGCAAACTCTTCTTGAGGATTATTCCACCAATTTAAATATCGCTCGTGACCATGTTACCCGTGAAAATTTTGCTGCGGATATTTATAATAGTAGTATTCGCACTGCCCAACTTGCTAAGGCTTCGGAGAGTCGTAACCAATGGTCAGAAGCGGTTCTTCTCTGGCGAAATGCCCTAGCTTATATTGAGCAAGTTCCGCGTAACACCTATGTCGCTGGTAACGCTCTCTCTCTGGTTTCTCCTTACCAACAAGCCCTTACCGTTGCAGAAAGCCAGTTAAAATCGACAATTAGTCGTCAACAAGCCCAAGGCGATTTGGAACAAACTTGTTCGGGTTCGCGTAGTATTTGTGAATATAGTTTTACCGATAGAGGGATTAGGATTAATCTTTCTCCGATTTATATGCGAGAAGTAACCCAAACTGCCATGAATGCGGAAATGAATAATGATAATGTTAGTAAGGCGAATCTATATAATCACATCCTCAATCTAGAAGAATCTTTACGGGCTATTAGTAGAAATACAAGACTTCCTGTGGAAATTTATACTCCTGATGGGGCTTTAGTGGATACTTATGCTCGCAGTTAACTCCAATCTTCTGTATCATCTTGAACACGGGCGTAAACTTTCTTTCCTTGATGTAGTTTTCGGGTTTGGCTGAAAAGTTCAGCTTCATCTATTTGCCAATTGTGTAACACTAGCTCTAAGTCTCGTTGAATCTCACGCGCCCCTGGAAAGTTAAGATAGCGGATACGAAGTCGGGCTAATTCTGCCATATTTTCAGGAGAGGCTTCGCCGTTTAAAAGGGTATTTAAAACTGCGCGATCGCGACTTTCTTGCGGATGTTGTTGATCACTCATATATTATTAATATTACCGATAATCTCGATTAAATCGTTTTTAGCTAGTTGCTGATTTCCTTGGGAAGGAGGCGTTTTTGTATTCACTCCTAGACGATAGTAGTGATTAAACCATGAGGTATTAACAAATGAGGGGAGAGTCTCACGGCGTTTTTGGCTAAAGGTTTTTTGAAAGCCTTTATCAACTTCACCAGTCAAGGAATTGCGAATGGGAACAACACAACGCTGACAGGGGTTAATTCCCTGAAAATGAACTGTCCCTATTTTAAATTCTATACCCTGATTGGGTTCACTAAATAAACGGTCTTCCCAAAATGCAGGAACACCACTAATTTCTAAATTCATGCGAAAGCGCGATCGCGTTTCTGCTAAACTAAGTCCAGTAAACCAACTGGCTACAGTTTCTAGAGTTGCGGTACTAATAACTGTTGCTGCATTTGCTTCTGTATCGTCAGGAAAACCCATCTCTAAATTTTCCCACACCTCGACGGGTTCAGCGAAATAGTCACTTAACCAAGTTTCTAAATCCCGATTATGAGCTTCTAATTTAAAAGTAACACCATTAAGCTTTACCGTTAGTGCAGATAAGTCATAGACCGCCCGTAGTTGATGTACTTTCGGGTTATTTTTCCCATTTACATAGTTTCCTTGACGATCTAAGATAGCAAAAGCGCGATCGTGTTCTAAAGCACCACTTTCAAGAATAGTAGCGGTACTGACTTCAATACCATCTAAGGCTTTAATTGGATAAATTAAGATTAGTTTTAAATAAGACAAGGGTTTTACAGTTAAGAGTTGAATACGAAATATATGAAGATTTGTATATAGGGGCAGAATTACCTAGTGTTATAAAAAGTAATTACAATTAGATTAGATTAGAGAGCGCGATGTTTGTTGATCGCTACAGGCTTAAGCGTTGAAACACCATGAATAGCTATACCCTCAACCTCGACTCGATTCCACTCACCGATGAGCAATACTTCCAACTTTGCGTCAATAATCGTAATCTAAGATTTGAGCGCAATGCTAACGGAGACTTAATTATTATGCCACCCACAGGGGGAAAAACTGGAAACCGCAACATTGAAATCGCCTACCAACTTCAGGCTTGGAGTCGCCAGAATGATTTAGGAATCGCCTTTGACTCTTCCACAGGTTTCAAACTTCCCAACGGTGCGGATCGCTCTCCTGATGCAGGTTGGGTTACGATAGAACGATGGAATAGTCTAAGTTCTGAGCGACAGCAGCGATTTGTTCCTCTGTGTCCTGACTTTGTGATTGAGTTACGTTCCCCTAGTGATAGTCTCAAGAGTATTCAGGATAAGATGAAGGAATATGTTGAAAATGGGACTCGTTTGGGATGGTTAATTAATCCGCAAGACAAGCAGGTTGAAGTTTATCGCACTGGACAGGAGGTTGAGGTTTTGGAGTCTCCTAACATTTTGTCAGGGGAAGGGGTGTTACCTGGGTTTGTTTTGGAACTTCAATCTATTTGGTAACAGAGGCTGTTGAATCTAAGTATTTAGTTTAGCTGGGGTGCGTTCAAAACAGGTTAAACTTTTGGGTGAATTAGAGAGTTTACCATTAGAGATCTAAAATAGAGAAGAAACTCCTACTGTTGCCCAAGCCCTCAATTAATGCAAATTTACCTCGATTATAGTGCGACCACCCCTCCTCGTTCCGAAGTGATAGCAAAAATCCAGACTGTCATGACCCAAGAGTGGGGAAATCCTTCCAGTCTTCATAGTTGGGGAGGACGGTCAGCAACAAGATTAGAAGTGGCGAGAATGCAGGTAGCTGCTTTGATTGGGGCAAAAGATCCAGAT
>JBBQDV010000067.1:0-12907 GCA_038320005.1 Cyanophyceae cyanobacterium
ACGAGGATAATATTTAGAAAAATATGGGTATATCGCGCCCAATTATTTCCCGATTGCTTATACATAAAGGGAGACAAAGAAGCTGAAGCTGCAATTAGCCCTGTCATTCCTAGTCCTGCTAGGAGGTGAGGAGCAAAAAAGAGTTTACCATTATTGATATAGGTGACTGTCATTCCGCCAATGCTACCAATTACCATAAAAGCAAGGATTCCTGACCCAATTTGGAAGTGACGCTGATTAAATTGCTTTTGGACTAATTCTTTGCGTACTTCTTTTTCAGCTTTGCGAGTGCGCCGAATTTGGATTCCCAAGTAGAGGGCGTAAATAGTGAATCCTAGCAGCACAAACATCAAGACGGGGTGGAGGAACTGCGACCAGTATTTCACTGATTCTGGAATTGCATCAATATTCATATTTTTACTAGTTATCAAAAAATAATTATAACGATTTTTGCACGAAACCTACTCCCTGATTGAATTAGCTATAGGGCATTAGTACAAATTTGCTTTCCTAGATTGAGAGATCGCAGCTAAACTGGTAGAATAGAAGGATTTGATTCGCGATCGCGTAATCTCCAGATAGTAAAAAAACAATGACAATAACTCCTCCATCAGACCCAAAAATCTTCGGTTATTGGGCTTATTTGGGCATTAAAAAAGATTTTCACAAAACAATAAAGTACGAAAATGACGTACTCAAAGACAAAGACCCCGAAGCATTACATCAGATGCGAGTTGGGATGCGACGGTTACGCACAATAGTTACCGTTTTTGCACCCGCGCTTTCATTACCAAAAGCAGCCCAAGAAAAGAAAATAGCTAAAGTAGCGCGAAGATTAGGGGAACTAAGAGATTTAGACGTTTTGCAAGACACTCTCGAACGTAACTATTTCCCTGAATTACCAACTTCTGAACAAAAGAGCATCAAAAAAGTATTAAAGAATCTCCATAAGCAGCGTCAAAATGCATTAAAGCAGGTTCAAACAACCCTCAGTCAGCAAACCTACAAAGAGCTAAAAGAAGCCTTTAAAAATTGGCTAAAGCAACCAAGTTACGCAGATTTTGCTGAGTTTCCCATTGAAGATATCTTGCCCAATTTGCTGCTACCAACGGTCAGTAAGTTATTTCTTCACCCAGGTTGGCTAGTGGGAGTTAAATCTCTATCTGGAGAAAAGCATCCCTCCAACTTGAATTGTGAAAATGTAGTGGAACTTTTAGAAACTAATCCTGACGTGCTTCATAGCTTACGCAAGCAAGCCAAACGAGTACGTTATCAGATGGAATTGTTTACCGACTTTTATGAACCTTCCTATCAGGATTACGTGCAAGAGATTAAAGAGATGCAGACTATTCTCGGACAAATTCAGGATAGTTTCATTTTGGGGGAATTTCTTGCTGATAGCCTTGAGTCAGAAATTACGCTTCAACTACCAACCTTAGCCAATCAATTACAGGAAAATCGTTATCAAGCTTGGCAAAAATGGCAATCTTTACAGCAGCGATATCTCAATCCTCAAGTAAAAAAAGAGTTATGTGAAATCTTACTACAGCCGAGCGCGAAAGCTTAAGTCAAGAAGCTTCATCCTGTTTATAAGCCAGTTAAGATTAGCTTTCATCGAAATAAAATATTCTGAATTGACATTTTTCACATTCAGAGGAGAAGACTTGATAATGATCACTTTGCTTACTTTCTTCTCTTTTTTTTTAATTTATATTAGACATTAATTGTAAAAAAATAAGATAATGGGACAAGAATTATTCGATTTAAGAGTCAGTATTGTCGAAGGACGTTATGAGGATGCTTTAGGAATTGTTGATGAGTTGGAAGGAATGAGTAAAGCTGCTGTCTTACGCAATATCGACTCTTATTTAGTGAGATTGCTAGTTCATTTAATCAAAAATCAAATTGAAAAACGTTTAACTAAATCTTGGCTTGTGTCTATTGTTGATTCCATACGCCAAATTAAAAAACTCAATCTCAAAGATAATAAAAAATCTTATTATATAAAAGAAGATGAATGGCAAATTTATTTAGAAGAAGCTTTCGCTGCTGCAATCCTTCCAGTGAGTTTAGAAGTATTAGAAGGACAGTTAAAACCTGCTGAGGTCAAAGCAAGAATAGATGTGGAGATATTATTTAACTTTAGTCAAAATTTACTTGCCCTAACTTATCAATATTCTGCTGTAGATTTACCTGATATTGTTGAATATTATCTTATCCAAATTTTAGGTGAAGAAGTATAGGCTATTTTATTATACATTAGCCAGATTGGGAAAGCGAGTAAGATTGCCTTTATGAATAGAGGAATTTTCACTTTGAACTAAACTAAACTTTGCTGCTAATTTTAGTAACGAGGTTAGGATTAAAATACTCTATCTTTTTAGACGCATTTAAAATCTCAATGCCGATAACATCCCCTTCACTGTCATAATCAAGAATGACACCTGGGCTAACGGCATCACTTTCTTCAATCTCCGCATCATTTAAACTTATCTTAAGAACATCAACCTCTGCATCATATTTAGCTTTCATAATCCGACCTTCTATTTTGGTTCTACATGACTTTGAGCTTTCTTAATTGACAGTAGTTTTTGCACAAAACTTTTGCTGACACCAAATCTAGAAGCAACTTTCCTAATTGGGGTGTTGCCTTGTTCATAAACACTAACAATTTTTTCTTGCAAGTCAAGGGAAGATTAACGACTTTCAGATTTTCATAGGAATCAAATCAAACTTCACCTTCTGATTTAAGGCAGTTGCAACTTTATGTAAAACTAATAAAGCATTGCCCTCATAATCCGCTTCTTCAATATCTGCAATAACAGACACTTCCACCCTAGCCAAGCCAGCGAGTTGTTCTTGGGTTAGTCCTGCTTGATGTCTTGTCTCAAAAACCAGTTGTCCCACTTCAGCATTAAGGGAGGCTTCAAAAACCATTTGCTGCATCTCAGCATCGTTGCTAATGAGGCTATTGAGAATTTCGACTGCATCAGTAGTTTTAGACATTTTTTATAGTCCCTGTATAGATATAATTAGCTGGATCTTGCTCAACTTTTTCTTTTCTTTGAATCGCTTTTTCAATATCACTTTTTGGAACAGCACTTTGTTTTTTAATGATAGCGTGAGCTAGAATCGCTATATTCTGACCATTGAAAAAATAAAGAATACGATACTGGATATTTCTATGCTTTGCTCTTAGTTCTCTAATATCGTCTCTTAAATAATCTGAAGCAGGACGACGTAGTTCATGCCCTGATTCTTTGAGCTGTCTTATTCGGGCTACACAGTTAGCAAAACCTTTTGGGTTCTCTCGCCTTAAGGTTTTTAACCATTCAACAACTGGAGCATTATTATGACTCTCTTGATAGAAAACAACTTTTGTTTCAGGCAAGTTATCTCCTCATTTTATCCTATGCTAGGAAAAGGTTAACTTCTTCTCAATATGATTGCAACAGATATTCAGCTTCCTGATGGTGCATTAGAAAACCTTGCTCGCGCTGAGTTGGAGAATTTT
This sequence comes from Cyanophyceae cyanobacterium, assembly GCA_038320005.1. Classification (GTDB taxonomy): domain Bacteria; phylum Cyanobacteriota; class Cyanobacteriia; order Cyanobacteriales; family SIO1D9; genus JBBQDV01. The sequence continues at coordinate 3,515 of JBBQDV010000067.1, forward strand.
GTTGAATTGGAGTTGTTGACAGCAGGGGAGTTGGAAAGCGCGATCGCGATCCGATATAATCCAGGTCATTGGTAACAAGTAAAGACCGAATGAGAATATTATTATTAGAAGATGAGCTAGATTTAGGCTCTGCCATTAAACGTACCTTGTCTCAAGAAAAATATATTGTTGATTGGGTGACAGATGGAATAACAGCTTGGGAATATATAGAAAATGAATGGACACAATACACACTAGGTATTTTTGATTGGTTAGTGCCTGAACTATCGGGGTTAGAACTTTTGAAAAAGTTACGTTTAAATAACCATTTTCTACCTGTTTTGATGTTAACAGCTAGGGATAGTATGCAAGATAAAGTAGTAGGACTTGATGCTGGAGCAGATGATTACTTAGTTAAGCCTTTTGGGATGGTGGAATTGTTAGCAAGATTACGAGCTTTACAGCGAAGATCTCCTCAACTTAAACACCAAAAACTACAAGTCGGTAATTTGATCCTAGATTATGGAACTCATGAGGTTGATTGTCTAAATTCTAATCAGGAAAAGGGTGGCATTTTTCTGACAAACAAAGAGTTTCAGCTATTAGAGTATTTTATGACTCATCCTAATCAAGTTCTTACTACTGATCAAATTCGGGATCAGCTTTGGGAAATAGGGGCAGATTCTTTGAGTAATGTAGTTGCAGCTCAAGTGCGATTGTTAAGACGCAAACTTCAATTATTTGGCTGTAGTAACTTAATTAAAACCTTGCATGGTGTTGGTTATTGTCTTGATTTAGATCTTGATGAATAAAACTAAACTCTTTAGACAAACTCGTATTTCCTTAGCTATTTCTTATGCAGGAGTTATGGGATTAATTTTGAGTTTATTCGGTTTTGGCACTTATAAAGCTATTTCTCACGCTCATTGGTTAGCCCTTGATCGAGAATTGGAATCTTTGGCGGGTGCATTACACGATAGCTTAGAGTTGAAACTAAAACAACCTGGGAAGATAGAACCTATTGTATATGACTTTTTACCAAATCTTTGTCTGCTAGAAGAAATTTGCAATACTGGCACGGTTAATCCCCAACGTCATTTTTTAAGTACTATTAATCAGGATAATTATTATGTCCGTTTATTTGATACTTCTGGGCGTTTGATTGCTATTACAGGACAATTTCCACAGGGTTTCTCTAAGAGTTTTAAAAGGGAATATTGGCAAACTTTATCCGATGAGCAAGGTAATAATTATCGCCAAATTTCTGTGTTGCTGCACACTTCTAATTTCCAAAATTGGGGTTACTTTCAAGTAGGGCGTAATTTCCAAGATTTTGATGATTATCTTGCTCAAGTAAAATGGGCGTTAAGTTTGGGGTTGCCCCTTTCATTGATTTTGGTCAGTGGTGCTAGTTGGTGGTTGGCAAGATTAGCAATGAAGCCCATTTATCAGTCCTATAAGCAGATAGAACAATTTACCGCCGATGCAGCCCATGAGTTACGAACGCCATTGGCAGCGACTTTAGCTACGGTGGAATCCGCTTTATTGATGCCTTATCTTGAGGATAAGGAGGTACGAGAAGTTCTTAAAACCGTTGAGCGTCAAGAGCGGAATTTGAGTGAGTTAGTGGCAGATTTGTTGCTGTTGGCTCGTATGGATAAGGAAAATGAGCTTCTACGCCGTCAGCTTTATTCTTTAAATGACTTAGTTGAGGATTTGGTGGAGGAATTAGCAGGTTTCGCGATCGCGTCTAAACTTGATTTAATTCTTGAAGTGAGTATATCAACCCCGTTAAAAATTTTGTGTGACGAGAGACAACTTTATCGATTGGTGACTAATTTAATTGTCAATGGGATTAAATATACGCCAGCAGGTGGAACAGTAAAAGTGATATTATCACGCAAAGATCGTTATGGTGTCATCGAAGTTGGCGATACTGGTATTGGCATTGCAGCATCAGAGCAAAAACACATTTTTGATCGCTTTTATCGAGTCAATAGCGATCGCGCTCGTCTTAGTGGTGGTTCAGGATTAGGTTTAGCGATCGCCAAAGCGATAACCTTGGCACATCAAGGTAGTCTAACGGTAAGAAGTGAACTAGGGAAAGGCACAATTTTTACATTACAACTACCTTTAGCCAAAGACGAACAAAACTAATGCAGTTGGGTTAAACAGAAAGGAATCATTAGATAGGTTGGAAGAGATTATCATTTCTGGCTGGCGGATCACTTCCGCTTGATTGAAATAGGGTTGTAATTTCATCTTAATTTCATAATTGCTTGAGATAATGAACCAATTGCGTAATTTCAACAGAATTACTTTCAAAGCCCAACTTATGACATAGGGCAAAATTCATGTCTCAAATCCAGCCAAGATTCAAAAAACTGATTAATCCCATCTTTACCTTATGTTTGTTCGGAACATTTCTCGGTATGGGAACAATAGAGCCTGTTTTTTCTCATGCTGGTCATGGTGATGAGTTTAATAGTGGCACAACTACCACCACCACAAATGCAACCATTGAAGTTGACGAAACAACTGCACAACAAATGGGCATTAGGGTAGAGTCTATTAACAGTAGCCTTCAGAAAACGGGGATCAAAACCACAGGACAAATAGAAACCCTATTTGATCAACAAGTCGAAGTTAACGCAACTACTGGGGGGAAGGTAGTAGAGCTATTAGTTCAACCAGGGGATCGGGTAGAAAAAGGTCAACCTCTAGCGGTGATTTCTAGTTTCGAGCTTCTAGAACTTCGAGTAGAATCTCAGGATAGACAGACAACAGCTAAGGTAGATCGCGATCGCGCTTTGGCTAATTTAGAATTAGCACAACAGGATTTAGCAAGCCAAAAGGAAATTGCGTCCGCAGAGATTATATCTGCTCGTACAGAACTGGCTGTGGCTCAAGAACGTTATGACCGCGACTTAGAATTAGAAGCAGCAGGTGCTTTACCCCGTCGTCAAATGATGGACTCTAAAGCAGAATTAGCGAAAGTTCAAAGTAATTTACAACAAGCTTTGAGTCGTAGGGAAGTGCTACAAGCTGAAGCAGAGTTAAAACGATCGCGATCTGAAGTAGAAGCAGCCAAAACCCGTGTAGGCTTAAGTGATCGTACTTATCAAACCCGTTTACAACAGCTTAGTTCTCCTGCTACAGAAAAAGGATTAGTGATTATTTATGCTCCTATTTCTGGCATCGTCACCCATCGAGAGGTGACGCTAGGGGAGTCCTTTGATGAAGCAGGGGGTAAATTGATGACCTTGGCTAATAATCAAGAAGTTTTAGCAACTGCCAATATATATGAAAAGGATTTGTCGAAGGTAGAAATAGGTCAACAAGTCAACGTAAGCGTAGAAAGTCTGCCTGATCGCACCTTTACCGCAACAGTAACTCAAATTGATTCAATGGTAGAAGACACAACCAGAGTTATCCCAGTGCGATCGCGAATTAATAACCCAGAAGGAATTCTCAAACCAGGAATGTTTGCCCAACTAGAAATCTTAACAGAGCAAACAGCTAACCCTATTTTAGCGATTCCCAAAAGTGCCATCATAGAAGCCAATTCAAAGCAACTTATTTATATTCAAAATAGTCCTACCACCTATCAAGCCGTTGAAGTCACACTAGGAGAATCTTTTAACAATTTGGTCGAAGTAAAACAAGGTTTATTTTCGGGGGATGCAGTAGTAGTAGAAGGGGCAAATATGCTTTATGCTCAATCCTTACGCGGTGGTAGTGAGAGTGCTTCCACTGCTGATTCTGACACGGAAGAAACAACTACATCCACAGAAATGAATCCTTGGATTTTACTAGGAATAGGAGGTTTTGTTGCTTTAGGAGCATTTTTTGTCGGTAGATCTAGTAATCAGTCGGAGGACTCTAGTTTTGCCTTTTTAACTGAAAACGAAAACAATGATTTAACCACAAATGATTTAACTGAAAATAAAAATACCGAGAACACACTAGAGAATCATCCAGTAAATGTTCCAGACTAATAGTGAGAAGAAGATCCTCAAGCAGACACTTTTCTTGAAATATCGGAATAAGTAACAAGTTTGTGTTACTTGCAATACTTGTATCCATCAGACAGCCCCAATTCTGCTTTTTATCCACCAATTCTCAACTATCATGCTCAATGCTATTCTAAAATGGTCAATCGCACAGCGGTGGTTAGTCATCATCGGAGCTATTATCGTCACAATTTTAGGCATTTATACCGTCTCTGGGATGCCTTTAGATGTCTTCCCTAACTTTGCCCCTCCTGAAGTAGAAATTCAAACCGAAGCCCCTGGACTCGCACCAGAAGAAGTAGAATCTCTAGTTACCCTACCCATTGAAAGTGCTGTAAACGGAACACCTGGAGTAACGACAGTTCGTTCATCCTCTGGAGTAGGAATTTCTGTCGTTAAAGTGATTTTCTCTTGGGGTACAGATATTTATCAAGCCCGTCAATTAGTTAACGAAAGACTACAACAAGTTACCAGCAGACTTCCCGATAGCATTGAAGCACCAGAAATTACCCCTTTATCTTCTCCCATTGGCACAATTCTCAGCTATGGCTTAACCATAGACCCTGAAAGCACTATTAACTTAATGGAACTCAGGCAATTAGTTGAGCGAGATCTAAGCAATAAAATTTTAGCCATATCTGGTGTTAGCCAAGTTATTATCTATGGCGGAGATGTACGACAATATCAAGTATTAGTTGATCCTGCCAAATTAAAAGCCTTTGATGTTTCCCTGACTCAAGTAACAGAAGCAGCAGAAAAAGCTAATAGCAACGCTCCTGGTGGCTTTCTCCTCAGTCAAGATCAAGAAACTTTAATCAGAGGTATTGGTCGCATTGAAGCCTTAGAAGATTTAAAACGCTCTGTTGTTATCGCCCGTGACGGAAACCCCGTACTCCTTGACGATATTGCTCAAGTGCAGATTGGTTCTGCCCTCAAAGTTGGTGATGCTAGTATCAACGGTCAACGGGGAATTGTCATTTTGATCAATAAACAACCCTTTGCTGATACTTCCACCCTTACCCAAGCAGTAGAAAATGTAGTTGAAAGTATCGCTGCTAGACCTCCTTTTGAGGGGGGAGAAGTCCAAATTATCAAAACCTTTCGTCAAGCAGATTTTATTGATGCTTCCCTCAAAAATGTCCGTAATTCTCTTCGAGATGGAATCATCATCGTTTCCATTGTTCTTTTCTTATTTCTCATGAATTGGCGCACTGCTTTAATTAGCCTTAGTGCTATTCCTTTATCTCTACTTATTGCCTTAATTATCATGAATGCCTTTGGATTGGGCATAAATACCATGATCTTAGGAGGATTAGCTGTCGCCATTGGCTCAGTTGTAGATGATTCGATTGTGGATATGGAAAACTGCTATCGGGGGTTACGGGAAAATAAAAAATTAGCTAATCCTAAACATCCCTTTGAAGTGGTTTATGATACTTCTGTCGAAGTGCGTGTCAGTGTAATTTTTTCCACAGTAATTATAGCCGTTGTTTTCGCCCCTATTTTCACTTTAACAGGAGTTGAAGGCAGAATTTTCGCGCCGATGGGTCTTGCCTATTTAATTTCGATTTTTTCTTCTACTTTTGTGGCTTTAACCCTTAGCCCTGCTTTATGTGCAATTCTCCTTGCTGGGCAAGATTTACCCTCAGAAGACACTCGTTTAGCTCTTTTTTGTCGCAGTTTATATCGTCCTTTATTAATTTTTTCTCTTAAGCAACCTAAATTGATTTTGCTGCCTAGTTTTGCTGCTTTTATTGCTTCCTTAATTATCTTTACTAGTTTAGGGCGAGTTTTTCTACCAGAATTTCAAGAAAGAGCTTTAGTTAATGCTTATAACCTTTATCCAGGGGTTTCTCTGGAAATGACCAATCGAGTTGGAATAGCGATCCAAGAATCTCTGAAGGATAATCCTCGCTTTGATTCGATTCAACTACGATCTGGACGCGCAGCAGGGGATGCGGATGCAGGGAGTGTTAGTTTAGGACATTTGGATATACAAATTAGTGAAATGGGAATGGAAGATCGGGAAAAAACAGTAGAAATTTTGCGATCTGAATTTGCCAAAATGCCAGGGGTTGCACCTAGTATTGGCGGTTTTATTTCCCATCGTATGGATGAGGTTTTATCGGGGGTTAGAAGCGCGATCGCGATTAAAATTTTTGGCACAGAATTAGAAGAATTACGAGATATTGGCTCTCAAGTTCAGGAAATCATGCAAGACATTCCTGGAGTGGTGGATTTAATTGTTGAACCCCAAGTTCCCATGAAACAACTACAAATTAGATTTGATCGCGATGCTGCTGCCCGTTATGGTTTGAGTGTCGGAGAACTTTCGGAAATAGTAGAAACTGCTTTTAATGGTAGAGTTGTATCTCAAGTTTTAGAGCAACAACAACTATTTGATCTCTTGATTTGGTTACAAGAATCCGCGCGGAATAACTTAGAAACTATCAGTAATTTATTAATAGATACTCCCGTTGGGGTTAAGATACCTCTTGCTCAAGTAGCCAATATTGAATATGGCACAGGACCGAATACTATTAATCGGGAAAGCGTCTCTCGTTTACTGATCGTTTCTGCCAACGTTTCTGGGCGTGATTTAGGGAGTGTAGTAACAGATATTCAAACCGAAATTAATCAACAAATAAAACTTCCTGAAGGTTATTTTATCGGTTATGGTGGACAATTTGAATCTGAGCAAAGAGCATCTCAAAATTTATTATTGTTCGGCAGTCTTGCCCTGATTATGATTGGCATTTTAATGTATTTTGCCATTAAGTCTGTACCTGCCACCATCATGATTATGTTAAATCTTCCCCTAGCCATTACTGGAGGAATTTTCTCTGTAAGTCTCGGCGGTGGTATTCTATCAGTAGCTTCTATGGTGGGTTTTATTACCCTTTTTGGTGTAGCTACTCGTAACGGTTTACTTTTAGTTGATAACTACAACAGTAAACTAGCTCAGAAAATCCCCCTAACCCAAGTAGTTTATCAAGGCTCAATGGAGCGTTTAGTAGCAATTTTGATGACGGCTTTTACCTCTGCTTTAGGGATGGTACCCCTAGTTATTGGTATTGGTGCAGGGAAGGAAATCTTACAACCTTTGGCAATCGTTGTCTTAGGGGGATTGTTTTCTTCAACTGCCCTCACTCTATTGGTTGTGCCTGCTCTATATTCCCAATTTGGACGATGGCTTCAACCCCGTTAAAACAATTTAAACATCTTATAAACAAGGAAAAATTTACGATGAAATTTCATAATCACAACCTACTCTCTCTAATCATTTTTAGTTTCTTAATTATTGCTGGCTGTAATCCGAGTAATGAAGTAGCTGAAAATTTGCCCAATTCTGAGGAAACCGCTCTAAATCAAACTATCCCAGAGTCAGAGAATAATGAAGATAACTCTGTTGTATCTGAAGAAGGACAAGTAGTTGAAGTCGGTAACTATCATTTGGAATTAGTCACCTTTCCAGAAAATACTGGAGTGCATTTAGATTTGTATTTACAGACAGGAGACAATCATGAAACCATCCCTAATGCTGATGTAGTAGGTGATATTCAACTTCCTGATGGAACTGAAAAACAGGTAACTTTTACTTATGATGCCCAGGGAGAACACTATACCGCAGATTTATCAGATACACCTAGTGGACAATATCAGATGAAAACTACGGTACAGTCAGAAGGAGAAGTGGTAAATGGGCGTTTTTCCTTTGAACTTTGATAATTTTCTTGTTTAAGGTCAGCATTGGCTTGACAGAGTTAATAGAACTGTTTCAGCATTATCTTCAAAACGGAGATGATGTTGATAGTTTTCTAAAGGTTTTATAGCCACAATATCTTATTGAGTTTATTCGCAAAATAGCCTAAAAGTAACTTTTTCCAATGCTTGTAATCCTTTCATTGAACCGCGAATTAATCTCATTGCTGCTATCGGTTGACTCACAAAACTGGTAATTAGGGGAATAGTTTGTAAAGTTCCTTCCTCGTCAAAAGCGTCACTAAGATTAGGGATATCATGGTCGCAGCCATCACTAACAGTCCGCACCATTGCTACTTTTATTCGGGCTGCATTTAATATTTCTAAAGCAGAAAACCCTTCCATATCAACAACATCAGCTTGATAGGTGTTGTATAAATGCTGTTTTGCGAGGGTGGTAGAAATTGCGCGATCGCGCGTTATACTTTTCACAACAGGTAATGATAATTTTGCCTCAATATCCTTAGTCAGAGATTGCTCACATTTCCCCCAAGTAGGAGTTATCTCAGCAGACAAACAGCCTTCATATAATACCCCATCTCCCAGAGCATATTGAAGAGATAAACTTCCACACAACCCCATTAGTAATACCGAAGGATAATCTTCTCTCCTGGGGATTTCTAACCAAGTTTTTAAAAACCTCTTCATCGGTAAAACCCCCGCAGGGGTAGCAAAAACAGGAATTCCACCCTTGTTCGCTCGTTTCAAGCCCCGACAAACCACTTGATATTCTGCCCCTTGGGGTACGAAAATTGCTTTAATGTCCACAGGAATTTGTTACCAAAAAATGCTTAGTCAAGCCCTACCTAGAAGAATGGCTTTTTCTGGCTAGGTTTTGTTCTTTACTGAATATATATAATAGATGTGTTCAGAGGTACAAATATTATGACGGTACTTTACAACAGACAGACATTTCTAGATAATTTACAGTAGAGTTATCGTTCTAACCTTGCCCTCATAATCGAGAACTTATTTGAATGTTAGCAGATACACTTTCCAAGCCAATTGCTCTTAAACAGGTTAATCAGAACTTAGGCTCTCATCTCAACGCCAAAGATACCCAGCCTATCCTCGAATGGTCTGCTGAAACTTTCGGTGATGGTCTAGTTATGAGTACCAGTTTTGGCATTCAGTCCGCAGTGATGCTGCATTTAGTAACTCGTATTATCCCAGATATTCCAATTATTTGGGTAGATACAGGCTACTTACCTGCGGAGACTTATAGTTTTGCGGAAGAACTATCACAACGGCTAAATTTGAACTTGAAAGTGTATCAGTCCCCTATCAGCCCAGCCCGAATGGAAGCTTTACATGGCAAACTTTGGACTAAAAAAGATGTTGAGTCTTTAAATCAATATGACCGCATTCGTAAAGTTGAACCGATGCAACGAGGCTTACGAGAGTTGGGCGCAACGGCTTGGCTGGCTGGTTTACGGGCTAATCAAACCCATTATCGCCAAACCCTGGATGTTGTTGGTCAGCAATACGGTATCTACAAAGTCTTACCAATTTTAAACTGGAACTCCAAGGATGTGTATGACTATCTCCAGAGCCATGATTTGCCCTACCATCCTTTCTTTGATGAGGGCTACGTGACCGTAGGCGATTGGCATTCTAGCCGTCCTCTGATGGCGGAGGA
>JBBQDV010000068.1:0-12903 GCA_038320005.1 Cyanophyceae cyanobacterium
TTTGCCATCTTCTTCTAAAATCGGACGCGAATAAAAATCTAATTCCCAAATAATTCCCATACAGGTAATCTATAATCTGAACCTTTTTCCACCTTAAACCTTTTTCTACCTTACCAGGAAGCAGGGAAGCATCAATCTTCTTTGAAAAAGAGAATAGAATCATCCAGGATCTTGATCTCCGTTGCGGGATAGTAAAATTCTAAAATTCTCTGTGCTGACCAACCCAAATTAGCGAGATTATAAGACCCATATTGACTCATCCCTACACCATGTCCAAAGCCTCCACCGACGAAGTTATAGCCCTTCAAGGTTGCATTTGTTCCCAGGATGGGGTCAAGATAAAAGAAGGTACTGCGCGGAGGCATAAAAGCACTGCGAACCTCGGTTTTTTCTAGTTCAACATTCCCTTGATCTGTTTCCACAATCATTTTTTGAATTCTGCCAGAAGGAGAACGTTCTACAATTTCCATCTTGACAATTTTCTCAAAATGTGCTAGGGGATGTTTCCTATTTTTGAGATATTTCTGGAGATCCTTACTTAAATCTTCCATATTACTGCCTCGATTCCAACGAAAGGCAACCGTTCCCGTTTCATTAAAACCCTTTTCCAGGTCGAGGAAGTTGCGAAAAGCAGTTTCATCAGCAAGAGACTTCTGGGATAAGTCCCATAAATTTTGGGGAGAATCTATCACTGCTTTTAAATAGGGGCGTTCTTCCCCATTCCAGATATCGTTGAAGGATGCTGTCACCCCCCCAGTGGTGGAAGAATACAAAGCATCAACTAATTCATCTTCATAGGTGAGAACTTCCCCTGTGGTGGCGGAAATTGCTTGATCTGCCCGTCCGTAAGTATCTGTTAAACCGCGATATACTTGGCAATGGGTATCTGCACAGAGTTCGTACTTATCCGCTTTAAACCGTCGCAAGTTGCGTAAGGCATAGGTTCTGGCGATAATCGTCTGGGCTTTAATCGCTTCATCGGGTGCGCCTGTACCGATTTCGTGAGGGACGACTCCCCGTAGATAGGTTTCGAGAGGAACTGTATTAACTAAGGTATAAGTCTCATAGGCATTAGGTTGCACCTTAACACTACCGCCATATAAACGGGTTGTATCTCCTGATGTGACTTGGACTTGATTCTTTTGCGTGGTTACTTCTAGGTGTCGGCGAGTGTAACGGAAACCATTTGCGACAAAGGAAATACGAGGGACTGCTTCGACAACATCAGTTTTGAGATAAGCGGTACTATTTCCCCTTGCTTCGAGGTCATCAAGTAGAAGTCGCCGTAGTAAAGGGGTTTGATAGACATCCCGTTTTGCCCAAACTTGCCAACGTTCTGGTTGAGTTATTTCTACCTGAATCCCTTCTGCTGCAAATCTTTTGGCACTATCTTCTGCGGTTTCAAAGGTGGCGTGGCTACTGAGAACTAAGTGTTCAAAAACTCGTGGTTGTGAGAGGGGTTGCATTATCGTCTTAATTTTGACCTCATTAGTTTTTAGGGTCATGGGCTGCATATCGCCAGCGAGGAATCTTAGGGTAAGAACATCTCCTGGGGAAGCTTTGAGGATCAACTCGTCGCTGAGGTTTTCGCCAAAACGCTGGACAACTCCCACTTCTAGGTCAATATCTTTTGGTTGTACTGCATCTGTAACTTCCCCCTTTAAACCGAGAAGACAAACAGAGAGGGATAGCAAAACAGCAGTGTAGTTTCTTTTTTGAGATTGATGTTGCTTCTGAATCATATTTTTCACCCCTTTAATACCTATCTGCTGATGTTTCAGATTATTATTTTCTTTTACTTTGTTATAAAAATTGCGTATTGGGCAAAGGAAAGGTTTAATTAATTTTGCCAAATACTCTTAGAATAAACACCCTTAAATCATGACGGTCAAACCCTATCATCAAGTTTCCATTCAAGAATGTGGCGAACCTCTAGTTCCGATTCCCACAAAGTTGTTTAGTTTCGTTTCTCCTCACCCCTATCAGAAGCTTGGCGCACCCTATGGAGAACATTCTCCCTATCTACTACGTACGGGGGTAGTTTCCGCTCTAATATTAGCTCAGAAGCAACTGAGAGAGGATTATCCTGCCCTTGGTCTGCAAATTTTTGATGGTTTTCGACCAGTGGCGGTACAGCAGTTTATGGTGGATTATACTTTTGAGCAAGTTTTGCACTCACAGCAGGTTAGGGTTGATTCCCTCGATGCAGCAGCGATTTGCGCTATATGGGAACAGGTTTACGAGATTTGGGCAGTTCCCCATCAAGATCCTGCTACGCCTCCTCCTCATACTACGGGGGCTGCGGTGGATTTGACGTTAGTTGATGCCTTGGGGGTAGCGGTGGATTTGGGGGGTGAGATTGATGAGATGAGTGCGCGATCGCGTCCTCTCTATTATGCTGATAGTAATGATCCCCAGCATCAGGGTTATCATCGCGATCGCGAATACTTAAACCAGATCATGTCTCAAGCTGGCTTCATCCGTCATCCTGGGGAATGGTGGCATTTTTCCCTGGGAGATCAAATGTGGGCTTGGCAAAAACAACAGCAAGATCCCATTCAATCTTGGTCTGCTTACTATGGGCGCATTGATCCGTAATAATTCTCAATAATAGTTAAAGATAATTCACCAAAACCCCTATTATTTGGTGAATCGTAGTCATTCCGCTATAGATTGTAAAGTTGATGGCATTAATAACCATCCCAGGAAAGATCAAACCCAATTTTAAGAAGAAATCTTATGATCAAAAAAATATTATTTGCAGATTCTGGAAAAGGTCACTCAGAAGAACTCTTAAGATATCTCCTAGAACTGCCCGCATTACAAGATATTTCCCTTAATATTTTGCACGTTGTCCCCCCTCAAGTCACCACCCAAGCCATGAGTGATAAATGGGAAGAAGGAGGGAAAATCTTAGCCGAAACAATTCAGCATCTCCAGTTAGATCCTAGCAAGGTTAACACCCTGTTGCGTCAAGGCGACCCCAAACTAACGGTTCGTGAAGTTGCAGACGAAATTGATGCGGATCTCATTATCATGGGTTCTCGCGGTCTGAAACGCTTAGAATCAATTCTTGAAAACTCCGTCAGTCAGTATGTCTTTCAGCTCACTGGTCGCCCAATGTTACTAGTGAAGGATGACATTTATGTGAAGAAGCTGAATCGGATTATGGTTGCAATGGATCGTTCTGCTGTGGCGGAACAAAGCCTAGACTTAGCCTTATTTTTAATGCAAAACATCAAAGGTGGGGAAGTGATTTTAGCAAGAGTTAACCCTGACCTTAGCCCTGACCTTCTTCCCATCTCCCCAGCGGAAGCAGAACAAAATCCCATCCTGGCGGAAGCTGCTAAAAAAGCAAGACAAAGAGGCGTGAAATACCGTTGTGTTGTCACTGCGGGAAGACCTGGAGAAAAGATTTGTGAATTGGCTGAACAAAACAATGTTGACCTCTTGATGTTAGGTTCACCAGAACGCCGTCCTTCTGTGGCTAAAGCCCTTCCTGACCTTGACCGTTTACTCGGTACTTCTTTATCTGACTATGTGCGAGTCTATGCGAACTGTCCCGTTTTATTAGTACGGACTCCTACTTAATGATGGGGTGGTGATGGGGGGATGGGGTGAATCTATTAAAGTTTGACGCTTTTCCCACAACTAGGAATCACATATATTATCTCTCTCTCCCACTCCCCCACTCTACCACTCCCTCCCTTTCGCTTTTTCCATGAAAAATATTCTCAATCGTGATACAATCTGCACAGTTTACTCTCAAAATCCAATAGTATTAATTAAATACTGTTTTGAGTAATGCCAGACTAAGCTAATGATGATTTAATGAGATAAATTATGCTTCACTCTCCAGAAGTTCCTCCTCAAGAAAAGACTCATGCTGATATTAGTCTACTTTTTGTCCGTAAGCCAATTATGTTGCTTTTCGCTGCCTGGGGAGCTTTAATGGTGATTGCAGCACTTAGCTTAGTTGGTTTACTTAATCCTAACCAGAATCAGGACAGTGATTTTTGGTCAGAGAGTCAAAGCGAAACTGTCACCACAAATAATTCCCCGATAATAATTCCTCCTTCAGCAAATGCAGAGGTGGAAGCAGAAGGGGAGGAAAGTTTACCTGGATTTATCGCATCCCCTGAACCCGTAGCGGAAGTTGCATCAGCTTCTTCGTCACAAATCCCCTTATGGACTTTTGGCGCGATCGCGTTAGGTTGTGCTAGTGGTTCTCTTCTGCTTACCTTTGCGATGCAAAAATCTAGCCCCCCTCCCTTGCGTAGTAAAAAAGTCAAAGTAAAGCGGGTTGCGAAAAAGCCTCCAGTCTCACCCCAGAAAGGTCGTAAGACTGCTTCGCGGAACTATTCCCCTTCAGAAGACCCCCAAGTGACTATTTTATCAAACGAATTTGCCCATCCCCTCGATAGCGATCAAGAAAATTTAGCAGCAGAAATGGATCTACGCAAAAGCCAGTCTCTATCATCTCTATTGCAAAATTGGTAAGTTTTTTGTTCCTAACTTCAGATTCAATTCAGCTAACTGTAAACATTCCTTCTAGTTTCTAGATTTTGCTCCATAAAGTCTGATTTTCCTGAGAATTACCGACAAGATGTAGCTAAGATCAAGGAAGTATCGCCAGATGAAATATACCATCCCCTTGATTGACAAGAGGGTTTTGAGTGTGTCCAATCACTAAACCATTGACTGTAGCGCGAACTACCCCAGTATTTTGACCGAAAGCATCAGAAATTGTCCCCAAGACTTGTTTCCTCTTCACTGTCTCCCCTAATTTAACTTCTAAGCGCAAAATGCCACTCCGAATTGCTCGAATCCAGCGAGTATTTTGTATTTTCAAAGAAGGAGATTGTGGAGGTGGTAAAGAAGAAGTGGTCATCGAGAGGCGGTTCATCACCCGTAAGATTCCTTCTACTCCGACCCGAATCGCTTCTGGGTCAAATCTTTGGGCTTCTCCTGCTTCGTAGAGGAGAATGGGAATACCTTTCTTGGTAGCAGCTTCACGGAGAGAACCATCGTGAGTCGTAGCGTGAATCATTGCTGGTGCGCCAAACGCTTCTGCACAATGGAAGGTTTCAGGGTCATTGAGATTGCCCCGAATTTGGGGTAAGTTTATACGGTGATGGGAGGCGGTATGTAAATCAATACCGTGAGTGCTTTTATTAACAATCTCCTGCATAAATAGGTTGGCTAAACGAGAAGCCAGAGAACCATTGCTTGAACCTGGAAAAGAACGGTTGAGGTCGCGACGGTCAGGGAGATAGCGCGATTGGTCAATAAAGCCAAAAACGTTCACAATAGGTACAGCAATTAGAGTCCCGTGCAGATTTTGGGGACTAACTTGGGTAAGGACTTGACGAATAATTTCTACCCCGTTGAGTTCATCCCCATGAATGGCTGCACTAAGCCACAACCGCGCCCCTGGCTGAGTTCCGTTGAGAACGGTGACGGGAATGGAAATCTGAGTTTGGGTAGGTAAGCGGGCGACGGGGATTTCAAAATATTTTTGTATCCCTGGGGAAATTGCGACTCCTGCTATTTCTACTACATCCATTGTTAATTAATATTGAATACGATCGCGCGTTTTACCCCGTTCCGCATTTTTCTCAAGGTAATCAATTATTTTACCAGCAACGTCAACTTCTGTGGCTTTTTCAATTCCTTCTAACCCTGGTGAAGAGTTAACTTCCATCACCACCGCCCCATGATTAGAACGGAGTAAGTCAACCCCTGCAACCCTTAGCCCCATTGCTTTTGCTGCTCGTACTGCGGTACTACGTTCTTCGGGAGTTAATTTGATTTTTTCCGCACTTCCGCCCCGATGGAGGTTGGAACGAAATTCCCCTTCTGCGCCCTGTCGCTTCATCGAAGCAATGACTTTATCTCCGACCACAAAGCAACGTAAATCAGCCCCTGCTGCTTCTTTAATATATTCTTGGACAAGGATATTCGCATCTAAACCGCGAAAGGCTTCAATTACTGATTTAGCTGCTTGACGAGTTTCCGCAAGGACAACGCCGATTCCTTGTGTTCCTTCGAGGAGTTTAATTACTAAAGGCGCACCCCCAACTATATCAATTAAACCATCAATATCTTGTGTTGAATGAGCAAATCCCGTTACAGGTAAGCCAATCCCTTCTCTAGCAAGGATTTGGAGACAACGAAGTTTGTCGCGCGATCGCGAAATAGACTGAGATTCATTCGCACTAAATGTTCCCATCAACTCAAACTGACGCACCACCGCTGTACCATAAAAAGTCTTAGAAGCCCCAATGCGAGGAATAATTGCATCAAAATATTCTAAATCCTTACCCTGATAAACCACTCTCGGCTTATGGGAAGTAATATTCATATAACAACGCAGGTAATTAATCACCCGCATATCATGTCCTTTGAGTTCTCCAGCTTCTTTTAAGCGTCTGGTGGAAACAAGGTTAGCATCCTGGGATAAAATCGCAATTTTCATAAAAATTTGTTAGATATCGCTATTCAAGAATATCGTAGTTGACTATATATTCAGCATCTGCTGACTTTGCAAAAAAGATCTTCTCGCATCAACAAGAAAAAGATCTCGCACCGCTTCGCGACCTAGAAGCATTCTAAAGCCCATCACGTCTCTATTGGTCAAAGTCAACTCAATCTTCCATTCTCTCCCTCCTAGACTCAGAGAGGTTTGAATCACAGGACGCAACTGTTGTACACCACCAGAGTTACGAACATGACGTTGGTCAAATAACTCTGCGGACGCAACTACCGTCTTCTCTATATTTTTTTGATAAGGATGAACCTTAAAACGCACCATCTTTTTCTCATCAACCACAAAAGTTTCAATATCAAAAGCATGAAGGGCGGAAGACCTCGCCCCAGTATCAATTTTAGCTTTAATCTCGGATATTCCTAACTCTGGTAGGATAACTGTCTCTCGCCAGCCAATAATCGGTAAAGAATCTTGATTTTGCAACTTCTTCGCAACCTCCACTACTTCTCCCACAGAAATTTTAACTTATTGAGAGGGAATTACCAGCAAAGGCAAGCCTGAAAAGATTAAACAGTTCTTAATTACAACTCTAGAGGGATGTTTTAAGAGCTTTAATTGATTTAATTTCGGCTAGATGACTCTTTGGCAAAAATGCTGGGATTTTCCCAATTTATTAAAAAAGTTAATGATGAAAGGATTAAAAGGAAAAAACGCCCTGATTACTGGCGCAAGTACGGGTATTGGTGAATCTATCGCAATTCGTTTAGCCCAAGAAGGGGTCAATGTGGCGGTGAATTATCGCAAAAGTTTTGATGAAGCGGAAGAAACTGTTGAGAAAATGCAAAATGCCTGTGGTAGAATCCGCGATTGTGGGGTGAAGGATTTGCTAGTGCAAGCAGATGTCTCAAAAGAAGAGGACATCTTAGAAATGTTTAGCACAGTTATAGCTGAATTTGGCGGAATTGATATTTTAGTTAACAATGCGGGTATTCAATACGAAACTCCAGCCCATGAAATAACAGCGGAAGACTTTGATAAAATCATTGGGGTTAATCTGCGTGGGGCTTATTTGTGTGCGCGCGAAGCCCTGAAGCATTTTCTCGATACTAGTCGCCAAGGGACAATTATCAATATTTCCAGTGTCCATGAAATCATTCCACGCCCAAAATATCTTAGCTATTCGATTAGTAAGGGGGGTATGGGTAATCTCACGAAAACTCTTGCTTTAGAATATGCTGAACAAGGGATTCGGGTGAATGGTGTTGCGCCTGGGGCGACGATTACACCCATAAATAAGAGTTGGACAGAAGACCCAGCTAAACAAGCGGAAGTTGCTAGTCATATCCCCATGGGACGAGTTGGAACATCGGAGGAAATGGCTGCTGCTGTGGCATTTTTAGCTTCACAAGAAGCTGCTTATATAACGGGACAAACTCTCTTTATTGATGGGGGATTAACCCTTTATAAGGATTTTCAAGAACCTTGGTCTGCTTAGGTTTATGTCTGTATTGAAGTTAATTATCTTGAGGTGTCACAATGACCGCAGAAGAACAGCGATTAGAAGAATCTCGAACTCGCAAAGCCCATTGGCGCAGGTGGGGACCTTATTTAAGCGAACGACAATGGGGTACTGTACGGGAAGATTATAGCCAAGATGGTAATGCTTGGAACTATCTCACCCATGACCAATCTCGTTCTCGCGCCTATCGTTGGGGGGAAGATGGACTTGGGGGAATTTCAGATAATCATCAACGTTTGTGTTTCGCGATCGCGCTTTGGAATGGTGAAGATGAGATCCTCAAGGAAAGGCTGTTTGGGGTCAATGGTCAAGAAGGTAATCATGGTGAAGATGTCAAAGATTATTACTTCTATCTGGATAATACCCCGTCCCATGCTTATATGAAATACCTCTATAAGTATCCTCAAACTGCTTTTCCTTATCGTCAACTGGTACAAGAAAATCGCGATCGCGGTCACAATGATTTTGAATTTGAGTTGATGGATACGGGTATCTTTGAGGACAATCGTTATTTTGATGTCTTGGTGGAATATGCCAAAGTAACTGATGAAGATATTTTAATTAAAATCCAAGTAACCAACCGAGGCGCAGAAGAAAAGCCGTTATCTCTATTACCTACCCTCTGGTTTCGCAACGAATGGTCATGGGGTGACGATCAAGAGAAACCCAACCTCAAAGTATCACAGGAGAATGAATCTCACACTGTTATTGCAGCAGATCATCCCACATTAGGAAAGCGTTGGTTATATTGTTCTAAGCCTCAAGAAACCCTTTTCACCGAGAACGAGACGAACTTACAACGGTTATTTGGCGTTGAAAATGCTTCCCCCTATGTCAAAGATGGTATCAATGACTATGTAGTTACTGGTAATAAAGAAGCGGTTAACCCAAATCAAACAGGGACAAAATGTTCTCCTCTTTATACCTGGAATATCCCAGCAGGGGAAACAAAAACAGTTTACTTACGATTATGCGATCTCGATAATTTAACTAGCCCCTTTGGGAAGGAATTTAATCAAACTTTCAACCAGCGTCAACAAGAAGCAGATCAATTTTACAATAAGTTTTCCGCCTCAGTGGAATCAGCAGACCTACGCAACATTCAACGACAAGCCTTTGCGGGGATGTTGTGGACAAAGCAATATTATCATTACATTATCGAAGATTGGTTAAAAGGCGATCCAAATATGCCACCCCCTCATCGAGATAATCCGAGAAATCAGGACTGGCTTCACCTCCATACTGATGATATCCTCTCCATGCCCGATAAATGGGAATTTCCCTGGTTTGCTGCTTGGGATACTGCTTTTCATGTCCTCCCCCTAGCGATGATTGACCCCGATTTTGCCAAAAAACAATTAGACCTTTTAACGAGGGAATGGTATCTTCATCCTAACGGGCAAATTCCTGCCTATGAGTGGCATTTTAGCGATGTTAACCCTCCAGTACATGCTTGGGGTGCTTATCGCGTTTATCAGATTGAAAAAGAAACCTATGGTCGCGCTGACCGCGAATTTTTAGAAAGAGTATTCCAGAAATTATTACTTAACTTTACTTGGTGGGTAAACCTAAAAGATGAAGGGGGAAATAATGTTTTTCAAGGAGGCTTTCTCGGCTTAGATAATATTGGGATGTTTGATCGCAGTGCGGAACTTCCCACAGGAGGACATCTAGATCAAGCGGATGGAACAAGCTGGATGGGAATGTATTCTTTAAATCTCTTAGCCATCGCCTTAGAATTGGCAAAAGAAAATCCTGTCTATGAAGATATTGCTAGTAAGTTCTTTGAACATTTCCTTTATATAGCCACAGCTATTAATAGTTCAGGGGAAACAAGTATCAATCTTTGGGATAAAGAAGATAACTTCTATTATGATGTTCTCCATTTCCCTCACGGTGATCGCATCCATCTAAAAGTGCGTTCTATGGTCGGACTTGTCCCCCTGTTTGCAACGGAACTTATCAGCTTAGAAACTTTAGAAAAACTACCAGACTTTAAGCGTCGGATGGAATGGTTTCTAAAACATCGTTTAGATTTACAAAAAAATATTGCTAACTTAGAAGTAACGGGAGTCGGGGCGGAAAAACTTCTTTCTATTGTTAATACTAAAAGGTTAGAAAAAATCTTAGAAAAGTTGCTAGATGAGGCAGAATTTTTCAGTCCTTACGGTATTCGTTCTCTTTCTAAATTCCATGAACAAAACCCTTATAGTTTTGAAGAAGAAGGACAAGAATATTATATTAGCTATGAACCAGCAGAATCTCGAAGTGGGATGTTTGGGGGGAATTCTAACTGGCGAGGACCGATTTGGTTTCCGATGAACTTTTTAATAATCGAATCTCTGCAAAAATATTATCAATATCTCGGGAATGATTTTAAAGTCGAATGTCCCACAGGTTCAGGAAACTATCTAAATCTTGAAGAAGTCGCTCAAGAAATCGCCAGAAGGCTTGTCACTATTTTTGCTAAAGACGCAGATCAAAAAAGACCTGTCTATGGAGGGATTGAAAAGTTTCAAACAGACCCCTACTGGCAAGATTTGGTTCTATTTCATGAATATTTTCATGGTGATGAAGGCGCAGGTTTAGGAGCAAATCATCAAACTGGCTGGACTGGTTTAGTTGCTAAACTAATTACGCTAAAGTAGAAACTGAGTAAAATTAACAATGTGATAAACTTGCTCTTGAACGGTGATCTGATTTTCAGTTAAAAGAGAGGATGGGAGATTTTCAGCATTTATAAACTCAAGGGAAATAGCAGAAGTCAAGGACATTAAGCCTAATTACAGTTATACAGGGGATAGTCATTTAAATTAACTAGCTATATTATCGTTGGTTATGTTAATTGCTACTAACTTGCACGTACGGATCAGAAAACTTTAACAAGAAATATTTTTTAGCTTGAGGAAATCGAGCCTAACTTGAAATTGCCTTAAAATTTTATTACTATTAACAGTTAAAATGCCTCGTACCTCAAAATTGACCTTTGATCGCGGAACTTTACTTTTACATCCTCCCCCCCAAGGAAAGGGATGGGTAGACTATGCTACCTGGGACGATCGCGTTGAAAAATTTCGGGTTCAGGGTCTGCATTACCGCCGTCTAATAGAAGCATTACAAGCGGAAGGAAGTGATTTTGTTGACGAAGCGAAGGAGTTTTTTTCCCTCGATTTAGAAGAAAGCTTTAGCATGACTCCTTACCCCCATCAGAGTTCCGCATTATTGGCGTGGAAAGAAGCAGAACGTAATGGAGTCGTCGTCCTTCCCACCGCAGCAGGAAAAACCTATCTCGCCCAATTAGCAATGTCTGCGACCCCTCGCACAACTTTAATTGTTGTTCCTACCCTAGATTTAATGCATCAATGGTATGCGCAAATGTTATCTGCCTTTCCTAATACGGAGGTGGGATTATTGGGGGGTGGTTCGCGCGATCGCACTCCAATACTGATTTCTACTTACCACAGCGCAGCAATTTATGCGGAAACTTTGGGAAATCTTTATGCTCTGCTGATTTTCGATGAGTGTCACCATCTTCCCACAGATTTTCATCGGGTCATTGCAGAATACGCGATCGCGCCCTACCGTTTAGGACTAACCGCCACCCTAGAAAGATCTGATGGTTCTCATACTGACTTAGAAGCCTTAATTGGTAAAACCGTCTATAGCAAAACCCCCCAAGAGTTATCTGGTAACGCCTTAGCAGAACATAAAGTTGTTCAGATTAAAGTCAAACTCTCAGAACGAGAACGCAGCCGTTACCAAGAAGCAATTAATACCCGTAACGACTTCCTCCGTGAAAATCGGCTCTCATTAGGAAGCCTTGAAGGATGGCAAAGATTTGTCCAAACTAGCGCTCGTTCCTCAGCAGGAAGAAGGGCGATGTTAGCCCACCGTGAAGCCAAAGAAATTGCTATGGGAACAGATGGTAAATTAAGGTTATTAGTTGATTTAATTTCCAAACATTACCCTGAAAGAATCCTAATTTTCACCAATGATAACGCTACTGTTTACCGAATTTCTCAAGATTTTCTCATCCCTGCGATTACCCACCAAACCCCTGTTAAAGAACGTCATGATGTCCTCAAACGTTTTCGCGAAGGGGACTATAAAGCTTTAGTTGCGTCCCATGTTCTTAACGAAGGTGTAGATGTTCCAGAAGCCCGTATTGCAATTATCTTATCTGGTACAGGTTCAGCCAGAGAATATGTTCAACGTTTAGGGCGAATATTACGCAAAGGAACAGGGGAAAATAAGCTGGCAATTTTATATGAAGTTATCGCGGAAGATACCAGTGAAGAAAAAACCTCACAACGGCGACGGGGAACAGTAGAAAAGCCCAAGCAGCAAGACCCGCCCCAGCAACTCAATTTATATGATCTTAAGCCCAGGGAAACCCCACAAGCAGCAGAAGATCAGGGCGAATGGTATCAAGATGATCCCAGTTTTTAATCGTCGTAGCTAGTAGAGAGATTATCTCTTTCTCAGCCGTGAGAGAGGAAGTTATATCTTCTGAGCAATGACTTAAGACATTGGCTGCTTTATCTTTTAACTAGCCGAGATTATTAAACTCTACCTAGTCCTATTTTTCAAAAGTAAGGAAAGACTTAGCTTTGCTAAATCACTAGGAGAGATTGATCTCCGCTGTCTACTATATTTAGCCCCCGTTGGAAATGGATACTTATATTATTGACTTACTAGTTATAGGATTGCTGTTATTATTTGTTACTTCTGGTTCGGGCTGGATTGCCCGTTCACCTTTTTCTTATGCTCTTATTTACTTACTAGTGGGTCTGGCTTTAGGTCCCTATGGCGTTAATTTAGTTCAAATACGACCTGATGCTGACTTTATTGAACGATTCACTGAATTTGGCGTGATAGTCTCTTTATATGGCTG
>JBBQDV010000069.1:0-12843 GCA_038320005.1 Cyanophyceae cyanobacterium
TTAACTGACCACGATTTTGAATCGCATCCCAACGATTACTACTGGTTTGTGTTCCTTGATTATTAGTTTGTCCTGGGTTGGGATTACAAGCATTGATCGCAAATATTATTGGCGCGATCGCGATTATTAAAGCTGATTTTCGCATAAATTTCATAAATGTCAAATTCATAAAATTGTATCATCAACTAGAATAGTCTAAACGCCTGTATTAGGCAAAACCAAAATTTCCGCGATCGCTGCTAATAACTCCACTGGATAGAAAGGTTTCGTGAAATAAGCCGTTGCGCCCAGACTCATCGCCTTATTGCGGTGCAAATCACTTTCGCGAGAGGTTAGCATTGCTACGGGTAACTTTTGCCAGCGAGGATGCTTGCGGACAATTTGTAAGAGAGAAAAACCATCTAAAACAGGCATTTCAATATCACAGAGAATCAGCCCAAAGTTTTGTTCTGGTTGCTCGAGAATATGCAAAGCTTCTTTTCCATCTCGTCCCTGGACAACTTGGTAGCCTCCAGCCACCAGAGTACGAGTTAGGGAGCGTCGCACCGCAATAGAATCGTCAACAATGAGAATAGAAGTTTGCTCAGAAATTAAAGGTTCTGCAACCTTAGTCAACTTCCTGTCTGAACCGACTAGCTCTTTTTCAACTTGAGTTAATAACTCCTCAAAATAATCAGGGGATAAAATCGGCACAATTTCACCAGTTCCTAAGACGGTACATCCTGCAATATAAGGAGGAACAGGCACAGAATTATCAAAAGATTTCAGTACAAGTTCTCTTTCCCCTAAAATGACATCACTAGCAATCACAATCAATTCACCATTGACATCAATAATTATGCCCGACTTTGGCAGTAAAAATTGTGAGGAAGAAGAGAGAGGTTGATGATGAGAAAATAACTTATCAAGTGGATAAATCGGCAATTTTTCCCCTTGCCATTCAATAGTAGGAAGACAGTCGCGATAAGACCAATCAATATCTAAATTAGCAAGTTCCAATAACTCTCGCACATTCGCCGAAGGAAAAGCAAAAGTTTGTTGTTGAGTGCGACAAAGAAGCAGGGGCAAAATATTGAGAGTGAGAGGAATACGAATTTTAAACTGGCTTCCTTTCCCCAGGTTAGATTCTACCGTCAAACTACCTCGCATTCGCTCTACTTCTAAACGGACAATATCTAGTCCCATACCTCGACCCGATAAAGAAGTGATATTCGCAGCAGTGGAAAATCCTGGGGTAAAGATGAAGTTTAAGATTTGTTCGCGATTTAGTTGCTCAAAAGTAGTATTTTTAGAACAAATCGCCTTTTTCAGCGCACTTTGATAGACTTTTTTGAGATTAATACCTCGACCATCATCAGTAATAGTAAGTATCACTTGATTGCCCCTTACCTTCGCGGACAGGGTAATCGTCGCCATCGTAGGTTTTCGTTGCTTTATTCGTTCATGGGGCATCTCAATCCCATGATCAAAGGCATTGCGTAGGAGATGCGTGAGAGGAGTCTGTAGTTGTTCCAACACCGCTTGATCAACTAAAACATCCTCACCTGCAATTTTCAAGGTCACTGCCTTATTGTGTCTTTGGCTGAGGGTAGCAAGGGGTCCGACAAAACGGGCTGCGATTGAACCAAAACGGACAAGGCGAGATTCTGTTAAATCTTCGTGGAGACTATCAAGCTGTTGGCGTAATTGTACTAAAGCTTCCTGTAAATCCCGTGAGACAAGAGCAATATCTTCACGGGTTTCTTGTACCTGTACCATCAACTCCTGAAACTTTTGGAGGGTGCTATGAACTGCGGTGTACTGGTCGAATTGCAGGGGATCGAATTCTTGGAATAGGATTGTCCCTTCGCTGTTCTCATCTTTCAGTCTTGAGTTAGATGCTAAGTCAGTGGTGGCGAATTGATCATATAAAGATTGCACTTGATCGCGCAGGGGATCTAATTGTTGAGTACGCTTCTTTAAGTTATTATTTGCCCGTTGCAGTTGGACTTCATATAAGACTAATTGCTCATGGGTGATAATTTACTCTCCCACAGTGTCGCTCATTTGGTTAAGCTGTTTGACAGGGATGCGCAGGTTGAGTTGTTGGCTAATTTTGGTCGTTTTTGGGGTTTGAGTTGTAACGGGTTTTTCAGGAGTGGGAGAGGGTGGAGATTGAGGAAGAGGGGCAAGATTTCTCAGGGTAGGGGAAAGTTTTAACGGTTGCTCATTGTTGATGTCTAAGGCTTCAGTTCGTAAACGACGAATATCCGCGATCGCGATTTTAGCTAATTTCGGCAGAGGAACTTTGCCATGTTTTAAAATTTTTTGACTAACTTGCGCAATTTCCGTCAACCAAGATAACTGTAAAGCTTGTCCTAAAAGGTCACATTCTTCAATGAGAACATTCAGAATTTGCTGGAGTTCCTGGGCTGGATGAGCAGTTTTGCTAACCTTTTCGACTCGTTTGAGACAGTCTTCTAGATCAATTTCTAGTGAAGTCTTAATAAAACCAGATTTGGAATCCGTCTTCTTTAACAAATCCATCCCTTGCATTTCTTCAGAACCAAGGGTTGTCATAAACTCATCTAAAACCAAAGAAATCTCACTCGGATCTGCTGAATCTTCCCGTTCCGCAATTGCATTCTCAATTAAACCATGAACTTCCTCATAAGCGAGAGTCAGCAACTCTACCGCCGTCAGTTGCTCTCGAACACGGTTATTTTCCAGAGCTTGCAACAAATCCTCAATTTTATGGGAGAGAGTGTTTAAACTAGGTAATTGCGCCATCCCAGATCCCCCTTTGAGGGAATGAGCAGATCGCCCCAACTCCTTAAATGTTTCCCCCAACATCTCTGAATCTGGATTCGGACTGCTGTAAGCTTCTCGCAGTTTTCCTAGACCTTCCTCAAACAAAATTAAGTAATCTGGTGCATCTTCCTGTAAGAAGCAAATCCGAGCTTCTTGAGTAATTGCTGCAATACTGGCTTCATCTAACATAAGTAGCTACACCCTTTGATTTACGAATTGAGCTTAATAATTGGATAAGAAAAATAAAGAGGAGTTAACCTGATCTTCCTCACTTCATGATTCGATTTTGAATCGCGATGCAGACTCTTGTAGTTCACCAACAATCTGCACCAATTTTTGCAAAGAAGTAGAAACCCCCTGAGATTCCGAAGAAGTATTTTTTGCCACCACCGCCACATCTTGCATCGTTCGCGTCAATTCTTGAGAAGTTTCCGTCTGTGACACCGTACTTGCCGAAATAGACTCCAGTAACAAGTCAATCTCCTGATTCACTTCAATCATTTGTTGTAAAGTCCGTTTTGTATTCTTGACTAACTTAGTTCCCGTTACCACCTGGGTTGTACTTTCCTCCATCGTCTGTACCATCTGAGCAGTTTCTTGTTGAATACCACTAATTAATTTTTCAATATCTTGAGCAGAAAAAGTAACCTGTTCTGCTAAACGTCTTACCTCACTCGCCACAACTCGAAAGCCCTGTCCATTTTCTCCCGCTCTAGCTGCCTCAATAGAAGCATTAAAAGCAAGGAGGTTGGTTTTTTCAGAAATTTCGGAAATAATATTAACAATGGTAGAAATCTCCTGAGAAGACTCTGCTAGTCTTTTCGCTTTTTTCGAGGTTTCTGACACACTAGTACGGATATTTTCAATATTTCTCACAGTTTGATCCATTGACTGTTGACCTTTTTGGGCTGCAAGTCGAGACTGGTGAGAGATATTCGCAGCTTCTTTAGCAGAACTAGCAACCAATTGTACAGAACGCGCCATACCTTCAACAGAATCTAAGGCTTGGCGAACTTCTTCCGCTTGCTGAGTTGCATTTTGAGAGAGATTTTGCACTGAAGCATCATTCTCTTGGGTAGATTGGTTAACCTGGTTAGACACATTCTGAACCTGTCTGACCAATAAGCAGAGGCTACTAAGGGTTGCATTAAAAGCATCCGCAATTGAACCAACCTCTCCTTCATCAACTTGGGCGCGCACACTCAAATCTCCCGCCCTTGCGCCTTCAATATCGAGAAGTAGGCGAATAACATCTTCTTGAAGGCGTTCCCTTTCCTGACGTTGAAAATCTACTTCCTCCATTCTTTTTTCAATTTGCTCATCGACATACTGTTGAGAATGATTAAGACGCTCTGCCATTTCATTAAAACTATGAGCCAATTCCCCCATTTCACCGCGATAATCCCCTGAAAACCTGACGTTTTCTTCTCCTTGGATAAAACTCAAAGCAGACTGGTTTAGGGCTTGTAAGGGTTGGTTTAGTCTGCGTCCAAAGAGTACCGCGAGGATACCCACAACGACTAAAGTTAAAAGCGCAATTACCATTTGCACCGCAATACTATCTCGCAAACCTGTTTGTGTTCTTCCCCGTACCAGAAAAGCAACGGGTTCTCCCGCTAAGTTAGCTAAAGGTTTGACTGCAATAGTATAGGGATTATTTGTGATTTTTATTGGGGTTATATTTTCTACTCCAATTGCTATTTCTGAGAGAGTAGAGTCCGCTAAAGCAATATCCGCAACTGACTGGTCTGATCCAGTTTTTAAGACGGAGGTAGCTAGGGTTAATTCTGTTGGGGAAGCGAGATAATAAATTCCTGTATAACCTGGAGTGAGGGAATTATTGAGATCTAGCAATAGTTGAGAATCATTATTGAGCAAATCTATGCCAATTAAGATCCCAATCAGGTCATCAGAAACGGGGTCTTGTACTGGGACGGCAACAAAACGGGCTAAACTATTTTCAGCTTCTGCTACGGGGGTAATTTGCGCTAAGGCTTGGCGATCTAGGAGAGCGGTTGCTTGGACGGGGTTGAGATTGTTCTGAATCTCTGTGACCAGTTCTGCTAAAAGGGGAATACTTTCTCTAGTTTCTCTGCCGTTACTGGCGATGATGCTACCGTCAGGAGCAAGTAAAATCAAACTCTCTAGCTGTTGTGCTTGCTGTTCTCGGATTAAAATTTGAGTTAACAATTGGCTTAATCCGTCTCCTAGAGTCCCATTTTCAGCAAATGCTCGGTTAGCTGCGATGATTGCGGTATTATTCGATTGTCCTCGCAATCCTGCTTGAATTTGCTGAAGAACCCCATTGTAGTTATTCTCAACTAAGGCAAGTTCTGTCCTGGTCTGGTTTTCCAGTTCTTTTTGTCCTGATCCTATTGTCAAGAAAATACTCGCCCCCACTACGCTGATAATCCCAATTATGCTGATTCCTAAAATCCCGAAGACTTGTTGTTTAATTAAGGGCAGATGACTAAAACGTTGCCATGTCGGCGTTTGACGGGGTTTAGGAAGGGGTTGTAGGGTTTTTTCTTCCTCCAAAAGGGTTTCTTTTACCTCTATTGGCTCAATAATTAGAGGCAGGGTTTCAGATTGAAAAGAGTCTTCTGGGGAGGGAGTTTCCTCTGTAAGGTTTTCTACGGCTTTACTGGCACTACCACCAAATACGCCAGTTTCTCCATCAACGGTAATTACTTCTTGGTAAAGCGCGATCGCGTTAACAATATAACCTTCTGCTTCAAAGCAACTCGCTAAAGTCAGTTTGGTTACCAAATTTTCAGGATCTTCCGCAAGGGTAGCTTGTAAAGCGCGAATCTCTGGAGAATATACTTCTAATTCTTCTTTCTCTTCAGTTTGCTTTGCTTCACCACTTTCCCTTAGAGGGGCGGTAAGAGTTTCTAAAGCTTTACTCGCACTTGCGCCAAATACCCCTTCTTCCCCATCTATAGTGAGAATAGCTTCATAGAGGCTCACGGCTTCCGTCACCTTTCCTGAATGCTCCAAAGCACTAGCTAGGCTAATCTTTGCCACTAAATCGCTAGGATCTGCTTCTACTTCTTCTTGAAGCTTATTCAGCTCTACAGACCAATCTGAAGAGTTTGCTGAATCTGCTACTTCTTCTTCACTAAGCATAGAAATTTCTGGATTAAATTGACTTTCCGTTTCGTTATTGATCACAGTCATAGTTTCACCATCGGGGTTGTAGCAGCAAAATTTTGGAGGATACGAAACACCGCATCTACATCTAAAATATTGAAAGTATTAGATTCTAAGGGAAAGTCTACCGTGACGATCCCCGAGAAAAAATGAGAAGTTTGCGTCTGTGCTGACATAATTGGCTTAATGTCCTCTGTTTCTAGGGTCACAATTCTTTTTAAAGTGGTGACAATTCCAGCAATACGCCCTTCTTGCTGCTCAAGCTGATTAGGCATCATCATGACAATTGCAGTTATTTTTTCTGATGATCTAATTTTTGTATCCTGCTTTTCCCCACCCATTAACTGACTCAAATCCAAAACCCAAAGTAAGCGTCCACGCTGATTGCAGACTCCAAGCAAGGCTGGATGGACGGCGGGAATTAGGCACAGATCTCCTCGACTGAGATTCATTACTTCCGCAGTGCGATTAATTGGTACAAGCAGCTTATTTGTGATCTCTTGCTCAAGAGCGAGGTGCTGAAGTTCAATCTCAAAATAATCAGTTAACATCAGGTTAAAAACTCTCAGTTTAGTTCCAGCAAATCCTACAATAATTCACGGATAGTTTTAACGAAATCCGCTGGACTATAGGGTTTTACTAAATAAGCATTTGCTCCTTGACGAAGCGCCCAAAAACGGTCAAAATCTTGATTTTTTTGGGAACAAAAGAGGATGGGGGTACTTTCAAATTCTGGTTGTGTACGGAGTTGACGGCACAAGTACAAGCCACTGACATCAGGCATAACAATATCCATCACAATCAGGTGAGGGAGACTATTTTGAGCTAACCAATCTAGGGCTTCTTTCCCTGTACTGGCGGTTGCGACTTGCAAGCCTGAACCTTTTAGTAATCCCGTCATCAGATGGCGATCCGCTTTAGAGTCATCAATAACTAGAATTGTCTTCATCTTCGGAATTAGTATTGTTTAAGGATAATTTTGCTTGAACAAGAGTTACTAACTCTTGGGGATGAAAGGGTTTAGAAATATAATTAACTGCCCCTACCATCCGCGCTCTAATGCGGTCAATAATACCATCTCGCCCTGTTAACATAATGATTGGAATATTTCGTAACAGAGTTGACTGTTGAAACATACGGCAGAGTTCATAACCATCAATTCCTGGCATATTAATATCCATTAGGACAAGAGCAGGTTTAGAACGAACTAAAGTCGTTAAAGCCTGAGCAGGTTCTTCTAAACCGATGACCCGAAAACCACTAGATTCTAAAGTCAACTTAACCATTTTCTGAATTGCTTTACTATCATCAATGCAAGCAATAATTGGACGTTCATCTTTTTCAAGCTTTTGGTATGGATGCATTGTCATCACCCTCGACTTGATAAAAGGTTGCAAGAAACTTGCCAATTCTAGGGTCGTCTTTTTTGCTTTAGCAGCAACTTCATAAAGACAAAGATTCTGGCTTAAGGAATCTTGAATAGATTGAAGAAAATCATGCTCTTTGACATCAATCCAAGATAAATCTTTAATTTCATCAGGTTTTTCTAAATAGGGTCTTTGAAAGGGAGAACTGTATTCTGAGCGTACTTGTACCCAAGCGCGAATTTGAGTGCGGATTGGTAAGATCAACTGATTGAGAGAAACGCACAGCAAAATGGGGTCTAAGCCAAGTTGGCGGTCAAACTCAACCCTAGCCTGGGGTAAAGCCAGGGAATGAATACAAGCTTCTTGGGTAACTTGAAATAAGAGGTGTCGGACTTCGCGTAGGGAAAGCTGTTTAGCTTGCCAAACTTGGCAAATTGTTTGATAATCGCAAACAAAAGAGCTTAAATATTCGGGGGGAATAGTACCAAGATATTGTTTCGATAGATAACGAAATCGTTCTTGCTGTCCGACCACACTGTTAGCGTAATGGATTTTGCCATTACCGAGATAAAACCGCCATTGTATAAACTCATCAGTGGGGTCATAAATTGTTAGCCTTCCCGAACTCTGCTTTTTTACCAAGCTTTGTAGCACTTTTGCTGGAACAGCAATTTTTTGAGCAGAAGTATGGGAAGAAGGCGATTTGCTAATGTCCATTTTAACAAGACGATTCATAGGATAAGCTGATAGAAAATTAGTTTAGCTTTGATAATGAATAATTTTGACAACTTCAGCACAATCTGACCTGAAAGATTTAGATAAGTTGTTGATGTGCTAAATAATGTCTCCAGTACAAACATCCAGTTTCGTGATTTTAGTGATCCTTATTGCTGATATTGCTTAAAGATTAACAAATTAAGTGCTTGCTTCCTTGTAGCGTAGATAACATATAGAGCTAATTAGTTAAGTAGCAACCCTATCCCCCCGACTATAATTAAATACCTCTAAAAATAGGCAAGCTCATAATCATCAGACTTAAGGAGCTGCGATCATGTTAAAAAGTTAAAATATAAAGATAAATTAAGTTTGTTAAGGATTATTTTGCCATTCACGGATCGCGGATTGGGCTAAAGTGTAGGCAGAGGTATCTTCTGGGACTAGTCCCGCGGTGATAATCGCTTGGCGATAGTTTCCCTGCGCAGCCCTAGAGTTAGCGATAAGATAAATTTGTTGACCCCATTCCTCCGTTAATCTGCGTGCTTGTTCATACCCAGGTTGGTCGGGGGTGATTTGTTCCAAAATGGCTACAGCATCATTATAGGAGGAGGCTTGGCTTGGCGTAATGAGGTCTTGGGCTGCGCTAACCAAAACTTGACTATTTTCTTTTTCTTGGGCTTTCACTTCCCATGATTCAATCAGAGGCACTATACTTTCTTTGAGTTGAGATTGACTATCAGGAATAAGAATAGCAGCAGCAATTGCACCTTGATAGTTTTCCGCATTAGCTCGCCCAAAAGCAATATCAAAAATCATCCGACTCCAAAAAGAAATATCCCTTTGGGCTTCTTCATAATCAGGATGCTTCGGTTCTACTTCCCGCGCAATATTAATCGCATCGCTATAGGTAGAAGCGCTATTTTCGGCTAAGGGGGTTCTTGCTTGAGCAATAAGGGCGGATTCGGGCTGGGTATTCTCTTCACTAGGTTCAATTTCTGCATCATTGCTCGAGATTCCTTCTCCTTCTAAATCTCTCCCTCGATTACTGAGGAAAAAGAGTAAGGCAATAATCAAGGCTAATAGGGTACTCCCTCCCCAGAAAGCCCAGGGCGACCAGCGAGGGGCATCCCACTTGTAGGCTGAAGATTTTGGCTTAGAGCTTGCTAAACGATGCTGAGGGGTTTTGTGCGGAGGAAGAGGATTAAGATCATCCTTAGTAGGAAAGAGATTTTGCGCAGGTAATGGGGATATTTTTGGCGGTTCAATAGTAGGAGGATTGCTTTCGGTGAGGCTTTTGGGTTCGACATGAGGGGGAGAAGTTAAAATTTCTGGTTGCGGAGCTTGAGTGCGCTCACGACTAGCGATCAGGGCTTCTTTGACTTGGGGGTTAACGGGATGCCAACCGAGTAGGGGGGTAGGAGATCCTGGAAAGATAGATTGAGAATAGGCTGGTTCAGAGGGAATGATGAAAATTGGGGTTTGTACTGGTCGCCAGTGGTGTTCGCTCAATTCGGGAACGCGATCGCGCAAATAATCCTCTAAGTCAGCTAAACTTAAATCTTGGCGATAATACCGTAAGGCTTCGAGCAAGGCGGAGGTTAAAATTCCGTGACCCAAAGCGGATGCTTCATAGGAAAATTCCCCAACTTGACTAGAAAGAAGGGTAGTAATGCCCATTTTTTGAGAGAGTTTTAGGGTTTGCGTCCCGACAGGTTCATCGGTGACAATTCCAGGAGAACGACTTATATCGAGTACTGCAAAGATATTTTCCACTCCCTGTTTTTGTAAGCTCGAAAACACTTCTTGAACGGAAATTCCCGTCCCAGGAATATCGTCTGGATCGCCATCAATAGGCATTAAATAATCTTGTCCTTCCCAGGTTAAACCATAACCACTAAAGAAAAACCAAAAAATGTTTTTAAGGTTATCATCTTGTTTAAGTTGCTGTAACCAGGTTTGGATATTTTCCCGATTAGGATAGGTGGACTGATCCCTTATCCAAGCAGCAGATTCAGTCATTAGTAAGCAATCTTGCTCAGATAAATCTGTTTCTTCAAGCCAAAATTTCTTTAATGTTTGTGCATCTGCTTGAGCATAGTTTAATGGCTGGAAAAATTGGTAACGGTTGATGCCAATGGCGAAACAATTTACCATCTGAAAAAATACCCCCTATTCTTGATTTTTGATTGTTACTCTTAAAGTGTGTGATCACTGGAGTTATTTTTATGGAATTTCGAACTTATATATTTAATTATTCGTCAGTCATCTCTAAGAAATGGAACGATTTGTCGCAGCAATTGTTTCGGGGACTAGGATCTCGACATCTTACAAAAATTAGCTTAGTGACTATTTTAGGCTTAAGTGGCATAAGTTGGGGAGTTATTAGCGCGATCGCGCCCCAATCTGCCCAAGCTTATGTTGCTCGCACTAATGTTTCCCTCGATGCGCAACTAGGAGAATCCTTTGAAACCCTACTTATTCGGGCTGAAGGGGTTGCTAGAGCTTCTGCACAGCGTTTACTAGATAGCGATGTTTTAGTCACGGAAGTGGCGATTACGATTATGGGTCGGAATCAGGGTTCAGTCGCGCCGATATTACGCCTACAAGTCTCTCGGGATAATTGGCGCAGTCAACCAGAAGCTAACTACTGGGCGACTTATTTTGTTGTCTCAGAAGTTTTGCTCAATATGCAGCCAAATGAGACTTCCACAGCGCAAGCGACAAGCCCTGAACCCACTTCCACTCAAGAGATTCCTGGCGTTTTTGAAATTGAGCAAAATAATTTTTCTTCCCCCTCAACACCCCCGACTCAGATTCTTCAGATTCTTAAGGATTCTGAAACTTTACGAGAAGAAGGTCTTCCTTCTCCCCCCAGTATCGATTAAGCTAAACACTAAACACTAAAAACTAAAGATGGGTATTAAGAAACACAAACTCCGCTGGACGCTCGGTGGCGGTTTAATTTCACTTGTGTTGTTCCCTTTTTTCTATCTGTACTTACGGGGGACATTTCAGGAATCAACAGAATATGAGTTGACTAACATTCCAGGGGTTGAAGATCCTACGTTTCCCCTTGCAGTTGCAGGTTTGTCAGGAGCACTTCCAGCACAAGGAAGTATTACAGGATTTTGGGTTGGGGCAGAAGATATTTATACAACGCGATTGGAGGCAATTCGAGAAGCTCAAGACTCAATCCTTTTTGAAACCTTTTATATGACTCCAGGGCGTAGGGCTGATGATTTTGCTGCTACTCTTGCCGAGCAAGCCCAAGCAGGAGTCCTCATACGGATGATAGTGGATGATTATGGCACAAGTGATATGCCCAAGGAATATTGGCAGCGATTAGAATCGCTGGGAATAGAGGTGCGCCGATTTAGTGAGTTTGATTGGAGAGCGCCCCTAACGTATAATTCTCGCACTCACCGCAAGTTACTCATTATTGATGGAGAGAGAGCCTACATTGGGGGCGCAGGGGTGTCTGATAGCTGGGATGGAGATCCTGATATTGAAGATCGAGCACCCTGGCTAGACTATGAAGTGCGCTACGAAGGAGAAGTTGTTAATTTACTGATCGGCAAGTTTTTTCAAAATTGGGCTTATGAAGGCGGGACTATCGATTTATCTGAACCTTCCCTTTCTTTAACAACTATTGGGGATGGCTTTCCGATGTATATCCTAGACGATACTTCGACCCTCAATCAATCTGCTATGGGTATGCTTTTTCAAATCGGTTTCAGTGCAGCTCAAGAACGGATTTGGATTGGTAGCCCCTATTTCATCCCAGAAGGAAATACTCGCCAATCCCTGCTTCAAGCTCGGAAACGAGGCATAGATGTGCGAGTATTAACAATGAGTCAGAGAAATGATAAACCTATTGTTTACCAAGCCTCCCGAGTACTTTATGGAGATCTTCTGGCTGCGGGAGTGCAAATATGTGAGTATCAACCTAGTATGATGCACGCAAAAGCGACACTGATTGATAATGGATGGGCAAGTACAGGCAGTGCTAATTTTGACCCCCGTAGCTATTTTCATAATGACGAGTTGAATGTTTCAAGTTCTCATCCACAATTGATTGAAAATGTAGAGAATGTTTTTAAGGAAGCTTTCGCAGAAAGTGAATGCCTCAGTTATGAGCAATGGCAAGAGAGACCGCTTACTGAAAAACTAGTGGGTCAATTCGGATTAATTTTTAAAAATCTACTATGACTAACTAAGCCGTTGAGTCCGCTATAATGAGAAGGTTGTCTATATAAATATTACTTAAAAACCAATGGCAGTTCCAAAGAAGAAAACCTCTAAGTCCAAAACCGATAAACGCAAAGCTATCTGGAAAGGGAAAGCAGCCTTAGCAGCAAAAAAAGCTCTCTCTCAGGGTAAGTCTGTCCTCACAGGTCGCTCTACTTTTTATTATCCTAGTCCTGAAGAAGACGAGGACGAATAAAGGCTATCTCTTGGTTATATGCAGTAGATGTGGGGGTGAGCAATGTTCCGTTCTATGAGACTTCCTCAAATCTACCGTAGTAGATTTAACGCTTACTTCTTGCTTCAATCTGGGGTGACGGCACTTCCCAGTCCACAAGCTGACACGGACGAACTGTCCGCCAAATTCTCAAGATTCGTACTGGCGTTGAAATCGCGGTCTATCTCGATACCACGCGAATCACATTTAAACACCCTTTCTGATAAAGTTAGGGTTTCTTTCTTTGTGCCACAGTTAGAGCAGAGTTTAGAAGAAGGAAACCAGCGATCTGCAATGATTAACTTACTTCCGTAGAGGTCGCATTTATAGGTTAGCTGTCGTCTGAACTCACAA
>JBBQDV010000070.1:0-12834 GCA_038320005.1 Cyanophyceae cyanobacterium
AGTGCCGTCACCCCAGATTGAAGCAAGAAGTAAGCGTTAAATCTACTACGGTAGATTTGAGTAAGTTTTATAGAACGGTTTAATATTAGAGGTTATTTATGGCAACAGGCAGATTAATTGTAATTACAGGACCTAGTGGTGTGGGAAAAGGCACATTAGTCAAATTGCTGCTTGAGGAACATCCTGAGTTTCATCTTTCTGTTTCTGCAACAACCCGTTCTCCTCGTTCTGGCGAAGTTGATGGTCAAGATTACTATTTTAAAACTCGCCCTGAATTTGAAGCGATGATTAACGGGAACGATTTATTGGAGTGGGCGGAATATACTGGTAACTACTATGGAACGCCCCGTTCTAACGTAGAAGCGAAAATTGCTGAAGGGAAAGATGTCATTCTCGAAATTGAGGTGATTGGGGCGAGAAAGATTCAACTTAGTTTTCCTGATGCTTTCCGCATTTTCATTTTACCTCCCTCCCTGGAAGAGTTGGCACAACGATTAGAAAGTCGCGGTCAAGACAATCCAGACGCGATCGCGAAACGACTAACTCAAGCAAAAATGGAATTAGAAATTGCCCCTGAATTTAATCGGCAAATCATCAACGATAAATTAGATGTTGCCCTGAAAAATCTCGAAGCAGCAATTACCTAATTGAGCATTAACAACAAAACTGCCTCCCATCAATAGGTAAGAGGCAGTATAACCTAGCAAAACTATTTTGCTTTACCCTTTACCAACGCCAGGATTATCGGACTTATTTACCTCTGGTACTGATCCAGGTCGTTCTTTATCTTCCCAACCGACAGGACGCTTAGAATTATACCAAGCTACAGATCCTAAAGTGACCGCAGCAATAAAGCCAACGATATACACGGCTGTGAAAGAAATGGGTAAGCCTCCGCCTCCTGTGGCTGCTGTGGCTGCTGTAGCTGCATCCATAAATATATACATATATTCTTTACTCCTATATATCTCTTCTTGTTGCCTATGCTACCAAAGCCTTTAATTATAGTCATCAACCATAAGTACCATATTTAATTGGGAACTCTTGGTGGTGTCGGGAGAGCTTCTGCTTCGCGAGGAGTTGGGGGCGCAGCAGCAGGTTGGGGTGGTGCTTCGACGGGAATCGGAATCGCTGGCGCAGCAGGAGCAGGGCTAGGCGCGACTTGTCGAGAAGGAGCAAGTTGAGGTGCAGGGGCAGTTGCCTCTCTTACGGGAGGTTGGGGTGTAGGGGCAGCAGCAGGGGCAGGTTTAGGGGCAGTAGGTGCTGGTGCTGGGGCAGGTGCTGGTGCTGGGGCAGGTTGACTTGGTTGTGCTGGCTGAGGTGCTGGCTTGGGGGCAGGTTTAGGAGTTGGTGCTGGAGTGGACCTTGCTCTTGCTGGTTGGCTTCGCTGTGGTTGGGGTGCTGTTTCTGGCGCAGGACGATTACGACGACGGCTAGGAGTTGGAGTTGGAGTTGGAGTTCTTGTTCTTGTTCTTGTTGGTGCTGGGGCTGGGCTACTATTCCGATTTGCTTTACGAGTAGGAGTGGAGCTACGACTAGCACGGGGAGTGGAATTGTTGGTGGTCGCGGTATTTTGCGGACGATTGTAATAGCTGTTTTCGGGTTCAATCGGTTCGGCTGCAATTGTCCCTTCGCGGTCATCAAGATTATCAGGACGTTCAGGAAATTCAATGACTTCCATCTCTTCAACCACTTTTGCCATAAATTCTTGCCATACTGCTGCTGCTGTACCACTAGAGCCGTTGGTGGGCTTGTTGTCATCATTCCCTAGCCATACGCCTGTCACCATTTGGGGAATATAACCAATAAACCAGAGGTCGCGGGAATCGTCAGATGTGCCTGTTTTACCTGCTACGGGTCTGCCGATTTGTGCGGGGCTACCTGTACCACTATTGACAACGTTTGTTAGCATCCAGGTGGTGATGGCACTAGATTCTGGGTCTAGGGCTGCGACTGCTTTAGTTTTGGATTGGTAAAGGATGTTACCTTCGCGATCGCGAATTTCTTTAATACTAGCAGGAGCGTTATATTCCCCTTCATTAGCTAAAGTACCGTAAGCACTGGTTAATTCGAGTAGGTTTACCTCTGAAGCTCCTAGAGCTAGGGAATAGTCGGGTTTTAGTTCAGACTTAATCCCCATTTTTTGGGCAACTTCGATAACAGGATTCCAACCAATATCAACTAGGGTACGCACTGCGACAACATTCAAGGATGAGGTTAAGGCATCTCGCATCGAAACCCAACCCCGATAGGAGTTATTGTAATTTTTGGGTTCATAGCCATCAACAACATAGGGCGCATCGCGGTAGCCTTGGAGAGGAGAGACTCCTGTCGCGATCGCGGTAGCATAGACAAAGGTTTTAAAGGTTGACCCAGGTTGGCGTTGAGCTTGGGTAACGCGATTAAATTGATTCCCATAAAACTCATTTCCCCCCACCATTGCTTTAATTCCTCCATCACGAGGATCAATCGCAACTAGAGCAGCTTGTTCAAAGCCTTGGGCTGTACCATTTTTAGTAATTGTCTCCGCAACAGTTTCTTCGGCGATTTCTTGCCATTTCGGGTTCAAGGTGGTTTCCACGACCACACCGCCCGCTTCTAGCAGTTCTGGTGCTACTAATTTGGGTAATTGTTCAAGAATATACTCAGTAAAATATGGCGCTTTGCGGTCATAACGGGTTGAAGAACTGGGGACAAGATTCAGGGAAGACGCGATCGCGTTTTTTGCTTCTTCATTGCTAATTAGTCCCTCTGCTTCCATGCGAGTAAGCACCAGATCGCGTTGTTCTTTCGCACCATCAGGATTTTTTAAGGGTGAATAGAAAGTAGGGGCGGGCGCAACTCCAGCTAAAGTAGCGGATTCAGCTAAAGTTAACTCATCAACGGACTTACTAAAATAAAGTGCAGCAGCATCTGCAACCCCATAGGCTTCTGAGCCTAAATAAACAAAATTGAGATAATATTCTAAAATCTCATCTTTAGCAAATTTTTTCTCTAATCTTTGCGCCATGCGCATTTCTCGGAGTTTGCGCTCTAAGGTTTTCTCTTGGGTAAAATAAACTGTGCGAGCGAGTTGTTGAGTAATCGTACTTCCCCCCTCGACAATTTTTCCAGCCCGCAGGTTGACAAAACTGGCTCGTAGCACCCCTTGAAAATCTACGCCACCGTGTCGATAAAAGCGACGGTCTTCGCTAAGAATAAAAGCTTCTAAGAGAGATTCAGGCACTGATGCGAGATCTACTTGCTCAGAGCTAACAGAACCAATTTGTTGTAAGATTGTGCCATCTTCCGCTTTAATGGTCAGGGTTTTAGGACGAGCATAGGTAGTAACTGCTTCTCCTGAATCGGGTAAACTTGCTTCAATTTTCCAGAAAGTATAGCCGATTACTGCACCTCCTCCTAAAAGCGCGATCGCGCCACCCCCAATTCCCATTTTTCTCCAAAAGGAGGAACTTTTGTAAACAGGGTTTTCTCCCGTGAAATGTTCTGTCCAGAAAAGCTGAAGATCCTGTCTCTTTTGTGCAATATAGTTTTTTTTCTGAGGCTTAGTAGGGATTATCTCGGTTTGAGTTTCTTTCTCTTGTTCTGGCTCTGAGAAGTTCTTAGACACTGTTACACCTCACCTACAGGGAAATTAACGATTATGGTAATCGCTCCTATTTCTATTCTTAGCCTATTCTCTGATTTGTGAGCAAAAGTTAGGGAGAATTTGCAATTATTGCCCATAATGAACATTATTAGCTTAGAAACAACTACTCTATAAACACAACGGCATATACTTTCTCTAGCCTCGAAATCTCGCTCCCAAACTAAGGCTTCCTCTTAAATGAAATTAGTTTTTTCCTGATCTGGGGATATTTCTGAGGATTATAGAGTTAGGAGCAATGTTTTAGCATGGTAGCATAATTTATCGTCTCTACCCTAAAAGGAATAGAGATTGAAAGATTTAGCTTCATAGAAAAATATTGCAAAAGGGATACAATATTGAACCCTGAATTGATTGTAAACTGGGGTAGTACCTACTCATCTAACTGTGTAAATTTTAATGAAAAGCAGAACAGAAATTTTGGAAGGAAATGAAGTTGTTACAGTTGCAAAAGAAGATAAATTCCTCTTGCCTCATAGTACCTTCAAAGTATTGGAATACTTAGATGAGTTAGAAAGGCGTTTAGGTATTTCCAAAAACACAGTTCATCGTAAATGGTTAGAGGACGGTGTTGAATGTGAAGTGCTATCTCCTTTTGGAGATTGGCGTAAAGGTAAGGTCAAAATTCGTTTGGAGTTTTCGCCAGACCGTTCTATGGCTGTTGATGAGATTCGCCAAGGAATAGCGACAGGTAAGGAAAGGGGC
Organism: Cyanophyceae cyanobacterium; assembly: GCA_038320005.1. Taxonomy (GTDB): domain Bacteria; phylum Cyanobacteriota; class Cyanobacteriia; order Cyanobacteriales; family SIO1D9; genus JBBQDV01. Next base: position 4,352 of record JBBQDV010000070.1, read on the forward strand.
AAACTATAATAAACAAGAATAAGATTACCTAGTTCTTTACAAAAAAAAGGCAGAGTAATAACCCTACCTAATTTAAGTGAATTGGCTGAATAATACTAGCCTTTATTTGCTGAATTTTGAGAATCGCGCAGAAAAGTTTCTTCATCTATTTCCATCGGAGTAATGTGCGGTTTTTTTAATTTGCTTCTCTCCTCTTCAGGAAAATTCATCTTTGCTGGCTCGAATTCTAAACCACTTACTTGAGATTCTTCCTCGTGCTTAGTTTTATGCTCTTGCACAGCAGAGTGATTCCTAGCTTGTTGTAGCTTCATTCTTGCTTGTTCAGCCTTTTCTTGAACCTTTGCTGCTGCTCGCTGAGTTGACTCCTCTACCGTGTCTTCAATAGATTTTTTCTGCTCAGAAAGTTGATCAACAAAAGGTTTCATTTTTTCTGTTGTTGCTTTGAGCTTATCTACAGTTTCTTTGGCTTTAGCTTTTCCTACTTCTTTTTTACCTGCCATTGCACCAGCCACCGCACCAGCTACTGCACCGATTAATGCTCCTGCTCTACCCGCAAGCTTTGTACCAATCGCGCCTCCAACCGCAGCACCCACAGCGCCAGTCCCGACTGCACCAATTCCTTTGTCTTCACTTACAGAATGGTGTTCTTGATTGTGGATATCTACGGTAGTATCCTCTTCCTTAACAATTATTTCTGGAGTTCCTCTATCTCTCTCCGCTTCATTATTCTCTTCCATAATTCCCCTTGTCCAATGTTGTCATGCTTAATCTACTTATAGCAAGCATTTAAGGGCGATTTCCCCAGGCTAAAGGAAGATCTTACACACCGTAGACTATCTATCAATAGGAAGATATTTTTTCAAATTGTCTTAGCTGATTAGATAAAACATTGATCTGTCCAATTACCATGCAATCCATAGGGAATATGATTTTTGAGATGTAACTTTGCTATAGGTGCTAAATTCTGTCCATCGAGAATCACTATCTCAGAACGATGGTGACTAGCATCATAAACCACTGTTAAGACCCAACCCTCATCTTCACTAGTTCCATTTGGCTTAGGGACAAATATAGGCTCACTAACATAACCTCTTGGGGCTGCACTCCACAACAAACGTTCCTGGGTTTTGAGATCTAGCTTGAGGATAGTTTGTAGGGGATGGTTTCCTGTGGGGGCTTCGGCTGCACCCATAAATAGATAGCGGTAATCTCGTCCAACATAGTCAGGATGAAGGGTAGGAAATTCACAACAGCGTGATTCCAGCATTTCTTTCTCGATACTTTCTTGCTCTAAATCCATTGTAAATCGCCACAATTGTCCAGGTTTGAGAGAAGCAAAATCGACTTCTTTAAAGTCAGTATTTGGTTCTACTTGGGGTAGAGACTCATAACAGATTGAATCGAGAGAGATTGTCTTTTCATATATCTCAAAGGCATTACCGTGATGGAAAACAAAACCAGCTTTGACTTCTAATATTTTTATGGCTTCATAGGGAGGTTGGCGCGGTATAATCACAACGCGAGTGGGTTGACTAGGTTGAAATTCTACACATTCCCCCGCGCCTTTTATTCCCAAAGCGAAAGGCATCGGGTTAAATTTAACGGCATTTTGGAAAAAGATGCAGTAGTTGGGGGTAATAGCGAAGTCATGGATGAAAGCAAAACCAGGGATAGTATGACTATGATTGCGTAAGAGTTTACCATCAGGGGCAAATTCAAAGATATTGATTTTGCTGGATAAGCCAGGCTTGATGGAGAAGTTGACTAAGCAGGGTTCACCGCCATCAAACTTGCAACTGGGGTCAATCCAAGGATGGGCGGAAAAGGGGTCGCCAGGTTCTAAAACGCCATCGAGGTAATCTATACCGATTGTTTCTAAGGTCTGAGGGTCAAGGCGATGGGGTTCGGCTGCTTCCCACAGGGCGAGGAGTTTGTCACCCCAATAAATAACGTTGGTGTTGGCAATATTTTTTAAGTTGAAGTTGAAGAGGTTGGCGAATAAACCCCCTGGTTTTTGTGTTCCGAATACGCCTCTAAATAAGATTTTTTGTGCTTCTTGTTCTTTGACATAGCCTTCAGTACGGACATAGCGATTCTGGTAATGGGCTTTACCATTTTGAAACGCGATCGCGCTAATCATACCATCCCCATCAAAAGGATGTTGAATCTGAGTTCCAGCAATATCTAGTAAGCCAGGACCATTACGAAACAAAGTCCCACTTAAATCAGCAGGAATTTCCCCTTCAATATCTTCAATCCAATAATTATATTCTTCTGGTTGAGACTCGTAACCTTTTTGCCAATCTTCACGGCTATAGGATTTTTGCACAGTTGTATTAGTCATAAAAAATAGTCTTAATAAAGTTTATTTGTTCTCTGAACTTCTTCTTGCTGTGACAGGTATCACTTCGGGAAAATTGGCAGAATCAACCTGAGAACCAGGAATATGATGTCCATAGAGTTCCCCTGGCTGAGAAAATTCCGACTCTGCTAAGTTTTCTTGAGGATCTCCTTTTGGTAGCCAGCCGAGGAAAGGTAGGGGTAAGAGAGTTGAACAATTGGTAATCACGAGGAGTAACCAGAGGTTATCAAAGTTGGTTTCCGTAACTCCTAACCAGTGGGTTAATAACGCCCCTGCTTCGTGGGATAATAAACCTGCAAGATTCCAGACTGACATTAACAGGGCAAAGAGGGTTGCTTCCACTCCCTTGGGACATAAACGTGCCGAAAGCACTAAAACAGGCATAAAAGCTATTTGTCCAATAACCGTGAGAATCAAGCTATCCCCCAAGCTAAACCAATGGTCATCAATGCCGATGAGCCGATTAGTATGAGTAACAAGCAAGAGAGTTGTCATCCCTAAAATGGCAGAGAGAACTGTACTCCATCCCATAATTTGCCGAAAAGGAACTGCTTTCAAAAAACGTTGAAATGTCCAAATTCCAATAAGAGAAGCCATACTGGTGACAAAACGCACTCGTCCCAAAAATTCTGGTTCAAAGCCAAGTTCATTAGTGGTAAAAAAGAAGAAAGCCGAGTCAGCCGTTGGGGTAGCTTGCCAAATAAAGATAAAAGCAGTAGGAAGCCAGATCGCTTTTTGGGTAATTGCTACCTTTAGTTGTTTAAGCTGATCCCCCACTCTGGCAACATTAGAAGCAGTTTCTTCATCTCTATTAATCGGTTCTTCGCTAATTAGCCAAGCAATACAACATACCAATAGAGGGAAGGTGGAAGTAATCGCAAAAACACCAGTTGTACCGAGTTGTTGTAATAACCAGCCACTCAGATAAGCGGTAATCAAGCCTCCTAATGCTGAGACACTCCAACTGAGGGATTGCAGAGAACCAGACTGTCCGAGAGATTCTTCTCGCGCCCGTTCGACAATGAGGGAGTCTGCAATTACGTCACTAATCGCAACGGAAAGGGAAGTAATGAGAATAGCCAGGGTAGCAGTCCAAGCATTATCTACTACAATAGCGAGGGCGAGCCAACTAAATGTTCCTAACAGACCAGAAAATACTAAGTAGGGACGGCGACGATAGCCGAAGATGGGTAATCCATCGGAAAGAAAACCAAAAAGTGGTTTGATCACCCAAGGAAGGGCAGCTACCCCTGTTAGAGCAGCAACTTGAGCAGGGCTTAGTCCTAAGTCATCATTGAGGACAAAGCTAACTGATAAACGGGCTAAACCTAAAATTCCTTGGACAAAATACACGATCAAAATCGCGATTAGTTCGGGGGTGGGTTCGTTTCCGAAAAATATTTTATTTTTTATTATTTCTTTTAGCTGCTTTGATCTAGATTCGGAAAGTAACATGAATATTTAAAGTTTTGTTACATTCCCATCATATCGGGGTTCAACTTGAGTTTGCAGGAAAGATCACTTTATTGGTTTAGGATTCAAGGTTTAAACTTCAGGGTTCAAAACCATCACCCCATCACCCCTACTCCCCTATTGAAGTTTCCACACCCATTTCAAAGCGATAGGTAAAAGGAGTATCTGTAGTAGAGACAATCGTAAACTCATAGAAGCCTGTTTCGGGGAGTGTCCCAGACCAATCATGGGTTTCGGAATCGTTTAAAAGGATATATGTCCCTGTTGGACTGTAGATGGATAATAAAGCATCTCCCTGGGCTTGTAGTGCAAAGGTAGCGATTTGATCCGCATTGAGTTCGGAAATATAGGCTTTACCTTCTCCTGGCTGTAAAGTACCTCGCACTCTGTTTATTTCTTCTCCTTCCTCTTCTGAGAAAACAATTCTTTCTAAAGCATCACCAGAACGGATTGCTGCTAGTTGATCAAAAAAGATCGCGTCTTGAACCTGTCCAATGGGTTTATTGCTAATACTCTGGTCAATTTGTTCGGGAAAAAGGTGGAAAAATTTGGCATCGGTTAAGTCAGATAATGAGCGACTACTGAGGCGAAACTGGTTAGCTTCTCTAACTAAATCATTGCGCATCTGTTGGTCATAGTTTCCTAATCTCTCTCTTGCTTCTGGACTGAGAAAGGCGAGTTTTTCTAGCCATTCCCCAGCTAAGGCTTGCCAATTTTCCCGCGCTTTGGTATCTTCTTGATCGTTGCTTAGTTCTTGTCCTTGTTGTTCAGGATATTTTTCCCAAAAGGCTTCATTAACTAGATCTGCATAGAAATTGTAGTTAATACCTAATTCTAAGCGACGCGATCGCAATTGGTTTCTTTGTTTTTGTTCTGATACGGAAAAGCGAGAGGAAGCATTAAAGCTATCATCTGTCGGAAAATCTGTAGGTTCGTCTAGGGGTTCATCTTCTACATTTTTGACTAACTGATAACGTAACCACATATTCCCCGCAGTCCACCCTCCTAAGCCTGCAAGACCAATTGCAGACAAGAACAAGCTGGTTATCACTATGGCATTAAGCCAGGGGTTCGCAGCGGATTTAGGGGAAGCCAGAACTTTCTCAGTCTTAGGCTTAGTCTGTTTAGGAGGGGGTGATTTCAAGGGGGTGGAAATGGGAACAGAAGCACCGCCAACTTTTACGTTCTCATTAAGTTGAAGTCGTGGAAGGGTAGGGAAAGTTTGCAGAGATTCTAGGACAACTTTGGCACTTTGAGGGCGGTCTTCAGGATTGGTTGCTAACATCCAATTGAGGATATTAGTCAGTTTTGCACTGAGGTTGATGTCTTGTTCCCAATACCAAGTTAGGGTTTGAGGATCAATCAGTTGGGGAGGTTCTTTTCCCGTTAGTAAAAATAAAGCTGTCGCAGCTAAAGCATATAAATCACTAGAAGGAGAGACTATTCCTTGTTTAATCTGCTCGGTTGGTAGATAAAACCCTGCTTTTAAATCAGTCTTAGGGATTTCTTTTTGTCCGACAAATCCAGCAGCGACAGTTAAAACGATCTCTTTGATGCTACCAAAGCCAAATAGTACGGGAAGACCATCTTGAGAGCGTAGCATTATTTTATCAGGAGAGATGTTGCGGTGGATTACTCCCTGGGAGTGAAGATATTCTAAAACTGGAAGTAGCTTGAGGAGGAGTTCTTTTATTTCCGCTTCTGAAAAAGATGCTTCTTTTTGCGATCGCGATCGCGCTAAACTACCATAGGTTTCCCCTTCAATATAATCTTGAACGAGAAATAGATGCTCTTTCCCCTCCTGCTGTACCCGAAATAGTTCCCGAAAACTAGGTATCTGCGGATGTTCTAGCTGATGTAATACTCCTACTTCTTGCGCAAATAAGTCTTTTGCTTTTTGCAATGCATATTTCCCTCGAATGGGAGGGTCAAATTCTTTTAATACACAATATTCATTAAAGCGGTTGACATCTTGGACGAGGTAAGTCCTTCCCCAAACACTTTTTCCAAGTTCACGAATAATTTGGTAGCGTTCGCTGAGAATTTCTTCAGTCAGAATCGGATTTTCCATCTTTATACCTCCAGGGGACTCCCGTTAAAGCCTATCGGCTTGACAGTGAGAGGAATGGAGGTCAACAAATAAACTGAGTGAAGCGAATCCTTAATTTGTTGACCGCGATGAGTTAATTCGCCTCCCCAAATAACTTTGTTCCCCTGAACTAAGGCGAGTCCCGTTGTTTTTGAACCTGGATCTATTTTGATGACTAAAGGTTTTACATCTATTTTAGATTCCTCATACAGGATAATGGTGAACGGATAGCAACGGAAGACCGCAGCTTTTTTCTGAGTCAGTAACAATCTTGCTTGTGCAGGATGAACTGGGTTACAAGGTTCTCTGTTGGTATCAATAACGAAAACATGATTAGACATGGGTGACTCCAATTGCTTGGGTAATTTCTGCCTCGACAATCTTATAGGGGCTTGTTCGGTCTAACTCACTGACTTAACCCGTTAAATCTGTTTAAAGTTAGACAATATTGCTAAGAACTGGCACGCATTCTTAGGTATTGTGACCCGAATAAGGGAGTTTATTAAAAAACTTAGTCTGGTCACGTTTAGGCTTTTATAAGCCCCCGTTAAACCGTGTTAGCGGTTAACGGCGGGTTCGTGACAGCATCTATAATTTCTATATCCATTCTTGCAGAAGTTTTTCTGACTTGGGGTATCAAAATTATCTTGCTCTATTTTTTTTTAGAAGCGTCGCGTCTTTTCAATCCCAACCCAGATTCCTAAGACGAGAGAAACCAAAATTAAGATCCAAATAATTCCCCCTGGAATAAAGGTAAGGATACCAAAACCTCGGAGGAAATAAACGAATAGAGTCAGTCCTAACGCGGTTATAAACGTAGTATTTAGAGACATAGTGTTTTTTTCGTTCCCTTTCAAGCAGTTCGCTAAGTTTACATAAATTAAAGACTTTTGGAAAATTTACTATTGTTTACAACAATACTGGATATAGATAAATTAACCCCATTCACGAGCATTATTTAACGGAATTTAGATCGATTCTCAAGATGAACTGATGATTTAGATCTGCTGTTAAGATAGCTCTTTTTGCCTGTATTCATGTTTGCATAAGGATCATAGGTCTTTTGATGCTCCAGTCTAGAGATAAGAGCAGGTATTTTTTTCTTTTGTTTCTCTTTATATAAAATAAATACCCAAAACTGCTTAATTAGCTAGAATCCGCTACAGTTAGCCTTTAATTCGCTAGAAAAGAAATATAATCTTTATAAACCAAGAATAATTCATTTATCAGCCCAATGTCTTTATAAAACCCCTTCCCATTCTTGTGAACTTAGACAATAATGCTAAAGGAAAGGGACAAAAACGCCTCAAGTGCAGCACCGACTGCTAAGAAGCCAAATTTAGATAAAAATATAGGATAAAAGCATGAAACTATCAGTTTACGGAAAAGGCGGAATCGGCAAATCTACAACTAGTTGCAATATCTCCGTTGCTTTGGCAAAAAGAGGCAAAAAGGTGCTGCAAATTGGTTGTGACCCGAAACATGACAGTACCTTCACTCTGACAGGGTTTCTTATCCCCACAATTATCGACACCCTCCAAGAAAAAGACTTCCATTATGAAGATATTTGGCCCGAAGATGTCATCTACAAAGGCTATGCTGGTGTTGACTGTGTAGAAGCAGGTGGTCCTCCAGCAGGTGCGGGTTGTGGTGGTTATGTAGTGGGAGAGACGGTTAAACTCCTCAAAGAATTAAACGCTTTTGATGAATATGACGTTATTCTCTTTGATGTACTTGGTGACGTTGTTTGTGGTGGTTTTGCTGCACCTCTCAACTATTCCGACTACTGCATGATTGTTACAGATAACGGTTTTGATGCCCTATTTGCAGCTAATCGTATCGCAGCATCTATCCGCGAGAAAGCACGGACTCACACCCTGCGTCTGGCTGGTTTAATTGGAAATCGGACTTCTACTCGTGATTTGATTGACAAGTATATTGAAACTGTACCGATGCCTGTTTTAGAAATCTTACCTCTGATTGAGGATATTCGGGTTTCTCGCGTTAAGGGTAAGACTATCTTTGAGATGGCGGAAACTGACCCTGCGCTTAATTCGGTTTGTCAATATTATCTCAATATTGCGGATCAAGTCCTCGCTCAACCAGAGGGTGTTGTTCCGAACGACACGCCAGACAGAGAACTATTCTCACTCTTGTCTGATTTCTACCTCAATCCTCCTGAAGATGCGCCTAAAGCAAGTGCAAATCCTGAGTTAGATTTGATGATGGTTTAATAGTTAATCAGTTAATCGCTATTCGTTCTTGGGTTGGGTTAAATCAATAAAATTGAGATTCACTATCTTGGATTGTATAGGGTTTAATCTGACTCATTCCAAACTCTATTAAGAACATGATTCCGTTTGAAAAACTTAAGTTGGATCTAAGGGATAAGTGGCTTGACTATTACGAAGTTAATCGACTTTGGATTAAAATTTTGATGGAATCTAGCGCGGTTAAAACGCCAGCTAATGGTCTTAGACCAAGCTCAGAATTTATACTTGGAGCGATTGGTGGAATTGAGCCTGAATTGTTGGAATGGATTAATCCTTTTCTTCAACT
>JBBQDV010000071.1:0-12795 GCA_038320005.1 Cyanophyceae cyanobacterium
TTAGACATAGGGTTCGGGAGATGGGTAGATAATTCTGAACCCATCACCCTGAACTCTGAACTAACTGCGTTCAATTTCAGCAAAGATTTGATCAAGAACTTCCTGCGCGCCTTGTTCCCGTAAGCGGTGGGCTAAATCTAGTCCAATTGCTTCTGCTTCTGTTGCTTTTCCGCTGACAGTATCTTTAATAATCTTCTTACCATCGAGACTAGCAACTAAACCAACCAGGGTTAGAGTTTCGCCTTCGATATTCGTATTTACACCAATGGGTACTTGACAACCACCTTCTAATTCTCGTAAGAAAGAACGTTCTGCGATCGCGCGGTAAGTGGTGGGGATATGTTCAATTGCTTTGAGGAGTTCTAACACCTCCGTATCATCGCTGCGACATTCGATACCTAAAGCCCCTTGTCCGACAGCGTGGAGGGAGATTTCTGGGGGAATGACTTGGTGAATGCGATCGCTCATTCCTAAGCGTTCTAGCCCTGCATAGGCTAAGATGATGCCATCATATTCCCCTGCATCTAATTTAGCGAGACGAGTATTTAAATTACCCCGAATATCTTTAAATTCTAAATGAGGAAAGTGGTGACGCAACTGGGCAAGTCTGCGTAAGGAAGAAGTCCCAATTACCGCCCCTTCTGGTAAGGTCGCAAGTTGTTTATCTTGGTGTTTGGCGTGGACAACTAAAGCATCTGCTGGATCAACTCTTTCGGTGACACAACCCAATATTAAACCTTCTGGTAACAGGGTGGGCAAATCTTTGAGGGAATGAACCGCAAAATCTACTTCATTTTGGATCATCCCCACTTCTAGTTCTTTGGTGAATAGACCCTTATCGCCAATTTTAGCTAAGGCAACATCTAAAATCTTATCTCCTTGGGTACTCATGGTTTGGACTTCAAACTCTCGCCCTGGGAAATGTTGGCTAAGTTGATCCCGTACCCAGTGGGTTTGTACTAATGCCAACTGGCTTTTGCGAGAACCAATGCGAATTGTGCGGGTAGGACTAGAAACAGTAGAGGACATAGAAATAAGATTTAACCAGTATTTGAAAAGCTTAACTCAATCTAAGATATCGCAGTGCTTGAAATCAAGGAACATATTTGGCGTTAATGGGCAAAAAACGTTACATCTATTCATCAAAATCAAAAAGTTTGGAGATGGGACTAGTCTTACTGGACTACGGCAAAAATCTATCTAAAGCTGCTTTAAGCTGTTCAATCTCTGCATCAATATTACCTTCTTTCGCAGCACGGCTAATACATTCAGTTAAGTGTTCATCTAAAATCACTCGCGCTACTTTATCCAACGCACCACGTACCGCAGCCACTTGGATTAATACCTCTGGACAGGGGCGACTTTCTTGAACCATCGTTTTAACACCGCGAATATGTCCTTCAATCCGAGATAAGCGATTGACAATCTTGCGGAGGGACTGTTCATCATGAACATGCGTTGCAACAATATCTTCGTTATTGTCATGAGAGTGGGGTAGGATTCCTGACGAATGAAGGGTTTCTTGGGTCATAGTCGGTTTAGTTCCTTATTAAATCAGCGAGTAGAAACAATTTGCTTCCTTTCTAGTTTAGATCCCTTTCCCACAGTAGTTACAAAATAGGACTTCTGGGTAAATTCTCCCTAAATAATCAGGTATTATAAATATTGTAAACTCAAGGGAAGACTAGCAAGATTACTCTAACTAATTTTGAGCAACTGTTTCCTTCAGCAATGGTTTACTCCTTACGAGCTAAGAAAAATCCAACCTTCCGATGTTAAAGTTGTGGGGAAAAAGTCCCTAATGCTCAGTCGAGTGGCACAACAAGGCGATAATACAGTTCCTAGCTTTGTAATTCCCGTATCAGGTCTACGCAGCTTTTTTACCCTCTTGGCTGAAGCTAATGCTGCATTTGTCGATTTTCCTGAGTCCTCTTTAAGGGTCGAGGTGAGAGATTCTTTGGCTTTGCAACAGTTAGCCCAAGGTATCCAACGGGGAATTTCGGAGGTGTCTTTACCCTCAGAGTGGATTCAACAGGTGCTAGACACAGCCCAGGAATGGCAATCTCCCACCCTCATTTTTCGGGCTTCTCTCTATCTTCCTGGTCATTCTGAGCAACTGGAAGGATTACTACCATCCCATCTGGGTTTAAAGGATGAGGCGGGGGTAGAAATGGCTCTCAAGGGGATCTGGGGGGAACTATTTCGCGCTCGTAGTTTATTTTATTGGCAGCAAGCAGGGATTGAGTTAAAACAGTTGCGTTTAGCGGTTTTAGTCCAGCCAATTCAAAGCGCGATCGCGTCGGGTAAAGTAGAAGTTGAAAATAAAATAGCACGCATCCATGCGACTTGGGGGTTAGGTCATAGCTGGGTAAGAGGAGAAGTTGACCCCGATTTATATATCGTAGATCTCGAGACAGGGAAAGTCCAGTCGCAAAAATTAGGACACAAACTGATTCACTATGCCTTAGATCCCACTTTAAAAGAATGTTTACAAAGATATCCCTCTTCTGAGGCAAAACTAAGAGAATTTGCTTTAGAGGAAAAGCCTCTGGGCGAGTTGATTCAATTGGTACAGGAAGTTACTCCAAAAGGTCATGATTCTCGGATTGAATGGACATATTGCCAATCTTTAGAATCAGAAGATGCACATATTTTGATTACCCAATTTGATTCTTTTTTACCTAAGAGAAAATCCCCTCCTCTGCAAGAGGTTTTAATGGCAAAAGATAGGCAAGATTCGCTATTTGTAAAGGGAATACCAGCTTCCCCAGGGGAAATTATCGCCTCTACCTATTTAATTACAGGGTCAGTAACTGCTTTAGAACAGATTCCCTCTGGATGTATTTTAGTAACAGATTATCTCACTCCTGACTGGCTACCTTTGATCCAAAATGCGGTGGGAGTGATTGTCGAAGCAGGGGGACTGACTAGCCATGTGGCGATTATTGCTAGGGAATTAGGGATTCCTGCGATAGTATCGGCGAAAAATGCGACAAAGTTAATTACTATGGGAGAGACTATTCGTCTGGATGGGGACAAGGGGGAAGTACACCGCGATATTCAGCCTAAACCAGAGATTGCTAAGGTTCTCCCTGAAACAGAAATGTCTCCATCCCCAAGAAAGGAAATTGTGTTGGGGACTGATTTATTTGTCAATCTCAGTCAAACGGCTTCTATTGCGACCGCAAAGGCTTTATCTGTTAATGGGGTGGGTTTATTGCGTTCGGAGTTGATGCTTTTACCGTTATGGAAGCAACGTTCTCTTCAGGAATGGTTAGAACCTCAGTATCAAGAGGAGTTGGTGGCGAATATTGAGGAGTTAATTATTCAATTTGCTTGCGCTTTTACACCTCAACCAGTTTTTTATCGTTCGGTAGATTGGCGTAGTGCAGATTTCGGCATTTTATCTCATTCAGAAACAGAGTTAAACCCCTTATTGGGAATGCGAGGAACACTACGTTATCAATACCATTCGAGATTATTTGAGGCGGAGTTACAGGCTTTGAAACGATTATATGAACAAGGGTATAATAATATCCGCCTAATTGTACCTTTTGTGCGCAGTGTGGGGGAATTTTCTTTTTGTCGCGATCGCGCTATCCAATTCGGCTTAACAAATTATCCTTATTTCCAACTCTGGCTAATGGCGGAAGTCCCCTCTGTTCTCTGGTTACTTCCCCAATATCAACAAGCGGGAGTCCAAGGAATCGCGATTGGAACAAATGATTTAAGTCAACTTTTACTCGGTTTTGATCACACTCAACCAGAACTTGCTACTCTAATTAAACAACAATATCCAGTTCTTTCCGCATTTCTTAAAGAACTGATTATCAAAGCAAAGCAACTTAATCTCCCTTGTACAATTTGCGGAGAAGTAACTCAAGAATATCCTCAATTGATCCGTGACTTAGTTGATTGGGGAATTGATGGGATTTCTGTTGCACCAGAAGCAGTGGAATCTGTGAGAATCGCGATCGCGCAAGCTGAAAAAAAACTACTCCTAGAAGCAGCTAGAAAACAGCTAATTATTGATAAGTAAGTATTAAAACTATTTTAGTAGCGTTCTTGCCATAATTAATTTAATTAAACCAAACTTTGGATAAACTTTTGCATTAAACTTATCACCACAATAGGGATTTCATGCCCCATATCAAACTCATGATATTCTACCGTTGCACCCAAAGCCGTAAACTGATCCCTAGCCTTTTTCGCAGCTTGGATAGGAACAATACTATCCTGTCTACCGTGAACAATTAAAGTCGGGGGTAAATCATGGGCTTGGGCTTGGGGTTCAGAGTGGAGATAGCCACTCAAACTACATAAACCAGCTAAAGGTAAAGTTGAACCGATATCGAGGGTCATAGCTCCTCCTTGGGAAAACCCTGCCATGATGGTGTTATTCAGGGAAACTCCTGTTTGGGCTTCTAGGGAGATTAACCAATCTCGTAACAATTGACGACTTTCAATAATTCCGTCAAAGCCCTGTCTTTCTAGGGCATACCAAGCACGACCCCCAGGGGTTTGATGATGAGGAAAGGGGGCATCGGGGAAGAGAAACTGGTACTCTGGAAGCTTGAGGAAGGGGGCAAAAGAGACTACATCTTGGGAATTTGCACCCCAACCATGTAAAAGAACAAGTAAGCGTTTGGGGGGAACTCCACTAGCTGGGGGAATAGAAATAACTGCTAAAGACAGGGGTTTAACTCCTAATTTGTAATATACCAATCTCCTTTTAGGATAATATGCCGATCGCGATTTAGGCTAATTTTCCCTTGTTCTTGAAAACTTCCCAGTAAGCGAGTTATAGTTACTCTTGTTGTCGCGATCGCGTTTGCTAAGGTTTGATGGGTTAAACGTACTGGAATTAAAATTCCCTCGCTAGTCCGTTGACCTAGATCTTGCTGTAGTAATATTAATAGGGATCGCAGACGATCTTCAACTCTCCGCAGTCCCGCGATCACCAGGAGAGATTGCGTTTGGTACATACGACGATTTAGTTGCATCAACAAAGCTTGAGCGAGATCAAGAGAAGTTTCAATTTCTGCTGCGGAAAACCAATGTAAATACACTTGCGTTAAAGCTTTAGCCTCATAATTCCCAAGAGTATTCTCCCCCGAATTGAATACAGTTGTTGGCGCAGCCCAACCGAGTATCACCTCCTCACCACTTTCGTGAAAAGTATTTAACTGCACTAAACCCCGATAAACTTGCCAAGAACCGCTTCCCCTCATGGGAATATATTCGCCCTTATCATAGAAATGCAATCTTTTTCCTTGATAAAGAGGATCTTGGAGAACGGTATGAGTAGACGGAGTTGTTAAAAGCATGGCTTATGGCAATGGTAGATCACAAGTTAGCTGTGAATTTATTCAACTTTTCCTACCTTACGTCAAGCAAGATCGAAAAAATTCTCCAGTTAGGAGGAAGTGTATTCTCGCTAACATCTACAATTTAAGCTACATAGGTAAAGATTTGGTGATCCCTGGCTTAAGAGACATCTTTTACAAAGGATTTTCCCTCAATCTTCCTCCTCAATATGTTCAGCAACAGACCGATAAAGTTCTAGAACATGATGATCTGCTAAACGATAAAAAACTTTCCTTCCCCGTTTGTCATGGCTAACTAAGCGTGTTGTGCGTAACAATCTCAGTTGGTGAGAAACCGCAGACTCACTCATCTCTAAAGTCGCAGCTAAGTCACAAACACAAAACTCCTGGGTCGCTAAGAGAGAGACAATTCTGAGGCGGTTTGGATCTCCTAGAAGACTAAAAACCTCCGCCATCTTTTGGGCTTTTTCAGGACAAAGGAGTTTGGTCTCGAACTGCTTTAGTTCTTCTGTTGCAACAGGATGGGGGGGATAGCAGTTAAGATGTGCCTCTATTTGGGGTGTTTTGGAAGAGGGAAGTTGAACAGACATGGGTGAATATTTTTCGTAATTGCGTGAAGTCTCTGTAATAATTCTACAACATCTGAGCAGATATTCAGATATCTGTGCTAACCTATGAATAGCTGTTCAGATATAACGAGATAAAATCAAGGAGATCAATTATGGCGACAACAACGATAGAACAAATGAAATGTGCTTGCGAATCTTGCTTATGTATTGTTGATACAAGTAAAGCTACAACAAAAGATAATAAGTTTTACTGCTGTGAAGCTTGTGCTAATGGTCATCCCAATGGTTCAGGCTGTGGACACAGTGGCTGTGAATGCCATAGTTAAGCCCCGTCAGCTAGAGGCGTAATAGCTTGCGTCTCTATTCAAGATATCCCTATATAACTATTCTCTTACTTATGGGAGTAAAGAGATAGGCAAAATATTATAGCTGCCAAATATTTTCAGAATTTCTGTATGGGTTGCTAACTCAATTAAGGCAGATTGTACCGATGGATCATCGCTACTCGCTTCTAATTCTATATAAAAGCGATATTCTCCGAGAGAACGTTTTGTCGGGCGAGATTCTATCCGACTAAGATTGATTTCTCTTTGGGCGAAGATAGATAAGGGTTTAACTAAAGCCCCAGGAATATTAGCAGGGGTACTAAAGGCTAAAGAAATATAGTCGCCAACATCAGTTGCTTCTAAGCCCAAAACCCAAAAGCGGGTACAGTTGTCAGGGTAATCATTAATCTGATTTGCCAGAATCGGCAGATTATATAGCTGGGAGGCTCGTGGAGACGCGATCGCGCCCACACTATGGTCATCCCTTAAGTATGCCAATGTCTCGGTTGTCGAGTTAGCTGGAACAAGTTGCACCTGGGGAAGATGCTTTTCTAGCCATTGCTGACATTGCGCTAAAGCTTGGGGATGGGAATAGACTGTTTTTAAATCCTTGAAAAATTTACTATGAGAAAGTAAAGCGTGTTGAATTGGTAAAACTAAGGCTTGCTGAACTTGTAAAGTATCTAGTTGCCAAAGGGTATCAAGAGTAATGGTGACACTCCCTTGCACAGAATTTTCCACAGGGACAACGGCAACATCTGCCTGATGCTGGATAACAGCCTGGAGAGTTTGCGTAATACTAGGATAAGGACAGAGGAAAGAGTCTTTTCCCTTAGCACCTAAGCCCTCTACATAGGCAGTTGCTGCTGCTTCTGTATATGTCCCTGCTGGACCAAGATGAGCAATTTGTAATGGCATAAGCTGTCTCGCCTTTAATTTAGATAGATCTTGACTATGCAAATTTTATGCTCAAATGGTAATGTGAACTACCGAAAAAACTGAGAAATCATCCTGCCTGGGTTAAAATAATCTTAAGGAATTGTTACAGAATCTCAATCTAAATTATTTAACCAAACTTGCATTTTTGCATCTACCCATGAAAATAGTTCTTAACGCTACAGAAAAGGTTGATATTCTTGTCGAGGAACAGAGGATTCCGATTCAACATTATCTACGCCAACCTCAACGTTTAGTAAACGCGATCGCGAATCCACAACTGACTGAACATCTCTCGGAAGATAATTATTTAATCAAGATGTATCCCCTTGATGTCTTTATGTATCATTTTCAGCCAGTGGTGACGCTCAAAGTTTGGGCTAATCACGACGGTCTGGTTCACCTTGAGTCGCGAGACTGTGAAATTCGCGGTAATAAATATATTGATGAACACTTTTCTTTAAGCCTAACAGGTCAATTAGCCCCAACTCAAGTTTTAGGAAAAACAGTATTAAAAGGGATTGCAGATTTACAGGTAATAATTGATTTACCCCCAGGTTTAGAAATGACTCCTAGACCCTTCTTAGAAACGACTGGTAAAAGTTTAATGAAAGGAGTCTTACAACGAATTGCAACCCGTATATCGAGTCAGCTAATCACCGACTATCGACATTGGGCGAATAAAGCCTCTAGTGATCAAGCTTACTCCAGACTTTCTCCTGCGGAAAATCTGACTAATTAAATAGAATTAACTCTAAATTGGTTTACAAGGCGCGAAAGAAAGACGATGTTGAGGAGAACAACCATATTGCGCGATCGCGAGACGATGTTTCTGCGTACCATAACCCTTATTTGCCCTAAGATCATATTCAGGATATTTATTAGCCAGACGGACAATTAACTGATCTCGCCATACCTTTGCGACAATACTCGCAGCAGCAATAGATAAAGAACGTTGATCTCCCTTAATAAAAGTATATTGAGGGATAACAAGATCAGGTAGAGGAAATCGCCCATCAATTAAGCATACCGTTGGTTGAGGCTGTAACCGTCTTACCGCTCGCTGCATCGCCAACAAAGAAGCCTGAAAAATATTAATTTTATCAATTTCTGCGGAGGTTGCATAGCCAACTTGCCACCCCTGCGCCATTGCTTGAATCTGTTGAGCTAATTCCGTACGCCTTTTCTCACTCAACTGTTTACTATCCTTAACCCCCAAATCTCTTAATTTAGGGAAAGCAGATTGAGGTAGGATTACCGCAGATGCAAAAACTGGACCAAATAAAGCCCCTCGCCCAACTTCGTCAACACCAGCGACTAGCGCAGACGAACCAAATATTTCTATTTCATCAATCGGAAGGAGAGACGGCTTCTTGATCACGATGTTTAAAACCTTCAAAAAATAGATCCGCAATTGCTCACGGATCTAAACATACAAAAAGAGTTAATTGATTGAGTTTAAATTAAGTTTGAGCCGAAGAACGACGGCGACGACGACGACGAGCTAAATCCTGATTTTCTTCAGTTTCTTCTACTTCTACCTGGGTTGTTTGGTCGTCAGTAGTTTCGATCTCTACTGCGCTAGTTTCTGTTTCAACCTCATCAAAGTCTAAAGATGGCTCAGTTTCTTGCACTCGAACAGCTTCTTCTGCTTCTTTTTCAACCACAATAGCTGATGCTGCGATTGGTTCTTCTCCTAACGGTTCTAAATCTAATTTAAGCTCGTTTTGAACTTCTGTATCTGTTTCTCCAGCGGTTTTGACATCAACAACCACCGCTTTGGGATTTTTAACCTCTTGATCAACATGAATCAAAGGAGAAATTCCCATCAACGCATAGAGTTCTTGCTCTAAAGGAGTCATCTCAACAGAAATTGTTTCGGGTTCGCTTTTACGGGTGCGCCGTTTAGCATTGCGGTTAATAATTGGTTTTCCTGTGCTTTCTTCTTCACTAGACTCAGGAAGATCACTCTCTGTGGTGAGATCAAGGTCGAGATCAGCTTCGCTATTATTACTACCATTAGAACCCGCAGGAATAGGACGGGGTCGCCCACCACGAGTGCTGCTACTACTGCTACTGCTATCTTTCCCAATAATCTCACTAATACGCCGAGTGTGTTTACGGCGAGTTCCCCCTTGGGTTGTGGGTTCTTGATAGCTAGGATGATGGAGTAAATCTAGATCCTCGCTATCTTCTTCAACTAAGTCAAGAAGGGCGTTAAAGTCTTCCGTATTACGTTCCGAAGCAGGAATTGGCTTGCTGCTAGAAACAACAGGCTGGCTAGTACTAGGGGAAGCAAAGGCTACTAATTCTTTTGGTTCACTATCGGGTAGATGAACCAGATAGCCAAGTCCACCGCAAGTTTCACAGGTATGACCAAAGAGTTCATAAATATTTTTTCCCTGACGTTTACGAGTCAGTTCTACTAAGCCGAGTTCTGAGAGTTGGGCTATCTGAGGTCGGGCTTTGTCGCTTTTGAGGGCTTTGTTTAAATGGTCGAGAAGCTGTAACTGATCACGGCGAGAGTCCATATCAATGAAGTCCACCACAATTACGCCACCAATGTTGCGGAGGCGGAGTTGACGCGCAATTTCTGTGGCTGCTTCGCAGTTTGTCCAGAGAACTGTTTCGCGGGAGGTTGCAGAACGGGTAAAAGAGCCTGAGTTAACATCAACAACCGCCAGGGCTTCAGTAATTTCAATAATTATATACCCCCCCGATGGTAGTTCTACTCTCGGCTTAAGGGCTTCACGAATGGCAGCATTGACGCGGAAGTATTCGAGGATGGGATAACGATCGCGATGTTGATCAATTAATACTCCTTCTGGAGAGCGACCACTACTCCAGTTTTTCAACTGTTGCTTAATCCGCTTAACTCCAGTGGGGGAATCGACCACGATGCGGTTAACTTCGTCAGTATAGACATCCCTTAATACTCTTTGGATGAAATCATCATCGCGGTTTAATAAGGCAGGAGCGCGGTTATTATTTGCTTGTAGGAGGGTATTTTCCCATTGCTTCTGGAGTTGTTCTAAGTCCTCCATGATCTCTTCTTCTGCTTTCCCTTCTGCTTCAGTACGGACTAGTAAGCCCATTCCTGCGGGTTTAACCAGAATAGCTAAGGCTCGTAAGCGCGATCTTTCACTTTCGCTTCTAATCCGACGGGAGAGATTTACCCCCCGTCCATAAGGCATCAAAACTAAATAGCGTCCAGGTAAACTAACATTACCCGTAAGCCGAGGACCTTTGTTTCCTGTCGGCTCTTTCATTACCTGAACTAAGACATTTTGCTGAGGCGCAAGGAGTTCAGTAATCGCTCCAGCACTTCTTTTTAGCCGTAAAGGACCTAAATCAGTAACGTGCATAAATCCGTTACGTTCCGCGTCACCAATATTAACGAAGGCTGCATCTATCCCAGGAATTACATTTTCAACTATGCCGAGATAAATATCACTAACTTGTTGATTTCCAGTTGAGACGATTAGTTCTTGAATTTGGTCTTCCCAAAATACAGCAGCAATATGATGTTGCTCTGCAATCACGATTTGCTTTGGCATTCAATTTCCTCAAAGATTTCTCTGTCGCTACGGTAGAGAATGGACTTTACCTGCGAACGTTAAATTATTTTTCAAATAGGGTAGGAGCAAACGTAGGCTTGGAGTCGATTCGACTATTGACGTTTGTTCCGAACCCGATGACTAACTAAATTCTTCAGAAGCGATCTAGCTACTGTCTTTTGCTCTTGAGCAAGATTTCAGCGTTAGATCTTTACCACAAGTCATAAATGCTGAAATGATATCAGGGGTGTTAAGACAAGACTTTTAAGTTGCTTGGCTGCACCAGTATGGCTAAATACTAGCTTTGATACGGGAATTTGAGCTAAGGGTAGCTATTCTTAAAGCTGCTTTGATTGGGTGATTTATCGCGCGATATTTCTAGATCAAAACGTCCCATCTCGGATCAGGGCTGCTTGTTAAATGTTAAAGAGGATTAAGCAGCTTGCTTAACTACTTTACATATCCATATAACTTTAAGGTGTCGCCACTGACAAGTCTTTTCCTCGGTTGATCAACTTTAGCCAAGGTGAAAACTCATTGTGTTCTATTATAGTCCTAATCTCAAGATAGGGGTTTGGGAAGTCTTGCTAAACTTGTATTTAAAGGATTCTGAAATACCGTTATTAGTTGCTGTGAGCGTTAATCAAGAACAATTTCAACAGGAATATACAATTGGAAAAGATGCTTTCGGACGGGGGAATTATCGCACCAGTGTCACTCATTTGGAAACGGCTCATAAACTCGTCAAACAACAGTCTCGCTTGGGGGGAGAGGTGGGAATTTGGTTAATAACGGCTTATCAGGCTGTTAATCGTTCTTCTGACGCGATCGCGCTTTGTCAAAAGTTATCCCATCATCCCCATGCGGAGACTCGCCAACAGTGTAAACGTTTACTATATATCCTCCAAGCCCCTGCTCTTAAGCGTCCGAAGGAATGGATGGTGGAAATTCCTGATTTGGGGGTACTCCCTGATAGTGATCCCAAAGATAGGCGCGGAAGTAATAAAATTAAACCCAAGAAGCCTAAACTAGAAGCAGAACCAGAACCGATTGATCTAACTCAGGTGAATACAGAAGATAATCGCTTTACTTGGTTGGCTTTAATAGTGATTTTGATTACTCTGGGTGGGTTATGGTGGTTCAGCTAATTAACTCAGGATTAGACTAATAATTTAGATACTTTTTTTATGAATAAGCAGCAACGACATCCTTTTTCTTTCTTCTTTCCCCTCCTTCTGTGTTGTTTAGTTTTCCTGGGAGGTTGTGTCCGTTATGACGTAGGAGTGACGTTTGAGGGGGCGAATCGAGGCGCGATCGCGCAAACCATTAAACTAAGTGATAAACTCACCAGCTTTAGCCGTAGTGAGGCTAATGAATGGCTCAAAAGCATTGAGCAACGTGGGCAAAAATTAGGGGGAAAAACCAAACACCTGGGTGATCAAGAGCTTTTAGTTACCATACCTTTTGCTAGTGCAGAAGATTTAGAAACAAAATTTAATGCTTTTTTTAATCCTGAAGCCAATGAAAATCAGGGAACACAACTAGATTTTGTCCAACTCAAATCTCAGGTTAATCTCCAAGGAAGTAACTTACTATTTTTCCAACGCAATTATTTAGATCTCGATGTTGACTTACGGGCTTTAGGGGTACTAACCAATCAAGGAAAAGTAATTGTTGATCCTGGTTCACTCCTAGATATTGAGTTTCGTCTCCTCACTCCCTGGGGTGCGAAACAAGTTAGCCATAGCGATGATCTTCTTTTACCAGAAGTCTCCCAGCAGGGACATCAACTAGTCTGGCATTTACAACCTGGGAAAGTCAATAAAATTGAGGCGGTTTTCTGGCTACCAAATAGTTTAGGCTTTGGAACGATCGCGATCGCGCTATTTATCCTGATCGGCTTCTATCTCAAATATAAAACCTTTCCCTGGAATTACGAATCTATCGAGTAGGGACGTGGGGGAGTGAGGGAGTAGGGGAGTGGGGTAGTGAGATAATATATGTCAGATATAGTTGCGAGAAAAGCGTCAAACTTTAATAAATTCACCCTATCCCCCCAGCATCCCTTCAATCTCAACTC
>JBBQDV010000072.1:0-12786 GCA_038320005.1 Cyanophyceae cyanobacterium
TTGACCTCTTAGTTTTGCAATTAAGGCTAAACCTAGTTGGCTAATACTGAGAAGATAAAAGATCCTTCCAGCAACGAGGGCTTGAATCGCCATAGTTCGGGCTAAAGCTATATCCCCTGTCGTATTTTCAATCCATTCAAAAACACCAAAAATCAGAATCCAGTTGAAGAGAGAGATAATGAGAATCCGTTTGAGGAGATTGCGGTTAATTAGGTGTTGATTGGGCTTGCGAGGGGGTTGTTCCATCACACCCAAATCTTTGGGTTCAAAGGCTAAGGGAACAGTCATCGCAATGGAGTTGATCATATTTAGCCAGAGAACTTGTAAAGAGAGAATCGGTAACGCCCTCGCCAAAAGCACACTAATTACAATCGTCATGGATTCACCACCATTAACGGGGAGAATAAACGCGATCGCTTTCATTAAGTTACGGTAGACGTTACGCCCTTCCTCCACCGCAGCTTCAATAGAGGCGAAGTTATCATCAGTCAGCACCATATCAGAAGCTTCTTTTGCCACCTCTGTGCCAGCCTTGCCCATCGCTACCCCAATATCTGCTTGTTTGAGTGCAGGGGCATCATTGACCCCATCTCCAGTCATGGAGACTACTTCTCCTTTCGATTGTAGGGCTTCGACAATACGCAGTTTTTGTTCTGGGGCAACCCTGGCGAAAACAACCCCATTTTCGATAGCTTCAGCTAGGTCTTTTTCATCCATTTCTCCTAGTTCTTGTCCAGTGAAAGCAAGAACTTGACCATCTTTTTGCAGACCCATCTGTTTCGCGATCGCGCTTGCTGTTAGTTTATGATCCCCCGTGATCATCTTCACCTGAATCCCTGCCCTTTGACAAGCTTCTACCGCCCGTATCGCTTCTTGACGAGGGGGATCAATCATCCCTTGTAAGCCCAGGAAAGTTAAGCCTTCCTCAATATCTTCATGGTCGAGGTCAGATTGTGAGGTTGGTTTTTGCGCCAGGGCGAGAACCCGTAACCCCGATGCTGCAAGTTCTTCAACTTTCGCTTCAATTTGATCCGAATTTAAGGGCTGAGGATTTCCTTGTCCATCAAGGCAGTTTTGAGAACGGGAAAGAATCGCTTCCACCGACCCCTTAACATAAATCTTACGCTCCTGCTCTGTATCATGAAGGGTTGCCATATACTGATACTCAGACTCGAAAGGAATCATATTTAGTCGGGGCATTTTCTCCTCTAACTGTTGCTGATCAAAACCAGCCTTACTCGCAGCAACAATTAAAGCCCCTTCGGTCGGGTCGCCAATCACATTCCATTGATTCTCCTTATATTCCAAATGAGAATCATTACATAATAAACCTGCCCTTAAGCATTCGCGTAAAACTGGATTATCTTCCCAAGAAATCGCCATATCATCCTGTAGAAATTCCCCGTCTGGTGCATACCCCGTTCCAGTAACAGTATAGTTTTCTCCCCCCGCATACAGGGCTTGTACCGTCATCTGATTTTCTGTTAACGTTCCCGTTTTATCGGAACAAATAACCGTCGCACTCCCCAGAGTTTCCACCGCTGGTAACTTACGGATAATGGCATGGCGATTTGCCATCCGAGACACCCCAATCGCTAGGGTAATAGTGACAACCGCAGGCAAACCTTCGGGAATCGCACTGACTGCTAAAGCCACGGTCGCTTCAAACATTGTCACCCAATCCTCGCCATAGCCCATACCCACAACGAAAGTAAAGGCAGCCACCCCTAAGATAATGTAAAGTAACTGACGGCTAAACTTATTGAATTTGCGAGTTAGAGGAGTAGTGAGGTTGGTTTGATCCTCTAGTAGCTGGGAAATCCGCCCTGTTTCCGTTTCTTTCGCGATCGCGACCACAATTCCTTGTCCCTGTCCAAAGGTAACAAAACTCCCTGCATGAGCCATATTTTTCCGTTCTGCGATGGAGATATCCGTTTCTAGAGAGGAGGTATTTTTTTCCACCCCCACAGATTCCCCTGTCAAAGCAGATTCATTAATTTGGAGATTATTGCTGTCTAATAAGCGCAAATCCGCAGGTACTTTATCGCCAGAAGTAAGGAGAACAATATCCCCAAGTGTTAATTCTGAGGAGGGAACTTGCATTTTTTTGCCCCCTCGGCGTACATTAGCATCGGTTTGGACAGAGGAAGCTAAGGCTGCAATTGCGCCCTCTGCTTTCGCTTCTTGAACAAAGCCAATAATGGCATTAACTAACACCACCCCCCAAATCACCCCAGTATTCGACCATTCCCCCAAAAGTGCTTTAATAAATCCCGCAATAATGAGAATATATAATAGAGGTTGATGAAACTGTTCCAGAAAGCGAATAATCTGGTGTTTACCAGGTTTACTTTCTAATTTATTCAGACCAAAACGCTCTTGCCTTTTTTGGACTTCAGCCTCAGTTAATCCCTCTGTGAGATCGCTATCTAAGTGGGTTGCTACTTCCTCTGGAGAGATTGCATACCATTGTTGTGATTGTCTATTCTCAATTACTGCCATATCTCGCTTTTAAATATTAATTTCAACTCTTTTAATTGCTGTTTTATCTTGATTTTTATTTAAAATCTCCCAAGCTTTCTTACCAGAGATCCTAGCAGTTTGTTAGCTATCTGGTTAAAGCGATTTATCGACAGTCTCGCCTTTATCCTGACTGAAGGCAACTCTTGATTAAGACTTATTGCCAATATCTAGCATCTTCTTTACTAATCAGACTATTAGTGACTTAACCGTCTTTTCAGAAGAAGCCGACGAAGTTAAAGGAAAAACTAGGAAAGATGACACAAAATATGTAAGACTATAAAGCGTGTGGGTAACATCAACAACGACTAAAGCTTTAACTCCAACTAGTATCGCCCTCGGCAACTTTGACGGCATTCATCGAGGGCATCAGATGGTTGTGCAACCAATTCTTCAGCCTGCTGCTAACTTTTGGGAGGTTCTTGCTAAAACTGCTCCAGGTATTGAATATGAACACGAAGCTAAGGTTTGTACTACTGTTGTTACTTTCAATCCTCATCCCCAAGAATTCTTCTCAGGACATAGCCGAACTCTTCTTACTCCTCTCCCTGAAAAAATTGCGGTTCTCGAAAGCATGGGAGTTGAACAACTGATTTTACTGCCTTTTAATCGCGAACTTGCTTCCCTCAGTCCAGAAGCCTTTGTGGAGAAGATTTTAATTAAAGAATTGCAAGCGGTGCAAATTTGTGTGGGAGAAGATTTTCGCTTTGGGAAAGGACGGAAAGGGACAGCAGTGGATTTGAGCGCGATCGCGCAAAGTTTTGGTGTTAAGGTTAATATCATCACCCTCCATACCTGCAAACAAGAACGCATTAGCAGTTCTAGTATTCGCCACGCCTTAGAAACTGGAGATATCAACAAAGCTAACCTTCTCCTTGGTCGCCCCTACAGCTTGATGGGAACAGTGGTAGAAGGACAAAAGTTAGGTCGTACCCTGGGCTTTCCGACAGCTAACTTAGATATTCCCCAGGAGAAATTTCTCCCTAGTTTTGGGGTCTATTCTGCCCAAGCAGTCCTATCTGATAAAATTAGCCTCGATGCAGTCCTTAATATTGGCTGTCGTCCCACTGTGGGCGGAGAATCCCCAACAATAGAAGTGCATCTGTTAGATTGGTCAGGGGACTTATACGGGCAAAACCTAACCGTAAATCTGCAAACCTTAATCCGACCTGAACAGAAATTCCCCTCCCTAAACGCCCTTAAAGCCCAAATTAGCGAGGATTGTCAGAGGGCGAAACAAGATCTAATTAAGATAAGGAATAACTTTGATGAGAGAACAAATTGATAAACTCAAGGCTAATCTTAGCCAAACTATTGTTGGTAAAGATGAAGCCATTCGCCTCGTTTTAGTTGCCCTTCTCAGTGGCGGTCATGCCCTTTTAGAAGACGTTCCTGGGGTAGGAAAAACCCTGCTGGCGAAATCCCTCGCCCGTTCTATTGATGGCAAGTTCCAGCGCATCCAGTGTACTCCTGATTTGCTTCCTACAGATGTGACGGGAAGTAATATTTGGAATCCGAGTAGTGGGGAATTTCAATTTTTGCCAGGACCTATTTTTACGAATATTCTTCTCGCTGATGAGATTAATCGCGCCACCCCTCGAACTCAATCCGCCCTCTTGGAGGTGATGGAGGAACAACAGGTTACGGTCGATGGTAAATCTCGCCTTGTTCCCCAACCTTTCTTCGTTATCGCGACCCAAAACCCGATTGAATATCAGGGTACTTTTCCTCTTCCTGAAGCACAAATGGATCGTTTTGCCCTCTCTTTTAGTCTAGGATATCCCACGGAAGGGGAAGAGTTACAAATGTTACAAGAACAATCTCAACGTATTCCCTCAGATAGTTTACAGCCTTGTTTAACTCTTGAGGATATTCGTGACTTACAGAAGTTATGTCGGGAAGTTCGCATTGAACCCTCTCTACAACAATATATTATTGACCTAGTTCGCGCTTCTCGTCAGGATGAAGAAATTACTTTGGGGGTTAGTCCCAGGGGGACAATGATTTTACAACGGGCTTCTCAGGCGTTGGCTTTCCTTGAAGGTCGTGATTTTGTTATCCCTGATGATATTAAGTTCTTGACCCCCTCTGTCTTCTCCCATCGTTTAATTCCTGCGGGGAGTCGCCAAGCTAAGACGATTGTGGAACGGTTATTACGTTCTGTTCCCATTGATGCTGTTAAGGTTTAGTTTAAATATATTTGTTTTTCCCTGGTAATTGAGGTGGGATGCTTTCTGTGACTAGGAATGGAGGAGGATGAGGGAACGCGCGATCGCGATTAAAAACATCACAAAAATTCATTTTCGAGTTAGGGTATAAGAGGGGCATTATTCCCATTTTTATTACTAACTCCATCTTATGCCTGACTCTCTTCGGGTTACTGTAAAACTTTTTGCTGCTTATCAGGAAACCTATCGCAAACCAGAATTGACATTAGCCCTTCCCCCAGAAACTACTATTCTGGACTTACTCAATCAAATTATCACAAAACACCCTGAACTGGAACAGTGGCGCAACCTCACCCGTTTCGGTGTAAATTTACAGTTTGTCCCTCCCGAAACAATTCTTCAAGATGGGGATGAAGTAGTTTTAATTCCTCCAGTAAGTGGGGGATAAGAAAACTCAACCGAAAAATCAGAAATCTTCTAACTATTAATAATAATGCTAACTGAACAAAAACAAAAACTCCAACCCCTACTAGAAATGACCCTAGAGGAACTAACCGACTGGGTACAAGAACAAGGACAACCTAGCTATCGCGGTAAACAACTATATCAGTGGTTATATCAAAAATCAGCGCGTTCTCTGCAAGATATCACCGTATTTCCGAAGCAGTGGCGCGAAAACTTAATTGATTACCCCGTAGGACGGTCAACAATACATTATCGTAGCGTCGCGGATGATGGAACTTGCAAATATCTATTACGCCTAGAAGATGGTTTAATTATTGAAGCCGTTGGGATTCCTACCCGTAAACGCCTAACAGTTTGTGTCTCTTCTCAAGTCGGTTGTCCCCTCACCTGTGATTTTTGTGCGACAGGGAAAGGAGAATATAGCCGTAATCTCAAAGCCCATGAAATCGTTGACCAAGTTCTCACCGTTCAAGAAGACTTCCAAGAACGAGTTAGTAATGTTGTCTTCATGGGAATGGGAGAACCTTTACTCAATATTCCCGAAGTCGTCAAAGCCTTACACAGTTTAAATAAAGATGTGGGAATTGGACAACGTTCTTTAACTGTCTCCACTGTAGGGATTCCCAAAAAAATTCGTGAGTTCGCCCAACATCAACTCCAAGTTACCTTTGCTGTCAGTCTCCACGCCCCAAATCAAGCTTTGCGGGCAAAAATTATTCCTTCCGCCCGTAGCTATCCCATTGATAACTTACTCGCAGACTGTCGCGAATATGTGGAGATTACCCACAGACGGGTAACGTTTGAGTATATCCTTCTCGCTGGGGTAAACGATTTACCTGAACACGCGGTTGAACTCGCAAAACGTTTACGTGGATTCCAAACCCATGTTAATCTAATCCCTTATAATCCCATTTCCGAAGTAGATTATCAACGTCCTAGTAAATCTCAAATTGAAGCTTTTACAGAAATACTAGAACGTGAAAATATTGCAGTCAGTGTCCGCTATTCTCGTGGTCTAGAAGCCGATGCTGCTTGTGGACAATTGCGAACATCCCAATCTCAAGCAGAGGGGGAAGCAATTCCTGGGGCGTAGGCTTCCTTGACTTTTCCTGTTAGGGAACAGTTAATCAATAAGTAATCGCAGTGATTACATTGAGTTTGGATAATTTGATTATTGGTAATGTAGTGACGTTCTGCATAACTACCACAATTGGGACAACGAACTTTTTGAATGGTACGCATTTTAAATGTTTGACCTGAGTCAGTGTATTAAATCTAATTGGTAAAATGAGACAGACTATTGAAATTGTTCTTTTAATGCTGTCTCCTTCTATAATCAAGATTACCCAATTAGGGCTAATGTAGATATAACTGGAGATAGATTTAATCTAGTTAAACCTTGATCCTCTTGCTTTTTTCTATGATAGCCCGTGATCCCCATTCAGAAAAAGAGTTTTATCTTGACTTAAGAATAATAAGAAGAGAGAAAATTATTTTCCTATTTATTAAGGAGAAGTGAAATAATGGAAATAGAATGGCAAGCTGAAGGAAATTACGAAGATATCCTCTATCATAAAGCAGAGGGAATTGCCAAAATTACGATTAATCGCCCCCATAAACGCAATGCTTTCCGTCCTAAAACTGTCTTTGAGATGTATTCCGCGTTTTGTGATGCGAGGGAAGATGAAACTATTGGCGTTATTTTATTAACAGGGGCTGGTCCTCATACCGATGGGAAATATGCTTTCTGTTCTGGTGGCGACCAAAGTGTACGGGGGAAAGCTGGTTATGTGGGGGATGATGGTGTTCCTCGTTTAAATGTCCTTGATTTACAACGTTTGATTCGTTCTTTACCGAAGGTGGTGATTGCGTTAGTGGGTGGTTACGCTATTGGTGGGGGTCATGTTTTACACCTCATCTGTGACTTAACTATTGCTGCGGATAATGCTATCTTTGGGCAAACTGGACCGAAGGTTGGTAGTTTTGATGGGGGGTTTGGGGCTTCTTATCTCGCCCGTTGTGTGGGACAGAAGAAGGCGCGAGAAATTTGGTTTCTCTGTCGTCAATATTCCGCCCAAGATGCTTTAGATATGGGTTTGGTTAATTGTGTTGTCCCGATCGCGCAATTAGAAGCAGAAGGGGTACAATGGGCAAGGGAGATTTTAGAAAAGAGTCCGATTGCTATACGCTGTCTTAAGTCTGCTTTCAATGCGGATTGTGATGGACAAGCAGGGTTACAAGAACTTGCTGGAAATGCGACGATGTTGTATTACATGACAGAGGAGGGAAGCGAGGGAAAACAGGCTTTCCTTGATAAGCGTAAGCCTGACTTTAAGCAATATCCTTGGCGACCTTAATCAGGTTTTTAAAAACTTTTTGCAACGATATCTCGGATTAATTTATAGTTAATCTTTCCTTGGGCATTACGGGGTAATTCTTGTACAGATAGCCAGTGTTTTGGTTGTTTATAGGTACTTATTTTAGTCGTCATCGCGCTTTTAATATCTTCCCCTGTTACTTCCTCTAAACTGGGAACATAGACTGCAATAATTATCTCTCCCCAAGTTGCATCAGGATAGCCGATTACACAGACATCTTTAACTAAATTGGTGGCTAAAATCGCTGACTCTACTTCTATTGGAAAAACATTTTCTCCTCCAGTGATGATTTTTTGAGAGTTACGTCCTACACTAAAAAGATATCCGTGAAGATCTAAGTAGCCAAGGTCATCCGTCACAAAATAAGTTTGTGTTCCAAATAAGTTGGGATAGTATCCTAAACACAAAGATTGAGATTGAATTGTAATTATCCCTGTTTGGAAAGCAGAGAGAGGGTTTCCTTGTTCATCTCGAATTGCTATCTCTGCATGGGGTAAAACTTTCCCACTGCTGTTATTCCCGGCTAAAAATTCCTGTGGGTATAAAGTCACAACCTGCGATGCTGTTTCTGTCATGCCGTAAGTAGGCGCAATATTAAGCTGATATTCTCTTGCTTTATTTAACAGTTTCTCACTTGCTGGCGCACCACCGAGTAAAATTGTCTGGAATTGAGATAACCAATCAGGGGAATGGGCTAAAAGATATTGTAATTGAGTCGGGACAAGGGAGATAAAAAAGTGACTTGGATTAATATTTCCTCTTTCTCCTTGCTTGACTTGGTGATAAGGGAGTATCCCTATCTTTCCGTTCGTCAAAAATGAACGCAGGAACTGCATTAAACCGCTAACGTGATATAGGGGTAGCAGACAACAAGAGTTAATTGGCTTCTTACCGAAATAATTATAAACCCCTGTGACGGAAGCTTTGAGAGTGTCCCAGTTGTGGATGGTAAAGCGAATCTCCCCCGATGTTCCACCAGTGGGAATCATGATGGAGTTACTCGGAAGGGAGTTAATATTATCCTGTTTTAATGAGTTTTTATATAGGGGCTGAGGCAATATTTCAGTTTGCTTTATCTCCTGAAAAGAAAGCAACTTCGTGTTGACGCTATTTCCCCATGATAACTTTATATATAAATTATCATATACCTGTTCCCATTCCTTGTCAAGCCAATCAGGACTAGCAATAAAGACGGGACAGTTAGACGCGATCGCGCCAAGAACACAAGCTAAAAATTCCCAAGGTTCAGTATGAGCAACAAGGACTTTAGTACCGCTATATTGTTGAAAAACTCGATAGAAACGCCAAGTTAAATCAGTAAACTGTTGGCTGTCATAGCCAATTAACCAGTTATCCGAACAACGGGATTGAAGCAGAGTTAAAAGAGGGTGCATGGGAAAAACCTACAGCGCGATGGGGAGAAGAAAACTCCTTTGCTAACTGTAATACAGCTTTGCGCCCAATAGCAGTTTCAAACACAGAGGAGAAAACTAAATCTAAATGATTTTGCTGACAAAAATCCCGTAAACCTCGCGGAGAACCGATAATCGCGCCTTTAATCACAAAGATACCACCCCAGCCCCTTTCATAGCAGCTTGCTAACTTAGCTAAACTCGCCACTGACTCATCTAAGGCAAGGGGAGTCTGATAATCTTGATTTAATTGCAGCATCGTCTTAAAATCTTGGGGAGGTAAAGGTTGCTCAAAAAATTCCACCTGGGGCGTTAAATCTGTTAAACATAACCAAGCTTTTGTTGCTTCTAAACTAAGTCCCCCATTCCCATCTAAACGTAACTTTGCGGTCGATGGTAGAATACTAACCAACTGCTGAAACCATTGCTGTTCCAACTCTGGAGAATGTACCCCCACCTTCCATTTAAAAGTATGTTCTCCCTGATTCCAGGCTTTTTGCCATTGTGTTAAAGCGGATTCTCCTGCTGGTAATAAGGAAGTATAGCAAAACTGGTCTTCAGGTAATTTCTGAGGGGTTAATAAGTCTGCTAAGGCACTCTCAAAGCCAAATTGAGAAGCGGTTAAATGTGGTGGAATATTAAAAATATCTGTGGCGGAAATCTCCTTTCCTAAACCTTGACAAAACTCCAAAGCCATCGCCAAAGTTTCTGAACCAAACCAAGGAATAGGTGCAATTTCTCCCCAACCGATTTTATTCCCTGCTTGTAATTGGATAATAATACCTTCTCGTATTTCCCAACAACCATGACTGGTAGATAAAGGCTTCGTGAAAGGATATTGATAAGTTTGAAATTGCAATTTATATTTCATTTAATTGTAAAAGCTAAAGATAGATAAAATATTTGTCATTCCTTCGTTAATTTCCTTTTAATTTAGTTGCAGAGCGTTAATATAGTTAAGTGTATTCGAGATAATATTTTAACTCCCTTGCCATCCGTCTAACACCAGCTTGTTCATTCGCTCTTGAAAATATAAGGAAGGTGGGACTGAATAGACCAGAAAATCTAGCATTATGAATATACTTTGTTCTTCTAATACCAATTTCTTGTAACTCAAAGCTATATTCATTGACAAAGCCAGGAAACTTGAAAATCCAACGCATACCTACCCCTGGTTCAAGGAAAGTAATATAAGGTTGAAATTCTGTTTCCTCATCTCCTGGTAAACGGCGCATAGATAAAAATGCTTTTTGCCCTTGAATAAATTGCTGATTAGGGTCACAATCAAAGAGAAAGGTATTCCAATATTTCCATTTATGTTTCTCAATTAAGGCTTGCCAAACTTTTTGTTTTGGTGCATTAATTTCTTTAGCTGCGTAAAGACTTTTTCTCATGGTTCAAACTGTTACCTATAGTCCAGCTTATACCTTAGTTCCTACTTACGATTGCTTTAATCGCTGTAGCTATTGCAATTTCCGCACTGATTTGGGAAAAAGTCCCTGGTTAACTTTGGCGGAAACTAAGCAGAAATTAGCGAGTTTACAAGGAACGGGCGTTCAAGAAATTCTAGTATTAAGTGGAGAAGTCCATCCTCATTCATCCCAGCGTCAGTCTTGGTTTGAAAGAATTTATGATATCTGTCAACTAGCTTTAGATATGGGATTTTTCCCCCACACTAATGCAGGTATATTGAGTTTCGCGGAAATGGAGAGGCTAAAGCAAGTTAATGTTTCGATGGGACTGATGTTAGAACAGCTAACCCCCAAGTTACTGGACACAGTTCACCGCTATGCACCGAGTAAAGTTCCGCAAGTGCGGTTGCAACAGTTAGAATGGGCAGGAAAGTTACAAATTCCTTTTACAACGGGGATATTACTAGGGATTGGGGAAAGTGAACAAGATTGGTGGGAAAGTTTAAACGCGATCGCGATTATACATCAACGTTGGGGACATATCCAAGAAGTAATCCTTCAACCCCATAGTCGCGGTGAACAGCAAACCTATACAGGGAAAGCCTTTAATCCTTATCAGTTACCCGAAGTAATTAAAAAAGCCCGTACCATTTTACCTAATGATATCGCGATTCAAATTCCCCCTAACTTAGTCCCCGACCTTAGTTTCCTCATCGCTTGCTTAGAAGCAGGGGCGACAGATATAGGCGGAATCAGCCCCTTTGATGAAGTAAACCCCGACTATCCCCATCCTCATATTGCAGAATTGAGGTTACAATTAGCTCAAAAGGGCTGGAAATTAGTTGAGCGTTTACCTGTTTATCCACAATATTCGCAACACCTAAATTTCGTCAGGAATCACCCATTGAGTCGGTTGTGAGGCTCTTTCTGCCGCTTTTCGTCTTACCGCTTCCTCCGCCATAGCCAATATCTCATCGAGAGACTTTTCCTGGACAAACTTAGTTGCTGATTCGGCATACTCACGACTAGCACAATTATTCGGCATGACGCAACCGTTGATACAAGCTTCTGCACAGTTAATAGTCGCTTCCACAGTATTCTCCTTGCTTGAAATTCCTTCTTTTCCATCTTAGCGAAACTGCGCGGAAGTACCTATTTGAAAAATCTCATCAAAGCAAAGAGAAAGCTGTTCTGTTGGTGACATACTCCTACGGCGACTTTTCCAAGTACGCCGTAGGCTTCTCACCAACTCCTGCTATTGCATAGGATACACGGTGAGCTTTAAGAACCGGATGCCCCTCGGCTCTATTTTCTATAACTTTGGCTGCATTATGATCACGATCAAGTTCACATCCGCAATGTGGACAACTGTGCCATCTTTCATGCAGATCTTTATGCACTATTTCTCCACAACCTGAACATTCTTGTGTTGTACCGTAGGCACTTACACCTATCACCAACAAACCAGCTTTTTCGGCTTTGTTTGCCAGTAGTGATAGGAAGTTTCCCCATCCAGCATCATTAATCGACTTGCTGAGTCGGGTTCGTGCGAGTCCCTTGATATTTAGGTTTTCATGGGCGACTACATCATATTCAGATAGTAGTTGGTTAGCAACTTTAAAGTGAAAGTCTTTGCGTCTATCCGCTACTTTTTTGTGCTGACGAGCAATAGACTGAACCGCCTTGACTCTGCGATTACTTCCTTTTTGGCAACTGCTTACTTTCTTTTGCAAAACCCTTAATCGCTTTTGCGCCCTTCTGTAGTGCTGAGGGATATCAAACTTTCTTCCGTCTGCCATAGTCAGAAAAGCACTTAATCCCATATCAATCCCTGTTATTCTATCGGGATTAATATGGGGTTTTGTTGTTGGAACTGTCTCATCCTCTAGACTGAGTGTGACATAGTATCCATCTGCTTTGCGATTTACAGAGGCGGTTTTGATTTTAAATCCAACAGGCAAAGGACGATGAAGTATGAGTTTTACTTTGCCTATCTTGGGAAGGTTGATGTACTTCCCTTCTAGACAATCCTGCTTCATTTGAGGATAGGTGAAGGTACGATAACGATTTACTGCCTTAAAACGAGGCTTGCCACTTCTATTACCTTCACTATCCCCCTTAATAAAGCGATCAGAAGTTAATTTGACTCGTTTCACACAGTCCTGTAACACCTGTGAATGCATTTGCTTATACCACTCACGAAAATACCTCGGTACTTGGAAGCCCTGTGGCTTCAGCCCAGGGAGGAAAAGGAAATTGCGTCTTTAGGCGCAGTGAACCCTAAAAGGGTGGGGGTATGGTTGCCCCCAACTCCGCAAAGCGGGTAATGTTTGCCTCGTCAATGTTATCTAGGCTTGTGAGGCTAACTACACTTCCTTACCCCTTGTAAAGATGTTTAATAGTTAACGATAGAGCGAGAGGCTGGCAAGCA
>JBBQDV010000073.1:0-12731 GCA_038320005.1 Cyanophyceae cyanobacterium
ACCACCAAAAAGGAGGAGTTTTACCACAACCTTCTCTTGTGTATCTTTATCATGTGCCAAAAGGGTTTTCCTTCCTGGTTTTCTGCCTAGTTCTTCTAAAACTTCGTAGCGATCGCGAAAGACAATATTTCCCATAATCATCAAAGTCAATCGAGTTCTCTCCTTAATTATTCCCTATTTGGGTATTTGATCGCGATCGCGAATACTGCAATCAACAGATAAAATGAGGGGGAAATCCGTAAATCCTGCATTATTTCTATGTCAGTTACTATTACCATTCTTAAGTGGCTTTCTCTTAGTTTCGGAGTAATTTTACTTATCCTGTTAATTAGCCTTTATATTCGTGGCGCATTTCGCGATCCCGTTCAATATAGAGTTAATAGCCTTCCCTCCCCTAGAGATCCTAACTTTTTTATTGCTGTTGCCAGCATCTCAAATTCCTTCTCTACTCCTGGGACGATTACCAACTTTTGGGTGAAGATTGACGAAATTCAAAAAGCAAGACTCGAAGCTATAGCGGATGCCCAGGATAGCATTCATTTTGAAACCTTCTTTATGACCCCTGGAAAACGCGCAAATGATTTTGCCAGTGCGGTTGCAGAACGAGCAGCAGCAGGAGTAGATGTTAAACTGATAGTAGATAGTTATGGTGGTCATACTCTACCCAAAAAGTATTGGCAGCGTTTAGAATCCGCAGGAGTTCAGATTTGCCAGTTCAATCCTTTTGACTGGAAAGCTCCCGCCAACTTTAGTGGACGCACTCACCGTAAAATATTGATTATAGATGGGGAGTACGCGCTTATTGGCGGTGCAGGAATTTCTGATCATTGGGACGGACTAAAAAAAATTGGCGATATCCAACCCTGGTTAGATACAGAAGTTCGGATTGAAGGACAAGCAGTCACCATTTTAAAGGGCATTTTCATGCAACACTGGGTCTATAGTGGTAAAGTTGCAGATTTGGGTAAAGGAATACTCGAATCTAGATCTACTCCTCAGCCAGAAATGCTAGTTACCGCAGGAACAAACCCCACCTATCGCTTTTCACCCATTCAAGCTTTACTCGCTAATAGTCTCCTATCTGCCCAAAAAAGTATTTATTTAGCTAGTCCCTATTTTTTACCAGATAATCATTCCCGTGAAATTCTTATCGCTGCAAAGCAACAAGGGTTAGATGTGAAAATCCTTACAACTAGTGGTCGCTGTGATAAACGGTCAGTATATTATGCCAGTTATGAAAACTATGGGGACTTGTTACAGGGCGGTGTTGAGATCTATGAATATCAACCTAGTATGTTACACGCCAAATTGTTGTTATTAGATAATCGTTTGGTAATCTCAGGAAGTGCTAATTTTGATTCTCGCAGTTTCTTTCACAATGATGAACTTAATTACACGACAGAAGAGCCTCTTCTAGTCGAAAATATTCAGCAAGTGTTTGCAGAAGCTTTTGCAAATTCAAAGCAAATCCACTTAGAAAATTGGCATAAACGTTCTGTCTGGAAGCATCGAGTTATTGGACGTGCTGTTAGCTTTGTTCAATGGCAGCTTTAAAAGGAAGAGGTATAATCTTTTAAATCAGGTACATCTATCCAAATTCGGCTTTCATGCGCTTGGTGGGTTAAATCCATTAGTAACTGGGAATATACCCCTTCTTGTAGAGAGGGTGCGGTAGTTTGACCAGCATCAATACATTCAATCCAGTGGTTGACAATTCGGATAAAAGGTGCTAGGCGACCATCGGGGTAAAGTTTGGGGAAGGTGAGGCGTTGGGGGATTTGGACTAGTTCTAGTTCTTTTCCTGCTGCTGCTGCATATAACTTGAAGCCATGTACATAATCGGTGAGGTTACTGCTTCCTAACACTAATGTACCGCGATCGCCATAAACTTCGAGCCAATGCCCCCGCCCTGCATAGGTAATCGAACTCAGGCTAACTTGACAAGGTGTGCCATCTGCCAACTCTAGCATTAATAGATCGGTGTCGTCTGCATCCACAGGCTTGAGCTTACCATTATCTTGAGGGTCAGGACGTTGAGGAATCGCACAGGAGAGGAACGCAGATAGTTGTTTTACTTCCCCAAATAGCCAATGAATATAGTCGAAAGCATGAGAACCAATTGCGCCTAATGCACCCCCTCCCTTATCTTTTTGCGAGTACCAATTCCAATCTCTGTCAGGATTTGCGCGACTGGTGACTAACCAATCAATTTTTATTAAGCGAGGTGTACCGATATATCCATCTTGTAGTAGTTCAGCAAATCTTTGCCATTCGGGAACATAACGAAATTCAAAATCCGCGATCGCGCTTACTCCCTTTTCTTGGGCAAGGTGATATAGTTCCCTTACCTGGGTAGCATTCATCGCCATCGGCTTTTCGAGTAAAAGATGCTTTCCTGCATTTAAAACAATTTTTGCCATCTCATAATGGAGAAATGGCGGTGTAGAGATACTTACTGCATCTACTTCTGGTAAAGCAACCAGTTCAAAAATACTATCGCAAGCGTGTTTAATCTCATGGGAAGCAGCAACCTGTTTCGCTTTTTCTAAATCAGGGTTATATACCGCCACCACATCAGTGCGAGGATGTTCTTGAAAGCCTGGAATATGGATTTTCTGACCAAAACCAGTCCCCACCACACCGATACCAATTGTGTTTTTAGCGGTATTACTCATATCTATATAAACAAATTCTCTCAGTAGTTTAACATCCGCGAGTCCAATTATTTAGCTAATTAACTGTTCTTTCTGGGGATAGATGAGCAATAGACAGGTTTACCTTTAGATCAAGGTGATAAGTAATAAAACACTCAAACTATGGCTACTATTTCTGGAAAACACACCTCTTTTTGGATTGACTCAACAACCACAACTAACTTTCCTTCCTTGACTGAAGATGTTACCGTTGATGTCGCTATTGTCGGGGGTGGGATAGCCGGAATCACCGCAGCAACAATCCTCAAGCGTCAAGGTAAAACCGTTGCTGTAATTGAATCCGAAGAAATTATTAAAGGAACAAGCGGTCACACCACAGCTAAACTCACTTCCTTACACCAACTAATCTACGCTGATTTAATTAAAGAATTTGGCGAAGAAAAAGCCAAGATTTATGCTGACTCCAATCAAGCAGCAGTTGAACAAGTCGCCCAATGGGTCAAGGAAGGAAATATTGATTGTGATTTCAGTCGCCAAGACAACTACACCTTTGCGGATACAGCAGAAAAACTTCCTCAAGTTGAAGCAGAAGTAGAAGCAGCAATTAAACTCGGATTACCAGCTTCCCTCGTCACAGAAACCACCTTACCCTTCCCTGTCGCAGGCGCAGTTAAATTTACTAATCAAGCCCAATTCCATGTCCGCAAATATCTCCTTCACCTCGCGCAACAACTACCAGGAGAAGGAAGTCATGTCTTTGAACATACCCGTGTCACCGAAGTTGAAGAAAAAGATCCTTGCGAAGTAACGACAAAACTGGGTAAGGTTTTCGCTACCGATGTTATTGTTGCGACTCGCCTTCCCATTACTGATGCGGGACTATTTTTTGCCAAAAGCTTTCCGAATCGTTCTTATATTATTGGCACTTATATCGACCCAGAGAAAGCCCCAGAGGGAATGTTCATCGGTTTTGGGGAAGATTACTATTCCTTCCGTACTACCCCCCACAATGGCAAAACTCTCCTATTGGTTGGGGGTAAATCACATAAAACAGGTAGTGTCTCAGAAACTAAAGACAATTATCTTCAGTTAGAAGAATATACTCGCGCACAATTTGGGGTAGAAGAAATCAACTATCGTTGGTCAACGCAGGATATGGTTTCTTTTGATACAAAAGTGCCTTATATTGGTAAGCTGACTCCCCTGAATAATCACGTTTATGTCGCCACTGGGTTTAGTCTGTGGGGAATGAGTAAAGGTACATTATCAGGGATGATTCTTGCTGATCTAATTTTAGGAAAAGATAACCCCTGGGCAGACTTTTATGATTCCACTCGCGCCACCCCTTTTATTACCAAGCAGTCGATTCAGAAAAACTTAGAAGTGGGTAAAAGTTGGATTTTAGATCGCTTCAAAGGGCTACAGGATAACTCTTTTGAAGCCGTAGTTAATGGGGAAGGTAAACTTGTCACCATTGATGGCGATAAAGTTGCTGCTTATCGAGATGACCAAGGAATACTCCATGCGGTTTCAGCAGTTTGTCCTCACTTGGGCTGTATTGTTAACTGGAATGATGGCGAAAAAAGTTGGGACTGTCCCTGTCATGGTTCTCGCTTTAGCTGTGATGGTAAGATCCTTGATTCTCCTGCGGTGAAGGAGTTAGAAGCATATCAAATTAAATAGTTTCTGCTTCGTCTTGATTAATTGCGGTAGAGGGAGAGTAACTTTTTAGAGTTTGTATCAGCTTACTTGCTATCCCTTCTATCCAGTTTTCATCTTGCTTGGTATAGCTGCGAGGCGCATTCGCCCCTAAAATTAAAACGCCCTTATCTCCCAAGGGCTGACAAATCACCCCTTGGGTATTTTCTGGTAAATAATCAAACTCAACCTTACCTGGATAAATCTTCAAAGCGACAAGATAAACAGGCTTTTGCTTTTCTAGTACCCTTTTTACAATTACCCCTGGAGTAACTTGGGACTTTTCTCCCAATACTCCTCTGCGTAATAAAACTTTCCCGTCGTAATAAATAAGTAGCGATCGCGTTACCGTATTAGTCAATAATAAATGACTTGCCCAAGCTAACTCAATTTTCACCTCATCGGGTAAACTTGGTTCTAATTCAAAGCCCTGTTCCCCAATCAATTCCACAGTTTCTGGTGATCTCGGCTGAACCTGCTGCCAAATTAAGCCCACTAAAATCAAAATTGCGCTTAAAATGACCCCCAAAGCATCAGAGCGAGATTGAGAGTCCGTCAGGGAGCTAGTTAGGAGGCGATTGACCAGGAGTAACACCCCCCCTAAACTGCCCACAACTAAAGGCAATTGTCGTAGGACTCGATTTGGATCAGATTTTGCCATATCAAAAATTACTAACTAGGGGAAAACAAAAGTTCACCCCTAGCCAGATTAATCGTCCTTACCGTCTAAAATACGTTGAAACAAATATCCAGTTCCCCTAGCTGTAAGAATTAGCTCAGGATTACTAGGATCATCTTCAAGTTTGGCGCGGAGGCGAGAAATATGCACATCGACAACACGAGTATCAACATGGCGTTCAGGAGTATAACCCCAGACTTCCTGAAGGATTTCCGAACGAGAAAAAGCTTCCCCCGAACGACTGACCAACAACTCCAATAAACTAAACTCCATTCCCGTTAAGCGAATGCGTTCATCTCCTTTATAAACCTGTCGCCGATTTGTATCAATCTTAATAGAACCAACTTGAATCACACCAGAACTGGGAATCCCTGGCGAACTCTCTTTTTCCACCCGACGCAGGACAGAACGAATTCTAGCTTCTAACTCTTTCGGGGAAAAAGGTTTAACTACATAATCATCCGCCCCTAGCTCTAATCCAGTAATGCGATCCGCGACATCACCTAAAGCAGTTAGCATGATAATAGGAATGTCAGACTCCTTGCGTAACTCTTGACAGACACCGTAACCGTCAAGTTTCGGCATCATAACATCCAAGACAACTAAATCAGGATTCGCCTCCTGAAAAATTTCTAAAGCCTCTTCTCCATCCGCTGCGGTCACAACATCATAACCAATCATAGATAGACGGGTTTCTAAAATGCGCCGAATACTGGCTTCATCATCAACAACGAGAATTTTTTCTTTATGCGTTTCCAATTAACCCAGTTCTCCTTTTTTTAACAACTTTACTCATCTTTATTTTGTTAAGTTAGATGTTATTCGTCTATTTATCAATACAATATCTTGATTTCGGTTAATTTGAACCCTTTATTTTTGGTTCACACCCCCTTCTATCTTAGTTCCCAAGACTTTTTTCAGGTATTTAGCAGAATTTTTAGTAATTCTAGATAGTTTTATACAGGTTTTCACCATGCCCAAACCGCGAACGATCTATATTTGTAATGAGTGTGGAGCAGAATCTCCTCAGTGGTTTGGTAAGTGTCCTAGTTGTGCTGTTTATGGCAGCTTAGAAGAGTCTGTCGTTAATTCTACCCCGACAGGGGCAGTAGATCACAGGGGTAGACAGTCAACTAAAAGCAAGGGTAGCAGATCTAAGCAAGCTTCTCAACCGCGCATTTCTGTGTTGTTTTCTGACATCAAGGACTCCGCTCAAGCACGATTTTCTTCTGGTTATAACGAATTTAATCGGGTTCTCGGTGGGGGGCTTGTCCCTGGTTCTCTGGTGCTGATTGGGGGTGATCCTGGGATTGGGAAATCTACTTTGTTACTACAGGTTGCTAATCAGGTCGCAAAGCATTCTACCACCCTCTACGTTTCTGCGGAGGAGTCGGCACAACAGATCAAGTTACGGGCTGCTCGTTTAGATGTGGGGAAGGTTGAAACTTTAGAGGATAATGGTAATAGTAAAAAGGATATTGCTGCTGAATCTGTTTCTTCACGATCTAATTTGTATGTTTTAGCTGAGACAGATTTAGAGGAGATTTTACGAGAGTTAGAATCTCTTAGACCAACTGTCGCAATTATTGATAGTATTCAGACCCTTTATTTTGCCTCTTTAACTTCCGCCCCAGGTTCGGTCGCCCAGGTGCGAGAATGTACTTCTGCGTTGATGCAGGTGGCGAAGCGAGAGAATATTACTTTACTTATTGTTGGTCATGTTACCAAAGAAGGCGCGATCGCGGGACCCCGTGTTTTGGAACATTTAGTCGATACAGTCCTCTATTTTGAAGGAGATCGCTATGCTTCCCATCGCCTCCTGCGTTCCGTTAAGAACCGCTTCGGGGCAACTCATGAGATCGGTATCTTCGAGATGATTGATAAGGGCTTGCAGGAGGTAGAGAACGCCTCTGAGCTATTTCTTGGCAGTCGGGAAGAGCCAGCCCCAGGTACGGCTACGGTGGTCGCCTGTGAGGGGACTCGTCCTTTATTAGTGGAATTGCAAGCTTTGGTTAGCCCCACTAGCTACGGTTCACCCCGTCGTTCGACTACAGGAGTGGATTATTCCCGTTTGCAGCAAATTTTAGCAGTGTTGGAAAAACGAGTGGGGATTCCTTTATCAAAGTTAGATGCTTATGTGGCTTCGGGGGGAGGATTGAATGTAGTTGAACCCGCAGCAGATTTGGGAATGGCGATCGCGATTGTGGCTAGTTTTCGCGATCGTTTAGTGGACTCCCGTACAATCTTAATTGGTGAGGTCGGTTTAGGGGGACAGGTGCGCCTCGTTTCACAAATGGAACTGCGTCTCAAAGAAGCAGCGAAATTAGGCTTTAAAAGGGCGATTGTACCCAAAGGACAAAGTTTACCAGAAGTAGGTTTAGAAATTATTTATGTCTCGAAAGTGATTGACGCGATCGTGTCTGCGATTCCCCCTCAAGCCCGCTATGGTGGTCTTCCAGATGAAGATTTAGAGGATGAAGATTAGGGTAATCTCAAAAATTTTGTAAAACCAACACTTGCAATTTTAGAATTTTACGCTACCATTACAGATTGATAAGCATTGTGTATAAATCTTCATAGAGCGGTCAAGCATCCCGTTCTTAAAGCTCAGATAACGCCCGATGCAATAGAATAGCAGGGGTCACTGAGAAGCTCGCATCCTAACCTACGGTTAGATATCGGGAGTATGTCACTAATAAATTACTAGCTAATTAGCCTTTGTATATGACCCAATCTACTTTTGAGCGCAAACCAGCAACATCGGATCATCCCCGTTTAATGAAGCTTGTGCAATCAACTTACAATGCTCAACAGCAAGTACACTATCTTTATTTACAAGCAGAAATAGATTCTTTACTTTTAAAACAAAAAGCTCTCAAAGAACAACGTCTTTCTGAAGTTCCGACCTTTATTACTAACAATTAATTCTTCTAACTTACTTGATACGGAATCCAGGATATTATCTTATTGGTTGGGTACAAAGTTAAGATAACTTCCTGGGTGATATTAATAATTGGTAGTCCTAGCCATGTAAGGATAGAAAAGAACAAAAAGTCAAAATACAGACTACAACCGATGCTAATTTGTCCTAATTGCCAATCGATACGAGTTGTCAAAAATGGTCGTATCCATAACGGCAAACAAAATCATATTCGTAGGTAATAAGGGGAATAAGCAAATCAGGATTGTGTAAGTACTTGCTTACTATTACCCTCCCAGATATGCTCTTTCTACGCTTTACATTTTAAGCACACCATTTTCCGTACTATTATTAGTTTGATAGTAAGAATTATAATATTTGTAATAATATCCCTGTTGCTGAGAAGAAACCCGATTAATAACTACGCCCTCGATATTGCAGCCAAGTTCTTCGAGAAGTTCTTTTGCTCTTTTTACGGTTGAACGAGGGGCAGAGTTGAGCGAAACAACTAAGATAATTTCATCCACCTTTGTAGCAAGACTCTGAGTATCTGTTAAGCCTGCAATTGGAGGAGTATCAATGAGAACATAATCATATATTGCTGACCATTCTTTCATCAAATCAGCCATTTTCCCAGAATTGAGCAAATTCATCGGGTTAGGTGGCACTCCTCCTGCCATCAGTAAATGGAAATGGCTGGTTTTAGATTTATAGACACAATCTCGCCAAGAACGGTTAGTTGACAACACAGTACTTAGACCATGTTCGGGAAAAGGTGGAACAATAGCAGGAAAACTAGCTTTATGAGAATAGTGTTTCATTTGAGGTTTACGCATATCTGCCTCAACCAAAAGCACTCGGTAGCCAAGACTAGCGATGGTCACTGATAGATTATAAGTCAGGGTTGATTTACCTTCTTCAGGGATTGCTGAGGTAAAGGCAAGTAGCTTTGCACCATGCTTAGGACTGAGGTAGCTGAGATTAAAGGCGAGGGAACGCACTGATTCTGTAAAGCATGAGAAGTTATAGTCGTTCAACTTGTGAGTCGAATCAACACTTATTCTAGTCCCTGTCGGTTGATCAATGCGGGGAATCATGCCCAGAACGGGTAATTGTAATAAAGCTTTTACTTCTTCAGGATCTTTAAGTCTGGAATCTAAAGACTCAAGCAGCATTGCAACCCAGATACCAAGACCTAAGCTCCCCAGAAATCCCAAGAGAATGTTTTGCTGAACTTTTGGGGAAATCGGGACTCTGGGTAAAAAAGGCGGTTCAAGAATTTGCCACGGAGCAATTTCTTCAGCTTGAGAAAGCTCTAATTCTTGTAGCTTTGCCAAAAATAGATCATATTTACTGGAATTTAGTTGGTGTTGTCTTTGTAGTTCCGCATATTCCTGTTGAAGAGCTGGAATTTCTCGGAACTGCTCGGCAACTAGGTTTTGGGTATAGCGTAAACCCTCCATTTGCGTATTTTGTCCAACTAGCTGAACTTGAGTGGCAATTAATTGACTGTTTAAGGATTGGGCTACGGAATTTTCTGAGCTAGGAATTGTACCTACTGCTAATTCAGAAGCGGAGACAGAGCGTCGCAAAATTTTCTCAGAACGTTGTTGTAATAAGGCAAGAACATTTGCCCGTTGAATTATTAAGTCTTCAACAATTGGATTATTTTCACTGTAACGCAGTCGCTCTTGGATATATTGGATATCTATCTGTCGCAGTTGGTTAACTAAATCACGATAGCCACTATCTTCGGTTAGGGCTGCGTTTGCCAGCGAAGATTTAGGATCAAGCCCTGCTTGTGC
Source organism: Cyanophyceae cyanobacterium (assembly GCA_038320005.1). GTDB lineage: Bacteria > Cyanobacteriota > Cyanobacteriia > Cyanobacteriales > SIO1D9 > JBBQDV01. Next base: position 9,757 of record JBBQDV010000073.1, read on the forward strand.
CATTTGGGACTGAAGAACTTGGTATTGTTGTTTAGTTTGTTCTAGCGCGATCGCAGCTTGATAGATCTGATCTTCTAAACCTTGGCGAGTTTGAAGTAAGGTATTACCAAACTGTTCTAAATCAAGTAAACTATAACTTTGCCGAAACTCTCGTAAGGCATTGGCTGAACCGTTAAGTTCTTCTTGGGCTTTCGGTAGTTGATCTTCGATAAACTCCGTCGCTTTACTAGCCTTAGAAACTCGACTATTCAGGCTATAGTTAACATAGGTAGTACCAAGAGCATTCAAAGTTGCTTCGATTTTTTCTGGTTCAGTTCCCGTTAAGCTGATCTGTAAAACATCTGTGTTTTCTGGTTGTTGAATAGACAAATTGCTGGAAACTTCATCAGGGGATGACCTTAAGCTAGAATCATTGATAGAAGCAAGAGCCTGCTCGATTAAAGAGCTGCTTCTTAAAATTTGCACTTCTGTACTAAGATTATTTCCCTGTATAGTGGGAACACCTGCCTCTAAACCAACGGCAGCGGAGGAACTATTATCAGTAACAAGCAAAACCATTCGGGACTGGTAAATTCGCGGTTGAGTCATTGTGTAGACTGTAACAGAAACTATCCCAATCACACTGATGGCACTGACCCATAGCCAACGCTTGCGAACTGCTTGGGAAATTTTAGCAACTTGTGCTTGCAGACCGCTTTCTTGATCTGAGACGGGGAGGGGTTGATGTCGAGAAACTGGTATAATTCCTACTTCGGGATGAGATTTATGAATTTCACTCATAATATGAATTGGAGCATTACTACAGTTTTGGGAATAATTTTAGAATTATAAATAAGCCTTTAGGATGAGGAAGTTGCAACAAATAGGTATTTTTATTTATAGTGGACGGATTGATATTTATGATAGGGCAATGATAACAAATTCAATTGAGAACTCTGGGTAGGGGATCAATATGTTTACATATTTTATTTTGTTGCCATCCAATCTTGTCCTGTTTTGACTTCAATAAGTAAGGGAACAGTAAAGGGAAATTCGTTATCTAAAGCATTCTCCATCAGTTCCTTCACTTGAGGTTTCAGTTCTTCCCATTCCTGTGGGGGAACTTCAAAAACGAGTTCGTCATGGACTTGAAGTAAGAGGTTAGCTTGATAGTTTTGTAAGAGTTGATGCAATTTTAGCATTGCTAATTTAATTATATCTGCACTAGAGCCTTGAATGGGGGCATTGGCTGCTCCTCTAAGTAGTTGGGAATCATACTGTCCTAAGCTTCCAATCTCAGCTAAATTAATTTGCTGGGGATTTTTGCCTCTCAATCTTAATAAGTGTGAAGAGTTAAAATTGAAGTAGCGACGGCGACCTAAAATAGTGGTGACAAAACCTTGCGCGATCGCGTTTCTCTTCATTTCATCTAAATACTCGAACACCTTGGTATAACGTTGATGGTAGCGATCAATAAATTCTTTTCCTTCTGCATTACTCACTCCTGCTTCCCTCGCAAAGCGATAAGCACCCATCCCATAAATTACGCCAAAGTTAATTGTTTTACCTAAACGGCGTTCATCGGGAGTTATAGTTTCCTTTTCAAATAGTAATTGTGCTGTTACTGTATGAACATCTTTTCCTGTTTGATAAGCTTCAACTAATACTGGTTCTTGACTTAAATGAGCCAAAATTCTTAACTCAATTTGAGAATAATCTGCTGCTACTAAAAGCCAATCTTCTTTCGGGATAAAAGCTTTACGAATTTGGCGAGAAAAAGCAGTACCAATGGGAATATTTTGCAAATTGGGATTAGAAGAAGATAAGCGTCCCGTTGCTGTCAAGGTCTGATTGAAGTCTGTATGTAGCCGTCCTGTATCTGCGCGAACCAATTTGGGTAAAGCATCAACGTAGGTTGATTTTAATTTTGCTAAAGTGCGGTATTCTAACAGATTATCAACAAAGGGATGATCTCCTTGCAGCTTTTCTAGAGTTGCTGCATTAGTTGAATAACCTGTTTTTATTTTACGAGATTTACGCTTATCTAAATTCAAGATATTAAATAATAATTCGCCTAACTGAAGAGGAGAATTGAGATTAATAACCTCTTGAGGAGTAGTTTCCTGAATGTCTGATTCAATTTGGTCAATATCAAAATCTTTCCAACGAGAATCTTTTTTGATGTAGGCTTTTAAAATTGCACTAGAAGTTTCACTAATTAGCTTTTTGTCTGTTGCTAGTTTGTCTTTAATCTCTTCCCAAAGCAAGTGTAAATACGTTAACAGTTCAGCTTTTGGAATAGAATTATATGCGGATTTCTCTACTTCTACTAAAGTTTTATTTAATTCTTTGGCAAGATTATATAGGTAATCAACATCAACCCGAATCCCGATATATTCCATCTCTGCTAGGATTGGTTCTAGTGGTTGTTCTACCTCTAAAAGTAACTTGTTCAACTGGGGAACTTGCGCTAATTCTGCCCTTAGTTTTGGTACTAAAGCAAAAGTAGCAAAAGCATCTAATCCGCAGTATTCCGCTACGGTAATAATATCTAGATTTGCAATGGTTTCATTCTTATCTATGTTGAGATCTTTGTAACTTTTTGATTCAATATCTTCTAGATAATGAATTGCTAAGTCTCCTAAACCATGATTTCCTTCAGGGGATAAAACATAGCTGGCTAACATCGTATCAAAGACAACTCCAGCTAATTTGATTCCTTGACAACGTAGGATTAAACGATCAAATTTAGCGTTTTGGAAAGATTTCGGATATTGATCACTTTCTAAGATTGGGCGTAGAGTATCGAGGACATATTGAGTATCTAAATTTTGCCCTTTGAGATGTCCCATCGGAATATAAGCAACATCCGCTGGATTCTCACCCCAGCAGCAGCCAAGCCCGACTAATTCTGCATCACGAGGTTCTAGGGCGGTAGTCTCAGTATCCCAGGCGACAGGGGAAGCAGGGTCAGTGTGATATTTGAGGCGTTCGAC
>JBBQDV010000074.1:0-12720 GCA_038320005.1 Cyanophyceae cyanobacterium
AAAAGTATTCCAGAACCAAGAACGTATTTTTGAACAAAGATACAATCTGGCTGTGGGCAGCAGTCAGGATAAAATGCTTACAGCTAACTTCGGTTAGGTCTGAAGAATCTCTCGCCTCTGGCGAAGAGAGTATGTCAACGAGGAAATGAACCTTTAATTAATGCTTCGTAGTCGCGTACTTCAACGTCACTAATATTAAGATCTTGCAATTGAGAGTCAAGATTTAGATTGAGTTGCTTTGCTAATTCTTCTGGAGATATACCCATTCTTTGGGCTACTTCTTGTAGAGATAAAGTCACGTTACCCAGCTTGACCTTAGCATTTTCATCTAACTGTAACTGTCCTTGCTGAATTTGAAAATCCCCTTCGATGCCAACATAGATATCGCGATTACTCATACCAGGTAATGATTGAATCACCTGATTGACCGTTTTTTTCTGATTAGGATTGAGATTTTCGAGAGAGAGATTTCTGGGGTTAACTACTGCCCCAAATTCAACGGTATCTTCTTTGATTGTGGCTTGAACTCCTTTAGCAGATTGGAGTAGGGCTTTACCTTCTGAACGTTGCGCGATCGCGCTAACAAATAAATCATTTACATCTTGCTGATCAAGGGAGACTGTAAACTCTTCTGTTTGGGGTTGTGAGCCTGTAGATTGCTCGACTCTTTGGTATTCTACTTCTCTAATTATTTTTCTCTCTATCGTTTCTCTGGGGCTATCTGAATCCGCAACTCTAGTATCAGATGCAACTGCATCACTAACATACCAATCAGGTAAATAAGTTGCTTGTCTCCAAGAGTAAACCCCGATCGCGATCGCGCCACCAACAATTCCTAAACTCACTAAACCCAAAAATACAATATTTCCCTTTTTCACAAAAGTCCTCTCAATTATTACTATTACCTAGTAGCAAGACCAGCTTTTCGCCCAAATTTATGCTCTTATTTCCTGATTTTGCCATCAACGATTCACATTAATGCGCCGATTCGGATCAGTACGAAAACTAACATTTCCTCCTTCTGTCGTCTGTTCTAGAACCAAGAGAGGGGTTGGTTTTGCCTTTTGATCCCACTGAATAACCACCACACGACCTTGAACAGTTGGTTGCCAATTGGCTAACTCTTCGGAAGGATTAAGGAATTTTTCAATACAATCAATTAACTGACTAATAGTAGTTGAAGTTGATTGAGTAGGCAATTTCGTCATTTTAATATTGATCCGAAACAGCACCGCCTTAAGGCGTTTACCTGACTTATTTTGGGTTTCATAAGTAACATCAAAAATTTCATCCACCTGTCGCCCACTTATATTAGCAATACCGACAGAGGTTTCTTCCCCCGTATCAGGTCGTAAAACCGCAGCCATAAGTTGCTTGATGCGAATTTTGAGTTGGTTTAACACCGCAAAGTGGAAAACTTCTTCGTCCATACGCATTCTCAAATAATCTAAATTAAACTCCCGTGAATGGATTAAATCGGGGTTTTGTTCCATTTTCTGGATCGTTTTGAGTGCTAGTTTCAGCTTTTTCTGGAGATCCTTAACTTTGTATTTTTCGAGCCTAAACTGCTTATCATCTTTTTTAAGTATACGTTTATGATAAATAACTGCCCCAGCAAGCGCGATCGCGAATAAAACTGTTGTCCCCAAAAAGACCTTTCCCAGTAGAGGCGAAAACGTTACAGAGTTATCTGTTGAAGGCGTTTGGATGATATAAGAATTAAGCATAATAAGAAATTTTAAATTAGGAATGTTATAGTTATAATGCCCTTAATCTTTTAATCTCAAACTTAATTAAGGCAAATTGTCACGAAATCGAGAAAAGTTCTGATTCGAGAATGAAAGGAATACCTCTACTTTAAGACAGATGAATTTCTTAGCTGCTAATTCAACCATCTAGCACGATTGGGACGCGCATCAATATGACAGAGATTTGGGAAACGCCGATATCGTCCTAATCCCCCAGGCCACCAAGGATAGAGCGCCCAATATAATTGATTCCCATTCTGGTTTTCAACCACAAAATCTATCGCATCGCCCACAATATGACGACTATTGCCAACTCCCCCCACCGCTGCATTAATATAAGCAGGACGATACCAACTAGTAATAATAAAAGGGCGACCAATACGATCCCGCGCTGGTTGAGCTAATCGTGCAATCCTGACTATTGCATCAACAGTTCTTTGATTCGGAGGTATTCTTGTCCCACCCTGGGTTGCTTCTGTCCAGCTAAAGTTCCCCCCTGGAATGATTGAAGCTGATAGATATTGGCGAATATTACTCGGAGTCCAACGAGCTGGACGAGGGGGAGTAGGAATGACAATTAAAGGAAAAGGAGGAGTTTCTTTGGGTTTCTTTTCCTCTTCTAGCCGTTTAAGATCTTCGATCAATTCGTCAATTGTTTGTTGACGAGTTGGAATTTCTCGCCACAACTGCATCATCCGAATCAAAGCATCCCGCTGATGGGGTAGTTCTTTATAAGCGGAGGGAATGCGCTTGACAAAATTGATCAGTTCTCTATCTAATTGGTTAGCTATATCAACTAACCCAGTCGGATTTGTGGTTGCGACTAACTGTTCAGGGTCTATTCCTAAACTCGCTAAAGCAGTAGCGCGAGAACTCAACTGTCTCCAGAGACGTATCCCTTCCGTCAAGGCATTTCGCTGAACTCCTTTACCTTGATAATCTCTAGGAATACTCTGAACAAAAGCCATTAATACGGGATCAATAGTATCAATACTTGGATTTGGGGAGGCATCTTTTTCTAAGGAAAGTAGGGCTGCTTCCCGAGAAGGGAGTTGTCGCCATAACTGCGTTAAACGAATTAGAGCTTCCCGTTGATGGGGATAACCTTTATAGTACAGAGTGATTCTTTGTGCAAATTCTTTAAGAAACTTATCAAGAACTGCTGTACTTAAATCATCTATTTCTACCCCTGCATTCTTCGCAAAAGAGCTAAGGACGAGACTAGTTGTATCAAGTTGTCGCCAGATACGAGAAGCTTCAAGAAGAGCTTGTCTTTGATGAGATAAACCAATAAAATAGTCAGGGATTCGCTCGGCGATTGTCAGCAAGGCTTTGTCCGCACTTGCTAAATTAGCAGAAGTTTTTTGATCACTATAGTCCGCTTCCGTATTTTCTAAGTAAGCAGTTAAGAGTTTTTCTGGAGAACAACGTTTAAGAACTGGTATCTCCTTCTCTTGGCTTCCTGGGGTGTAGCCATCTGCAACCCGTTCTAAAAAGCCATCAGTGTAACGGTCTGCTTCTCCATTAAAAAGGTCTGCGCCTTTCCAACCTTGATTGGCGAGGCTATCGGTTAAAACCCGAATGATATTCGCTGCATACTGAACTTGTTCAGGAAAAGAATCGATTTCTTCTAAGGCTACTTCGTTTGCTGGAATCACGCCTAAACCCTTCTCACCATCAGATAGGAGCGGAGAGTCATGAACTGCATTTAAAGCTGCTAAAATTGGTTTATGGATTCCAGTTCGCTCTGCTTCTGTTAAGTAGTAATAGTTGCGTTGTTCAGCTGTCAACTCACTCATTCGGGGTAAAAATTTTTAAGAGACAACCATTCAAGGATAGTTTATTTAAGCAGAAATTGAAAATATTTAGAGATAATTTCAGCCATTGTGATTTTGTGCAAGATTATTGCTTCTCTGCGGTAAGCTAAAATGTTAGGGCTTATCAGATAGGAAGGACAAAAATAAATGGATGCCAAAGAATTTCAAGTCTGCGATCGCGATTTACCCAATGATATCCTATCGCGGTATCTTGAAGCTGATGCCGTGGCAATTGATACAGAAACCATGGGGTTGAGAATTGGACGAGATAGGCTTTGCTTAGTACAAATTTGTGACCCAACAGGCTATGTAACTGCAATCCGCATCCAAAAAGGACAGACGGAAGCCCCTAACCTCAAAACCCTGCTAGAAGCAGAAAATATCGTTAAAATCTTTCATTTTGCTCGCTTTGATGTCGCCCAATTTCTCTGTACCTTTGGTGTGGAGACGCAACCGATATTTTGTACAAAAATTGCCAGTAAACTCGCCCGTACCTATAGTTCTAGTCACGGCTTAAAAAGTTTAGTTCAAGAGTTAGAAGGGATTGAACTTGATAAAAAATCTCAAAGTTCTGACTGGGGAAATGCGAATAACCTTTCTGAGGCGCAACTTGATTATGCAGCTAATGATGTGCGTTATCTCATCAGTCTCAGAGAAAAGCTAATCACTATGCTACAACGCGAAGATCGTTTTGATCTAGCACAGCGATCTTTTCAGGCTTTACCGATCATTATATCTCTGGATTTACAGGACTTTAAAGATACTTTTGAGCATTAAGTTATAAGTTAACTCTAACCTAAGCCGTCAGGCTCAACGGGATAACCAAAGGCTTTCCACGCAGCTAATCCCCCTCGCAGTTGGGACACTTTCTTAAATCCAGCGGTTCTTAGGTTAGTCGCAGCGGTGGCGCTTTCTTCGTCGCTATCGCTGTAGATATAAATATCGCGATCTAAGGATAAGCTTTGGGTGGCGCGTTTGACCAATTCCGCATCAGGTAGGGAGATTGCGCCAACAATATGACTTTTATTAAAGATATCGCGATCGCGCACATCAATGATCGTCAAAGCAGGTTCACCCCAGTCTAAACGCGCCTTCAATTCATAAACACGGGACTGGGGCTGTAAAACTCGAGGAATAGGAATAATTTGGTTAAACATTTTGAATTACAGACTTTGTAATTAGATGCCTTTATATATAACAGATAAGTTTTAAGTTTTACAACATACCCCTGGACTAAATTACGAAAATATGCAGTGCAGCAGTAATCAATAATTAGCTCTTTTCCTGATCGAATCGAACCCTAATCCAGAAGAGTGCTATACCTGTATTATTAACCTTGCTTTCTCCCAGTTACTAAAGATTTATCTTGCAAATATTCCAACAAACCATGACAAGCATCTTGTAATAAACGAATTACATAGTTAAAACCATCTTCTCCGCCAAAATAGGGATCAGGAACATCTTTTTCTGGATGTTGGGACGCAAAATCACACATTAACTTGACTTTATCTTCATAAATTCCTTTCGAGTCCAAAGCCAAGATATCACGGTAATTATCTTGATCCATCGCGAGAATTAAATCAAAATCTTCAAAATCAGAACGCCGAAACTGTCTAGCTTCCCCCACAAGAGCAATTCCCTGTGCTGCTGCTGCTTTACTCATTCGTTGGTCTGGAGGCGAACCGATATGATAACCCCCTGTTCCTGAAGAATCACAAATAATCTCAGTTTCCAATCTTTCCTGAATAATTAAATGATTCATGATATTCTCCGCAGAAGGAGAACGGCAAATATTACCCAAACAGACAAACAACAATTTATATGGCATGATCCTAAATTAAACACTAATTTTATTCATCTATCGCCTATCTATCATAAAGCGTAGGGGATTTACCAGGAAATTCAATTAGGAAAAAACGTTAAGAGTGTTAACCAAGTTGTTACAGATTTTAAAGTTCTGTAGCGATTTGCAATGTAGAAGCCTAATGCTGCGGTAAACTAGCGTTGATCCGAAAATTGTCATAATTATCCAGACCGATCACGTTGGTAAGGAGTAACACTAGAAATGTCACATTCAGTTAAAATTTACGATACCTGTATTGGTTGTACTCAGTGTGTACGGGCTTGTCCCGTCGATGTCTTGGAAATGGTACCTTGGGATGGCTGTAAAGCCAGTCAAATCGCCTCCTCTCCTCGCACTGAAGACTGTGTTGGTTGTAAGCGGTGTGAAACGGCTTGTCCAACTGATTTCTTGAGTATTCGCGTCTATCTAGGTGCAGAAACAACTCGCAGTATGGGATTAGCTTATTAATCTTCGGTTTAAATAAACTGATTAGCCTCTATTTTCTCCTGGAAACAAGAAACTTTGGATCTATGATCAGAAGACTTGTTTTTCGGTTTAAAAATAGCAATTTTATCTACTGAGATCGGTGTTTTCTTTTTGGGAATGCCTATTTCAGTAGATTTTTCAGTTATGTGACAATTTTCAAAAACCTGGGTGGCTTTCCCAAAATTCCCATCATGGAAGACTTTGAAATAGCTTATAGCTGATTTAGCCAGGGTCTAAGCCATAATCGCAATCTCTACTCGCAAGCGATACCATCTTTATCCCGATCTAATCTATGTGGATCAGTTCCTGTACTTTGAAAACCGCGGGCTGTAATATCACCACAATTTAGATCAGGAGGATAAGGAGGGATGCAAGCCCCAGAATAGTTGGGGTCACAGTTATTATTCGTATTATTGGTAACTCTGTTAGTTGGTCGCAAAGATAGTTGAGTTTGACACTGTCCTTGGCGATAATCCCAAGGCATACAAGCATTCGCCTGACTCCAAATAACCCGTTGATTAGCCTTAGCTTCTTGTTCGACTTGAAATAGCTGTTCACGACTGCTAGGACAGTTATAGAGATACTCTTCATAAACGACAGCATAACCTTCACGCACCATCTGAGTGTTAACATTGAAGTCTCTACCAGTACGATTAGCGAAAATTACGCCAACAGTTCGACCATAACGATCAGTATCTACTTTATAAATTTTGATTTCGCTACCGACTGGAAGAAGCTGTTGAAGGCGAAGAGTGGAACGTGAACCAAATTCTTGGTTCGATTCTGGTGCATCAATACAAGCTAAACGAACTTTAATCTTCGAGTTAGCATTTTGTACCGTTAGGGTATCACCATCGCTGATGCTACTTACTGTTGCATTAATTAGTTCCGCAGCAGGGGTAAAAGCAGGAGCGGAGACTAATAAAATTAGAGATAAACTAAAGCAGCAAAGATATTTGTACATTGAAGATAATTCATGACCTTTTCCTTTCATTCAAACATAATTCCCTTACAAATTAATCCTTTAAGCCTTGACTTTGATTAAACTATCTAAATAGCGCAGGATAATTAACCCGACAACCATCACCGCAGCCGTTACTAACCAGAAACTATGGGCAACAACAGGAGATTGATCCATTGCCCATCCTCCGACCGTAGGACCGATGAAATAACCAATTGCCCAACATTGGGAACTAACGGAAAGATAGACCCCTCGCAGGGATTCTGGGGCAAGATCAACGACTATTGCAGATGCAGCAGGAGTATAGGAAACGATCGCGATCGCGAAAACCGCCAAAGCAATCACCGCCACGAAAATAGCCCAACTATTAATAACTCCTGTCACCCATACTAAAACAAAACCCACTCCCCAAATTAGTAGAGAAAACATCAAAATCTGGGCATTGCGAAAACGGGCAAATAGGCGAATTATGGGCATTTGGAATAAAACCATGCAAAGGATATGCCAACTAAATAAAAGCGCGATCGCTTCTGGGGAAAAACCAACTTCTCCTTCTCTCCCTGTGACAAAGTTGCGGAAATATAGGGGGAGGGTACTTTGAGTTTGGGAAATATAGGTAGTAAATAAGATATTCACTAAAGCATAGACCATTAAACCCTGGTCGCGGAAGGCGTGTAACCAAGCAGCCACAGGACTATGGGTAACTTTTGCGGTTTTCTTCGTTGAACCAATAGCGAAATAAATAACCGCAAAAAAGACAAGGAAAGAGACACCATCGAGAACAAATAAGAGGCGATAGTTCCCGACAGCGGAGATCCAGATCCCCCCTAACATCACCCCTAAACCTAAACCTAAACTATCTGCTAATCGGGTAATCGCAAAGGCTTCATTACGGTTGGCGACAGTAGTTAAATCAGCTACTGCTGCTTCTGTAGCAGGCCAATATAAACCGATACCAAACCCCATGAATAAGTTACCGATAACGAGGAGAGGAAAGCCATCTGCGAGGGCGAGAAAGATATCCGCGATCGCGGAAACCGCAGCGGAGAGTAATAAAGTTTTACGCCTTCCCCAGGCTGGTGAATCCGCCATAGATCCCCCCAAGAAACGCCCAATCACCCCAGAGATAGATGCACTACCTAAAGCAAACCCCACCAGGGTTGCAGATAAACCCACCTCATTGACAAAAAAGATCGGCGCATAAAAGAGGGTAAAGCCTGTACCAATTTGTAGAAGTAACCTTCCGACCGCAAGAATCCAGATTTCGCGCCGAAAGTTGGGTAGCAAAGAATGCAATTTCTCGAACATAGAGATTGTCGCTAAAATAGTTTATATATGATGCGGAGGCTTTGTGATGACTGCGGTAATGTCTAATCCTAGTAACCAAATCGGTGGAGATGCAAAGATCTTTAGCTGGCTTTGGCGAGGTCAAACCTATCCTATCGCCTATGAAACGAAAGGTGAGGGTTTACCTATTCTCTTATTACCAGCTTTTAGTACAGTTTCCAGTCGTTCCGAAATGAGAGGACTAGCGGATCATCTCTTCCCTAATTTTAAAGTTGTCGCCCTAGATTGGTTAGGCTTCGGAGAATCTGCCCGTCCTGCCCTAGATTACCAACCAACGCTTTATAATCAACTTTTGCAAGATTTTGTCGAAGACCAATTTAGTAAACCTGTTGCGGTCATTGCTGCGGGACATTCCGCTGGCTATGTGCTAGGTTTACAGCAACGCCGTTCTCAAACTTGGTCTAAAATTGTTTTAGTTGCCCCAACTTGGAAAGGTCCATTGCGAGTCATGGGTGTTCCTGACCCTGTAAGAGATGGGGTGCGCGAATTAGTGAGATCTCCTGGAGTTGGTCAGCTACTCTACGCTTTAAATACGACTCCTGGCTTTCTCAAATTCATGTATCAGCAACACGTTTATGTAGATGAGACTCATCTTACAGCAGATTTTATCGACCAAAAATATAAAAGTACCCAGCAACCTGATGCTAGATATGCCCCTGCTGCTTTCGTAACGGGTACATTAGATCCGATTAAAACCAGGGAGTCATTCATTGAAATGGGGGAGGCGATTTGTGTGCCAGTTTTGGTTGTAATTGGCGAAGAGTGTCCCGACAAATCAAAGGCGGAAATGGAAGCATTAGCGGAATTATCCCAGATTCAATCTGTCCATATTTCTGGGTCTTTGGGGCTACACGAGGAATATGCAAGGGAAGTAGCAGAGGTAGTTTTACCTTTTTTGGATCAAACTTAATTTCTCGACTATGAGGTGGTATGGGAGATCAATATAGTCTTCCAAAGGAACAGCTAAATTCAACTTACCCTTACTAGATTTGATTGCCATTTCCCAAACACTAGCGAGACTAATCAGTTTTTTCACCTGGATATCCTCCATCAAGTTACGTCCAGAAGAACTTAGCTTTTCGTCTCCAGAAAAGAACCAAATCAAAGCATGAGTATCTAACAAAATTATCATTTCGTATACTCATCAAAATCTTCCAACGGTTCATCAAAGTCTTCAGACATAGAAATAATTCCTTTATCACTACCAAATAAAGGAGGACGTTGAGTTAAATTAGGTTGCATTGGTACTAACTTAATGATTGGTTGATCATTTTCAGTCAGAATAACTTCTTCTCCACTTAACGCTAATTTAATCAACTCTTCAATTTTTGCAATTGCTTTTTTCACTTCTACTTTCGACATTTTACTCTCTTCCTTTAACCTGAATGAGTCTATATTTAGCTTAAGAAAAATTTTGTAACAGTTGTTTTACTTGTTCCGCCCATTGTAAATTACCTTGACTGATATATAAATCTTGGGCATATTGTAGGACTTTGTTTGCTTCTTGATATGAACCCTTTTCCAAAAAGACTAATCCTGCACCATAATAGGCGTTTGCGTAGTTGGGGTTAGCTTGGGTTGCTTCGCGAAAGGCTTTTAATGCTGCGTCTAACTTCCCTTGCTTAAGGTGGACTTTTCCTAAACTATAACTGGCTTCAGGGTAACGAGGACTAATTTTTAAGGCTTGTTGTAGCGACTTCTGGGCGTTTGAGAGTTCTTCTTGTTGGAGATAGATTAAACCGAGATGATAATGGGGTTCTGGGGCTGTTTCGCTGAGTTGGATAGCGGTTTTTAAAAACCCGATCGCGTTTTCCCATTCTCCTTGTTGCTTATAAACTAAACCAAGATTATAATAAGCCAATCCCAGATTAGGATTCAGTTCAATCGCCCGTTGTAGATAGGTTTTAGCGACTTCTAAGTTATTTCCTTCGAGTAAAGTAGCCCCTACATTCGCAAACGCGATCGCGAGATCTGGTTGTAGTTCTGTGGCGCGATGGAAAGCAGTGGCTGCGCTTTGAATTTGTCCACTTTGGCGCAGGGCTAGTCCAAGGTTATAATGGGCAGCAACTAGTTGTGAATCTAGATCAATTGCAGATTGGAATTGCGCGATCGCGTTCTCCAAATTACCCTCTTGGATAGATGCTAACCCCTCATTAACTTTTCGTTCTGCTAAAGGGGTGGTAGGAGTCAAGCTAGGTAAGCTTTGGGCGGATAAAGGGGAGTAAGGAAAGGAAAGCGCGATCGCAATCAAACCCACCCTTGTTGGTATTCCTAATATCCAACTCTTGAGAGATAATTGCATAATTTCTCACTCTTCTAGTGGAGCTTCAGCTAACTTTGAAGTATAGCAAATCAAGTTTTAATATGAATATGAATCCTGCTGACTTCCGCATTATTTCCTTACTTCCTGGGGCAACAGAATTAGTGGTAGCATTGGGACTAGGTGACTCCTTGGTAGGGCGATCTCATGAATGCGACTATCCAAGGGAAGTGCAAAAACTCCCAGTTTGTACTGAAGCGAAACTAAATAGTGAACAATCCAGTGCCAAAATAGATGCTGACGTTACTGAATTGACCAAATCCGCCCTCAGTATCTACAAAGTTAAAATTGAGGTACTACAAGAGTTAAAACCTACCCACATCTTAACTCAAGATCAGTGTGATGTCTGTGCGGTCAGCCTTGCGGATGTAGAGAAAGCCCTTTCCCAACTTACCGAAAGTAAACCCAAAGTTATCTCCTTACAACCAGACGTTTTAAGTGATCTTTGGAAAGATATTGAACAAGTTGCGAGTATCTTTCAGATTGATTCTCAGCCTTTAGTGAATTACCTACAAGCGCGAGTTGAGACTTGCTACCAGAAAACCCAGATCTTTACTGATAATAACGATATTCCCACTGTAGCTGCAATTGAGTGGGTAGATCCATTAATGGCGACAGGAAACTGGATTCCTGAATTGATTGAAATTGCTGGGGGTAAATCCTTATTTGGCGTAACAGGAAAACATTCCCCCTATTTAAAATGGGAAGCCATCTTAGAAACTGATCCCGAATATATTATTATCATGCCCTGTGGCTTTGATTTAGAACGTACTCGTCAAGAATCCCAAGTCCTGAAACAACAGCCAAACTGGGAGAATTTACAAGCCGTTAAAAATGGTAAAGTCTTTATCACCGATGGGAATGCTTATTTCAATCGTCCTTCCCCTCGACTGGTAGATTCTCTCGAAATCTTGGCGGAAATATTACACCCCGATGCTTATAACTACGGCTATAAAGATCAAGCTTGGGCTGTTTTTTAATCCCCCAGATAGGCTTCTAATACCTCTTTATTTTGCTGAATCTCCTGGGGAGTACCATCTGCGAGATTTCGCCCTTCTGCTAATACCCAAACGCGATCGCATAAAGACATAATTACATCCATATTATGCTCAATAACCAAAAAAGTTATACCTGTTTCATTCCAAGTGCGAATATATTCACAAATTTGATTAATTAAAGTAGGATTAACCCCAGCAGCAGGTTCATCAAGTAATATTAGTTTGGGGTTAGTCATCATCGCCCTAGCGATTTCCAACAGTTTCCGTTGTCCCCCAGATAAAGCCCCAGCATAATCTTGCGCTTTCTCAGCTAATCCCACAGACTCTAATATCACCATCGCCCGTTGCGTATTTTCCCATTCTTCTTGTCGCACCGCTGGACGCTGAAACCAGACTTTCAGGAAGTTCTCTCCTGTTTGTTTCTGGGCAGCTAGAAGCATATTCTCTAGTACCGAAAGCTTAGAAAGGACTCGCGCCACCTGGAAGGTACGAATAAAGCCTTGTTGGGCAATTTGATGGGGTTGCAGAGAGGTAATAATTTCGCCATCAAAAATAACTTCTCCCTGGTCGGGGCGAATAAAATTAGAAACTAAGTTAAATAGAGTTGTTTTACCTGCCCCATTCGGACCAATTAACCCCGTAATACTTCCTTTCTTAACATTAATATTGGCATTCTCAACAGCTTTAATCCCCCCAAAACATTTACTAAGTCCTTTAGCTTCTAATAGTGGTGGTTGGGCTTGGTTTATAGTCATAGTAATTAATAAAAGTTAGCTAAGAGTTGATTATTTAAGCTATTCGTTATTTAAACTCAATTGTCAGTAATAGCAAAAGTCTTGGTCGCTATATATACCCAATTTAAAAGCGTAATCGCTTATTTACCTGTTTGATAGTTATGCTTGGGTAAAAAATCATGTCAAAATTGCCCCATCCATCATCTTCTGATACCTAACTTCCAACTCCTGACGCAAAGAAGGCATCCCCTGTAAACTCCCTTCCGCTAAAATAATCTTTTCTGCTGCTTCCCTCGCTAAATTTAACACCTCTTGGTCTTCTACTAAACTCGCTAAAGCAAAATCTGGAAGTCCCGATTGTTTTGTCCCTAAAACTTCCCCAGGACCGCGGAAACGCATATCCATTTCTGAGATAAAGAAGCCATCCTGAGATTGTTCAAGAACTCCTAACCTTTGTTTAGCAGTA